>PCWQ01000017.1:0-147 GCA_002787405.1 Candidatus Komeilibacteria bacterium CG11_big_fil_rev_8_21_14_0_20_36_20
CGTCTTTAACATGATCTTACTCCTTTCTTTTTTCGTGGTTAAATATATCAGCTAATCATAGCCGCTACCAACATGCAAATTTCACATACTGATAGCGACTATGATTAAGTATGAAAAGAACAAAAAAACCACCGACAGGGTGGCAAA
>PCWQ01000017.1:251-413 GCA_002787405.1 Candidatus Komeilibacteria bacterium CG11_big_fil_rev_8_21_14_0_20_36_20
AATGGTTAATTTTTATATTCATAATATTAATATATTATCATACGAAATAAATATGTCAACATTTTATAAAAAAGTGTCGTAGCAACATGATAATGTCATAGTACAGCCATATAGAAATGTCATACCTGCTAATTTTGTGCCATAATGGCTTAGATAATATTA
>PCWQ01000017.1:495-1571 GCA_002787405.1 Candidatus Komeilibacteria bacterium CG11_big_fil_rev_8_21_14_0_20_36_20
TAAAAGGTTAAAATCCGAAGTTGTTGAAAACGGACCCAAAGGCCTAATCCACAAGAGCCGGGGCCGGACGGGCAACCGAGCGCTTGATTTAAAAACCGTAGAACAGGCAAAGAAACATTTAAAAGAAAAATATTATTTCTGCGCCCCGACTTTCGCCGCGGAGAAACTGGATGAAAACCACGGCCTCAACATTAGCAAAGAAAAGGTTCGCAGCCTGATGACGGACTTAAAACTGTGGAAGCCCAAACCAAGGAAGCAGTCAGGCAAGTGGCATGTCTGGCGGGCGCGAAAAGACAATTTCGGCGAAATGGAGCAATTTGACGGCTCGTATCATGTCTGGTTCGGCGAAGAAGAAAGTTGTTTGCTCTTGTCGGTTGATGACGCTAAGGGAACGATAACCCACGCGAAATTTGACATCAATGAAAGCACAATAGCGGTATTCAAATTCTGGACGGAGTATTTTGAGAAAAACGGTTTACCTTTGTCTGTTTATTTGGATAAGTTCTCCACCTACAAAATCAACCATAAAAACGCCACCGACAATGCAGATATGATTACCCAGTTTGAACGGGCTATGAAGCAGATAGGCGTCAATCCGATAACTGCCCACAGCCCGCAGGCCAAAGGACGAGTGGAAAGAATGTTTGAAACTCTGCAGGACAGGCTGGTTAAGGAACTGCGGTTAGCCGGCATTACAACTATGGCAGAAGCCAACAAATTTCTGGAAGCATTCATTCCCAAATTCAACGCCAAGTTCGCGGTTGCGCCGAACCGAAAGAAAGACCTGCATAAGCGATTAGGTAGACAGACGAAAGAAAAACTGCCACAGATATTTTCAGTGCAGAACGAACGGAAAGTCAACAACGATTATACGGTAATGTTCAAAAACAATTTTTTTCAACTGAAGCGAGAGCAGCCCACGACCGTTTACAAAAAAGATAAGGTAGTTGTCGAAGAACATCTGGACGACAGAATCAAATTGCGCTTAAGGGAATATTATTTAGACTATGCCGTCCTGCCTAAAAGACCGAAAAAAGAAATTAATATTAAATTGCCGGCGCTGACTAAAGAAAAAC
>PCWQ01000021.1:0-442 GCA_002787405.1 Candidatus Komeilibacteria bacterium CG11_big_fil_rev_8_21_14_0_20_36_20
TATACAAAGCCGAAAATTGTCAAATAAAAAGCCGGAGAGCCTATAGTGACAACCCCGGTTAATAATTTCGATTCTATTTCAATTAAACTTTTTTGCTTTCTGCTACTTTTTTTAATTTTGTTTGACATAGCAGACATTGCAATACGGAAAAATTACTTATATCCATAGTGACAGATAAGTCATTTTCAAATTGATCACTCATAGCTTTCTTATTGCCTTCACACATTCCTATAAATTTAGTCAAGACATCTTCCATTTCTTGCATTTCTGGATCTTCTTTTTTTCTTGTTTCTTCATATCTCTTTCTTTCTTCTTCATAATCAACAACATACGCCTTTATTTCCCTAAACAAGTCATTGGGGCACTATAATGTCCCCGCAAATTCAGACAGGTATAGTTGTTGCATGTGCTAGACTGCAAGTATGAAAAAAACATACACGCC
>PCWQ01000021.1:502-715 GCA_002787405.1 Candidatus Komeilibacteria bacterium CG11_big_fil_rev_8_21_14_0_20_36_20
TTCAGCCATTAAGGGTGAACCACTTTCGAAGTTATCCAGCATGCATGAAGTGCACGCGGTGCAAATCGGAAAGTGGAAAAAACTGATTGAAGATGAAGCGCCCGGACTTTTTGCGGACAAGCGAAAAAAAGAAAACTACAGTAAAGACCGGATCATTGAAGAATTGTACAAAACCATCGGACAACGGGATATTGAACTTTCCTGGCTCAAAAA
>PCWQ01000021.1:775-1945 GCA_002787405.1 Candidatus Komeilibacteria bacterium CG11_big_fil_rev_8_21_14_0_20_36_20
GGCCGGAAAAGAACCATCTCTCTGATGAAAATTATGGGTCTGGAGGCCGTTTATCCCAAGAAAAAGCCCAATACCAGTCCGAGCAACAAAGAGCACAAGAAATTCCCATATTTGCTCAAAGGATTGGAAATCGCTTTTCCCAATCATGTCTGGGGCACTGACATCACCTACATCAGATTGAAATGCGGATTCATCTACCTCACGGTGATAATTGATTGGTTCAGCCGCTACATCATTTCTTGGAAACTCTCGATTACCATGGAAACCAGTTTCTGTATTGACGCATTAAACTGCGCGCTGGCTATCAATCTGCCCAACATCCACAACAGCGACCAGGGTGTGCAGTTTACGGACAAGGCTTACGTTGGTATACTGGAAGAAAAGCAGATACAAGTCAGCATGGATGGGCGCGGACGCTGCATGGATAATATTTTTACGGAAAGATTTTGGAGAACGCTAAAGTATGAAAATATTTATCTGAATGATTACGCGGATTATACAGAAGCTAAAATTGGCATCGGAAAATACATCGAGTTTTACAACCAGCGCAGAAAACACCAGTCGCTCGATTACAAAACCCCGGAGCAAATATATTTAACAAAGTAATTTTTAAAAAATCTAACAAATGCAACCTCTTTTACTGTCTTAACAAAGGAGGACACTTTAATCGTCTATTTTCAGAAGAAAAACCTTTCGTCCCCCAAAAGGCCCTCCGCCTGGCTTGGGAGCATTACAGGCCAGCGCCTCCACTCCATTAGCGAAACAATATTTCCTGAATGTTTCTCCATCAACCAATTCTGGTTCCGACCTGTAAAGTATCGCCTTTCCTTTGTCCGTCAAAGCATTTTTTTCGACTATTTCGATTATTTCGGAAGAAGGTTGATAGGTTTTCAAAACTTTCTCGTCTGATTGGCGCATTCCAGCCGTTAAATAAAAAATAATACCACCCACCAGCAGTACCATAACAAAAATTATTATTAGAAAAATTTTGCAACATCCTATCCCCTTTTTATTTTGTGTTGGTTTTTGTTCTATAGATTTATAATTAAATTAAAATAATAATCTACTTGGATATTATACCACAAAATCAAAAAACGCCCCAATTTTCATCGGAGCGTTTTTTATCGAAATCATTCTTTATTTTTTTTCCATATACCCTGTTCCAGCTGG
>PCWQ01000002.1 GCA_002787405.1 Candidatus Komeilibacteria bacterium CG11_big_fil_rev_8_21_14_0_20_36_20
TAGAGTATAGACAGATTGTCTAAAGAAATGGGTACCCACCACGGAGACAAGGAGCATATTCACGGTAATATAGAATTTTATAATGCCGTTAGAAATAATAAATTTAGTGATCCATCAAATGATTATCCAAATCCCAATGATTTAGAAAATGGATATGATGGTGATATGGATTATCAACCAGAACAAGACGAAGTCTGGTTTGAATTACCTAGTGATAATCAGTCATTCTTCTGGATGACCACTACTATTGCTGATGACGGCTATTATGCTAGTTGGGACATTATTGAAGATTGTTATGAAGCACCTTATTGTGGTGATGGTCAAGTTGATCCAGAATGGGAGCAATGTGATGGCGATGTTGATAGCAATGGCATAGATCTTTGTACTGAACAATGCCAATGGGTCGAACAAACACAGTGTAGTGATTTGGTTTTAGCCAGAGTGAATCCTTATGAGGTAGACAATTTTAATGATGAGGGTAATATGACAGATAATATTTATCTAGGCTCTTATTTAAATATGATTCCTGCTGGAGCCTGGTTCCCTTTATATTTAAATGGTAATTATTTTGTTGATCCGGATATTGCTAGTTATGAAGATGTGCCTGGTCTGGCTATTCAGAGGACAGAAGACATGGGTATTCGAGCAGTAATGCATGGCAGCAGACTAAATTATAATAAAGAACATATCCACGGAGAAATAGAATTTTATAATGCTACCATTGATAGTGTAGTTAATGATCCAGATATTGGTTATCCATTTGCCAATGATTTGGAAAATGGCTTTGATGGCACTTGGGCTAAAAATCCAGGCAATGATGAAGTTTTACTTGATCCTACAGGTGCCCCAAAAGCATTATTTTGGTTAACCACCAGTTTAGCTGATGATGGTTTTTATTCCAATTGGTCAATCATTGAAGACTGTCAAGAACCAGAACCTTACTGCGGTGATGGAATTTTAGACGATGGTGAGGAATGTGACGACGGTAATACCATTGATGGCGATGGTTGCAGCGCCCAGTGTACTATTGAAGGAAATCCGTCTGAACCTTATTGTGGAGATGGTAATATAGACGATGGTGAGGAATGTGACGATGGCAATAACATAAATGGCGACGGTTGTAGTGCCCAGTGTACTAATGAATCATCCGGCGGAGGCGGCGGAGGCGGCGGAGGCGGCGGCTCCATCAGTAGAATTAGTAATATTCAAGTTGGTCCTCAATGCACTAATGCTGATTTAACTTGGTTGACCTCTAAATCTTCAGTATCTTGGATTGTTTATGGCACTGAATCTGGCAACTATGACTTTGAGTATAAAGATTATGTTAAGAAGACCAATCATACTATTAATCTACCAGGCCTAACAGAAGGCACTACATATTATTATCAAATAAAAATGGAAGATGGTAATTCAGTAATTTCTAGTCCAGAAGCAAGTTTTACTACTAATAATAATTGTGGGCAAGTATTAGGTATTAAAGAGTCAATTTGTATTAGACCTAGTGGATCTCATGGTCCTGATCCAGATATTGAGGGTGTGACCGAATTTCCGGATGGCACTTTTATACGTGAGCAGTGTGATCCAAGAGTTTATCTTATTGAAAACAGTCAAAGACATCATATCTCTACTTTGTCTTTATTGATGAGTTATCAAAATAGAAGAATTTATAATGTGCTCCAATCTGTTTTGGATCTTTATCCAGCCGGTAAGCCAGTTGTTAGAGAAGAAAAAATGAGTCCACAGGTTGCTGGAGCAAAAGTTTACGGTAACGGCAGTCTGCTACGCGGTAATGATAAAAAGGTTTATGTTATTAAAAATGGCCAGAAGAAACACATTAAATCTTTAACAGAATTACAGAAGTATGCCGGACAACCCATTTATAATGTCAGTGATGATATTTTGGCCGGTTTTCCAACGATTTAAATTTAGTTTATATATCCAAAAGGCGCTGGTTAAACAGCGTCTTTTGTTTTATAATTGAAATATGCCGGAATTACCAGAAGTGGAGACAATCAGAATTGGTTTAAGCAATAAAATATTACATAAACCAATTAGACAAATAAAAATCCTGAAGCCAAAACTGGTTAAAAACAAGCCTAAAAATTTTCAGGATATTTTAAGGAATAATCAAATCATCAATATTGACAGGCGAGGCAAGCTTTTAATTTTTAATTTAGCTGATGAGAATTTCTTGCTAATTCATTTAAAAATGACCGGCCAGTTGATTTATATTAGCCAGAATCAGATTATAGCTGGTGGCCATAATTTTCCTTTAGCTGGTCAGTTGCCCAATCAGTATTCTCATGTTATTTTTAGCTTCATTGACAATTCTCATTTATTTTTTAATGATTTGCGGCAATTCGGTTATCTAAAAATTGTTGGTCACTTGGAAAAAGAAAAAATTGTTGCTAAGTACGGTCCAGAACCCTTAGGTAAAAATTTTAGCTTAGATAAATTTAAAGAAATTCTTTCTAAAAGAAAAGGAGTTCTAAAGCCGCTTCTGTTAAATCAGCAGATTATTGCTGGCATTGGTAATATTTACGCTGATGAGATTTGCTTTCGTGCCAAAATAAAACCAAATCGTAAAATAAATACGCTAACCAATCAAGAAATAATCAATTTGCATAAAGCAACGCAGTATATTATGATGAAAGCGATTCATAAAAAAGGAACCACTTTTAGCGATTATCGCGATTCTGATAATCAGCGAGGGAATTTTGTGCAGTATTTGAAAGTTTACGGCCGGGAAAACAAAAAATGTCTGCGTTGCCGTATGGCCAATATTAAAAAGATTAGTTTAGGAGGCAGAGGAACGAGATTTTGTCCTTATTGTCAAAAATAAATATATATTTATCAATTAAAAACATAAGCATGACACAAAAAGAAAAAATATTGGATTTAATTTCTTTGGTAGTTGTTTTATTAATGGCTCTTAGCTCTTGGTATTTTTATGACTCTTTGCCGGAAAAAATTATTACGCACTGGAATATTAGCGGTCAGCCGGACGGTTGGGGCAGTCGGAGCAGTATGTTGATTTTAATACCGGCAGTTGCTCTATTGACGTATCTTTTGTTTAGATTTTTACCAAAGATTGATCCAAAGAAAAGAAACTATTCGGAATTTATGAGTGTTTATAAAATTTTTCAGCTAGTGATTATTTTGTTTTTTGCTTTGATATTTTGGGCTATGATTATGGTAAATTCGGGCGTTAATTTATCCATTGGTCAAATAGTGCCTTTCTTGGTTGGTTGTCTTTTTATATTTCTGGGCGCTTATTTTACAAAAATAAAACCCAATTGGTTTCTGGGCATTAGAACGCCGTGGACTTTATCCAATGATGTTGTCTGGCAAAAGACCCATGATTTTGGCGGTAAGACTTTTATTTTAGGAGGTATTTTATTTATAATTTCTGCCTTTTTGTCGCCCAGCTGGATTGGCCCGCTTTTTATTGTTATTATTTGTCTTTTGTTAAGTAGCATAGTTTATTCTTATTTTCTCTACAGAAAAATAGGGGATAAAAACGATCAAAAATAGGTTATTTTTGTTCTGAAATTTAGCTTTTTCCCTATTTTTTAGGGTGTTTTAAACTTGACAACTTTTTTAAAATATGCTATAATCTAATAATATTTAATTAAAGTACTTTGAAATAGTGAGAAAATAACAATATTATCATAGAAAAAGGAGATTATCATGCAAAGCAATTTTGCAAGCAATTTGTTTGGCAATATTAAAGGCTTTTTGTCCTCTAATATTGATATTATTATTGCAATAGGAATAGTTATACTTGCAGTAGTTATTTCGATTACTGTACTAAAATGGCTATTTAAAGGAATTAAAAGTGGCCTCAGTGCTCTTAACTCTACTAATACTAACACTAATCAGACCAGTAGTTCGCGTAAGTGGTGGATTATTGGTTGTGTGAGTGCAGTAGTCTTAGCCCTTCTAGGCTATTTTACCTTTCGTAACTATCAATGGACGAATATTCCTCTGGCACGTATATTGTCCGTAATCATTGTCATAACCCTAACTGCTGTCATGCTATATAGGGCCTGGATATTTCGGAGATGGCTTGATGAAGAACAGAGATTTGATGATAATAAAAATTGGCAGGGGATCGTATCAGCGGGATTGCTAGGATTTTCTCTAGCGACAATGATTATCTTCGGATTAAGTATCTTCGGATCAGGCGCCTTCTTTGTTATCTTGTCTATAGTGGCTTATTTGCTTGGCTGTGTCCATATTGTGCCGATTCGGCGTATCTGGGTTATCACTTGGTTTGATAAGCCAGTATATTCAGGCAAATGGTTTTTATATCCAAGAACTGTCATAGCTGATAAATTTATGGACAATGGATTAAATATAGCCAGTTTGCCATC
Source organism: Candidatus Komeilibacteria bacterium CG11_big_fil_rev_8_21_14_0_20_36_20 (assembly GCA_002787405.1). Taxonomy (GTDB): domain Bacteria; phylum Patescibacteriota; class Patescibacteriia; order UBA1558; family GWA2-36-10; genus PCWQ01. Next base: position 4,377 of record PCWQ01000002.1, read on the forward strand.
ATGGTTTCCAGGTTTTGGGCTAATATCTTTACCGTGCCATGTGATTGAAGAAGAGCATATCACGGATTTTCTGCCAACCAGAGGACTTGAAACAGAAGTCAAAGGCAAGTTAGTCGAAGCTCCAGCCGGCGTTACCGTCAAGGTGAGGTACCGGACTATGTGGAGAATTGTAGTTAATCCGAAAGTATATTTAGGTCTATCTACTAATGATCGTCAAACGATCACGCAGGTTATTTTAGCAGCTATAGATGCTGTCTTGGCTGGCACTTTAAATGCCTTGACGATTGATGAGGTTTTGACACCTAAATTTTTTAACCCTGATGGAGTGGCGATTCCACCTCAAGTGCCAACTATTGTAAAGCATATTTTAACATTTACTGGTTGTGAATTAATCAAGTTACATATCATGGACGTAACGCCAGAAACAGCTTTTGAAGAGAGTTTACGTATTTTAGCTCAACAGGATATTGAGCTAAAACGAGCCATAAGGCAAGTTGATATTAATACGGCTCTCGGCGAGGCAGCTGGTAAAGCCATTCAGAAAAAAGTGGAAGTCTTGGCTGGATATTTTGGTATTCCGCCCGAAGAAGCTTATAAGCTAATCATAGCGGAAGTACAAGCCGGTCAGTTGACTACTAAAATCACTGTGCCGGAAAATCTTTTCATCAGAAAACCTTAACAATAAGTTCTCACTTGACAATAACAACCCCGTTTTATTAGGCCAAGCTTGGTAGATGGGGTTGTTTTTTTTGTAAAATAGTGACATAATAATAGCAGTAGATTATTAAAATAAAATTATGCCACAACAAGTAGAAGGTTTTGACATTTTAAAAGAATTTGGTTTAGAAAATTTGTCTGAAGACAAAAAAGCTGGTTTACAACAGCAGATTATTGAAGTGATTGAGAGCCGTTTCAGCCGAGTGATTTTAAATCGTTTGCCCGAAGAGGACAAAAAAGAACTAGATAAATTATTAGCTGGTAACGATTCAGAGCAAATGAATAAATTTATTGCCGCTAAAGTGCCGGACTATGCCGGTATTTATAAAAAAATTGTCGAAGATCTTAAAGAAGAGATGCTTAAAGTTCGTGATGCTATTAGTCAGAAATAATTGTTTTTACTATGACTAACAAAGAGAAAATTGAAAGAATTCAGGAGATTTATAGTGATTTTTTAGTTGAATTAAATAAGCTCAAAGCAGAAGTTAGTCAAAATACTCAAGCTAAAATTAAGTCTATTGAAAAAAAGAAAATAGACGATATTCTAGATAAAATACATAATCAATTATAATATGAGCAATAAAAAACAAGAGGGGGCTATTTCTCAAAAAGACTTTATATTACCAGATGATATAGATGTAATAGGTGTTGAGTGGCAGGAAAATATAGATGAAAGAATAGGAAGATTAAACGGTGAATTATGTTTAGGTGTAATCAAAGGGAAGGTTAATGGCAGGCCTGAAGAGTTAAAAATTTTTTTAAAAAAACGAAATGGAAAACCAGAGGAGATTTTAGAGGTGAGATCAATTGGAGCTGGCAACAAAGGTATTTCATTTTCAGACAAAATTGATAGAAAAACTCCATTAGCAGCGATTCAGGGAATTATAACAGAAAAATTTAATTCCTTTATAGAAACTAAGGAAGTAGATAAGCTTACTTGGCTAGATGAGCCAGTTACTTCAAAAAATATTCCAGATATATCAACCTTAGGCCTAATAGATATAGGATCTCAAAGGGTTTTTATTATGTTATATAAGGAGGGAGAGAGTAATAAGTTAGTTGTTGAAGAATCTGGCCCCGATGGAGAGGTATTATTTTCACGAAATATTGACCCTAGCATTACTCCAGAAAGAATGCGTCAAATAGTAGAGGCCAGTTTTAAAGTAGCAGAAAAGAAGGAAATATCTGATAAAATAGTAGTAGAAACAGCAACAGAAACAAAAGAGCATATCAATAGCCAAACTGAAAAATTTACTGCAGAAAATAAAGACGCAGCTGCTTCAGTTGAAACTGCTAAGGAAAAGGCAACTTCAGCAAAAAGTGAAATTGATAGAGTTGTAATATCCGAATCAACACCTTTAATAGACGAAACAGATTTCAGCGATCCTCAAGATAGTGATAGGTTTCTTTCAGAAGAAGAAATAGAGGATTTAATAGCAACAAAAACAAAAGAGCATATCAATAGCCAAACCGGTCAGTTTACTCAGGAGCATGAAGACAACCCTGATTCGATCACAGCGGATCAGGAAACGGCGGATTCAGCGAAGAGTGAAATTAATGAAGTTGTGGAGGGCGATGGCGATCATAAGATTCTTAGCCCAGAGGAGATAGATGCTTTAATTCATCACATAGAAGAACAGGAATCATCAGATGCACATAGAGAACCAGATTTAGTTGATTATACTGAACCTAAAGCAGATGAAGCTGGGGAGACTGATAAGGGAAGGCCAGAAGATATAATACCCAAATCAGCATCTTTGAAAAAAGAAAGAGTAATATCTGAAGAGGATAAAGTACCAGATCAAAAGCAAGATTTAGTAAGCGATTTACCTCCTGAGCAAGTCAAAAAAACAGTAGATAATATTAAAGTTGATGAAATTACTGAAAAAAAAGCTAGTGAATTAAAAAATTTAATCAGCGATATTAATCAATCTGTTCGAACAGCTAATAGAGATAAAAAAATGGAGGCTCTTAAAAAAGCTGCAGATATTTTAGGAAGTCCCAAATACGCTGAAGCCAAGATACATCGTTCTAAAGATGAGGAGGATTATCTGGTGCCAGACGCTCTGGAAGATGCTGTGGAGCATGCCGAAGGCAAATTACGCAAAATTGAGATTAAGCTAGAGATTAATAAATTAAAAGCTTTAATTGAACAAATTAATCAATCTGTCCAAGCAGCTGACCGGGATTTAAAAATAGCCGCTTTACAAAAAGCAACTGAACTTTTAGGCAATCCCAAATATGCTGAAGCTAAGATACATCGCTCTAAAGATGAGGAAGATTATTTGGTGCCAGATGCTATTGAGGATGCCGTGAAAGAGGCAGAAGATAAGATTTATGAGTTGGAAGATGAAATGGCTGGAGTTGAAAAACCAATTAAGCTAAAACCAAAGGACGAAATACCCGAAGATTTTATACCTAAAAAACCAGTTGATGCGCCGGCGCCGGTGGAAAAACCAGAAGAGCCGGAAAGAGATTGGTCAAAAGAAATTGAGCAGTCGCAGAATCAGCTTAATAATGCTAGAGAAAGTTGGTTTAAGGCCTTAAAAGAAAAAGGCCATGCTTTTAGTAAGAAAAGAAGATTGTTTATTGGCAAATATAAAAAGGATTCACAAGAAGATTTTGATCAATTAAAAGCAAGTTATGAAAAAGCTAAATTAGATTTAATCAAAATTGAATTAGAAAAATTTCAATCAGAGGTAGTTGCATTAACAGAGAGAGAATGTACTGAAGAAGAATTATTGAATGAGTATGTCAGACTTTTGCAAAAAGAAGAATTAGAGATAGATAACATAGCTGATATTGGCGATAAAACTAGGATGGATAAGTTTAAGCAATGGTGGAAAAAGCATTCCAAAGCTCGGTTAATCGCTTCGGGGGCCCTTTTAGCTGGCGGTATGGCTATGACTTTTACGGGTGTGGGCAGTGGTTTGGGAGCAGTTTTGTTTGGAGGAGCCAGAGGGCTGATGTCCGGCACCGGTACTTTTATGGGTTCGGAAGCTCTCATGGATAAAAGAAGCAAGCGATTGGGACAAAAAGGATTGATTGATCAAGCGGCCTCCATTGGATTGATGGGTAAAAAGAAAGCAGATAAATCCATTGATGAAAATATTCCTCACATTAAATCATTTTTTAATGAAAAAAGTTTAGGCGAATTGCAAAGCGAGATGGATCGTTTGAGGATTTTGGGTCTAGATAAAGGAGTTGGTCGCGGTCAGGCCGGTCGTTTTGGCCCAGAACAAACTAAAGTCATTAAACTTTTGGAAGAAGCTTATTATTCTAAAATAAAACAATCTTTCAATACTTTTAAGACAAAGAACATTAAGGATGAAGGAGATGAGACGATAGTGGAGCTTAAAAAAAAGCAACTGCTTTTGTCAGATATATTAAGCAGTGATCAGGCCATTACCCAAAATGGTCTAGTCAGCGCGCAAAATAGTTCTCGTATCAAGGCCATGACTCGGCATGGTATAGCGGCCGGTTTAGGTTTGACTGTCGGTTTATGGTCTGGTGCTAGAGCTGCTGAAAGAGCAGCCGGAAGAGGTTTCCAAGAAGCCCCAGCTGACAGTACTAAAGTAGTAGATGAGAGTGCTCAAACACCAGAATCTCTAGGAGAACAATCTGGGGGGATAGATATAAATAAATTAACAGAAACACCTACTGATGCTACTGACACTACTCAAACAGCCGCTCAGAGAATTGCAGAAACAGTGCCAGATACTAGTCAGAAAATGACGGAGACTTTAATAGAAGTTCAAAAAGGCGATACAGTTTGGAGCATGGCTGAAGAACAATTAAAACAAAGAATTGGTCAAAATACTTGGGAAGGATTGAATGAATCTCAGCAGACTTATTTAATTGATGCTATTAAAGATAAGGTCGTGGCTAATCCGGCAGATTACGGACTTGAAGGCAATGTTGATGCTTTAGAAGTAGGCAGTAAAGTTGATTTTCTCAAAGTCTTTAATAATCCCGATTTTCTTAAAGATATTCAAAGCCAGGCCGCTGGTTTGACCCAAGAGCAAATGCAAAATATCGTTGATAATAATCAGGCCATTGCTACGGCGGCTCGAGCTGGTGTTCATATTACTTCAGAAAATGTAGATAGTGTGGCTTCTGAAGTCAGAGAATATGGTACTAACTTTTTGGATAAACAGGGCAATATTCATGACTGGTCTTTTCGGGGACAGCCGGTGGAGCAGCTTGACAATGGCAGTTTTATTCTCAGTGAAACTCAGGAAGCCATTGTGGCTGATCAATTATCTAATGTGCTTGATCATGCTGGTGAACCAGCGACTGCTGCTGCTGAACAAGTAGCTGATGTTGCTCAACAGAAATTAGAGCAGTTTATAGAAACTGGAATAGGGTCTTATGACAGTGGTTTATATAATTTAGCTAAAGAAGCTGGTAAATTAGATCAGATCTTTCAGCATGTTTTAGAAAATAATAATCCCAAAGAAATTGAGTCATTTGTAGCTGATTTTGTTAAAGATCAAGGATTTTCGGATAATAAGGCAAATATATTTTTAGCCACTTTGAGGAGTGGAGAAGGCGTGATTGATGATACTTTATTGGGTGGTTCTGAAATTAAACAGGCCTCCACTAATTTATTAGGTGATTATATAAACACTTTTGAAAATATGGCAGTTGATAGTTTTGAAAAAATTAAAGATTTTAAACCTAATGAATGGGGTGTGATTAAAGTCGGAGATCAATATGCTTTATTACAGAATCAACATTCAGGTTGGGGTATATTTGGTAAAGATTTTTATTTAATAGATTCTAATGGAGATGGTATTGTTGATCAAAATATTACCAGTAGTCAGACCTTGCAAACTATATTTGATCAGAAATCACTTGGTGTAATAACCGAGGATATTACAACAACCGCGGGAGAACATTCAGGAGGGCCAGTTTTAGATCAATCCCCAATTACAGAAGAACCAGCAATAGATAGGTCAATATTACAAGATCTAGAATCAAAACCAGAAAATTTTTCGGCAGATCAAGCCGCAGAAAAAGCTGCAGAGGCATTTGGAGAACTAAATGATTATACAGAAGTGTTGGATAAATTTAATAATCCAGGTATTTCTTTTGAAGATAAAATAACTGCTCTAAAAAGCGTTATTCAGGATGGTCATAAAGTAGATTTAGGACCCTATACTTTTGGCAGGCAAGGGGATCAAATTTTTCATATGGTTAGTGATAATAAAGGAGTTCCTTTAACCGAAGAATTAGCTAACCAATTAAATAAATGGAGAAAATTAGCTGAAGCCGGAATATCACCGGAAGATTTAGCCAACAGCAAAGATTTAGGCGAGAATCTTAAAAATTTTGCGGCAGATTATTTTAGTAAGCAGAATTGGCAGGAAAGAATTGCTTTCTTAAAAGAAAAATGCGGAGACAGTTCCATAGATTTCGATACCGATCAAGGTAAAATAACAGTGGCTGTCAGTAAGTCAGTTTATCCGGGTAAAGTTTGTTATGCTTTGGAAGGTCAAAATCCAGTGCCGATTGATTCATTATCGGCGGAAGAAAAATTCAGTGATTTGATTGTTAAAGATAAGATTTAATTTTAAGGCAAAGTTAAAACCCCGGTTAGACTTTTGTCTTTCCGGGGTTTTTGGGATTTTCTGTGGCCTACCAATTAGGGTGGGCCGATTTCTTTTTGGCACTGACGTGCCTATTGAATTCATGTCGCAATTGATCGTGGTCATCGCGGAGATTTTTTAAATCTTCGCGTAAATTCTGAACGCTTTCAAACAGACGTTCAAAATCTTCAGGATCCACAAACACTATTTCGTTTGCTTCTGCCACCACTGCTATTTCTGCTTGTTCAGCTTTGTGGCTGAACTCTTGCCGAAGTTTTTTTACTTCAATATTGAACTGATTTCTGTTCAATCCGCCGGCTTTTCTTAATGCATCCAGCGAATCGTAAGCGGTAGTGAATTCAACTTGGAAGTATTTTACTATTAATTCGCCTTGTTCTTTGGCTTCTTCGGCGGCTTTTTTTGCTGCCGATATTTTCCACCTTCGTTCCTTGGCGAGTTCTTTCATAAGCCGAAGCTTAGAGTAAAGCTTCATGTTGTTGAACACGCCTTGTTCGTCTTTGCTGAGATCTTCCTTAGCATCAATTGCATCCCTTACGTCTACCCAGTCACAAGTGTCGCTTTGCCACACTATAAACTGGGAGCTATTAACCGCTTGTGCAGCATCCTTTTCCTTTTTCCACTCGGCCAGAGTGGAATCATTGCCATAGCCATAGCCGTAGTAATAAGTCGCAGCGTTAGCTACATTAACAACAATCATCGCTAAAGCGACAATAACCAGAGTAGTAAACAACTTTTTCATGGTTGTTCTCCTTATTAAAATTATGTTTTTTTATGTACTTTTCTTCTCCTCAAATCATTATCCATTAATAATAATCTGGGGAGAAGCGCAGAAATTAGATTTCTGCGCAAATTCGAGGTAGGGAGTTTAGCCTAAATCATCCCATGCGGAAGATTTTTTCTTAACAGGAGCGGGAATCGGATCATCGGTGGAAATGTTGTCATCGACAGTGGCGGCAGGCACCGAAGCTGTAGATGATAATTCTTTAGCAATGTATTTGAGTTTTTCAGCGGCGTTTTTTAGCCACTGTTCTCCGTCATTGCCGGCAGCTTCAGCGCGGTTTTGAAATCTTAATGTTAATTTAGTGTAATATTCAGCGTCGTCTGACCATTGCGGATTCTTCCGTAATTCCACCCGAGGATTATTTTCCTCGGTAGACCCTTCGTAATATTCGTAGCCATTTTTTTCATACTGCAAATCTTGCAATATGAGATTTTTGACCAATACGGTTGGTTGCTTACTTGTAAAATAAGCAGAGATTGTTTCACATTCCTGAACAAGCAAAGCTTGTTCTTCCGCAGGTTGTGCCTGCAGCTTTTCTAAAAGGGGAAGCTGCAGCTTATTCCACAGGACGTTCATGTTTGTCGTCGAGGACAACACCTTAAGGAAGTATTGGCGTGCCTGACGTTCGTAAGATTCAAACGGAACTAATAAGCCGTAAGAAAGATTATTAGCGCACTCCTTAGTGGTTGCCGTACCTGTGCTGCCAGATTTGATAAATTTATCCAGATTTGTTTCTATCGCGGCAGCGATAATCTCTGCTCCGGCTTCGGTGCCGGCTAGATAAAGAAACATTCTGTCCTGCAAGCTTGTGATAGCTTGCTTGTTGGATTTTTTATTGGCTGACAGACTGTCATTGAACTCTGTTAATAGGCTATCACCTAAATTGGTGATACTATTGTCGGTAGCCTCTGTATACTTAGAGATAGTAAAGTAATTTACTAATCCAGTAAATAGCGCTATAAAAGCCAGAGCTGCCACTATGATTAGTGGCACAGACATCGATTCAAACCACCCTTTTTTTTCTGTGTACTGAATTTCTTCCATAATTTTACCTCTTTGTTTAGTTTGTTTTTTAAGTACTTTTTAATAAAATAGTATATCATATATTTAAAATCTTGTCAAGGGGCATAAAACCTTTTAAAATTAAGGTTTTTTGCAATACAAAATACCCCCTTTGTCTTTCGCTATGCTCTAGACATCTCCCCCTTATTAAGGGGGAGGAAACCCAGCGAATGCCGGAGAGGGTATTATAAACTTTTAAATATTTTTTTCACATCTTGAGGATTTTCTACAGCCACAAGTTGTTTTCTTAAACTAGATGCCTGTGGATGGCCCTTAACATAATATAATAAATGCTTGCGCATTTCTGGAAAGCCTTTAGGGCCTTTAGACTGCCATAATAATTCTGCGTGTTGAACAGCTGTTTTTTTAATTGCCGACCAAGTTATTTTTTTATATTTATTTGTTTTAATATAATCTTTAATTTGTTGAAATATCCATGGCTGCCCTAAAAGAGCTCGTGATAAAGCAATACCATCAGCTTGCGTATATTTTAAATCTTTAACCACAGATTCAATTGTTTGAAAAGAGCCATTAATTAGAAAAATTCCGTTTTTAAATTTACTTTTGGCTTTTTTAAGCATCTCCAAATCAACCGGGCCGTTAAAAGGCACTTCATAACTGCGTCCGTGGACAATCATGGCGGCTATAGGAAATTCTGACAAGGCGTCTACAAAATCTAAAACAGTTATCTTGCCTTGACTAGGATTATTTTGGATAGCATTGATGCTTACTCGAGTTTTAACTGATACGGGGATTTTGACGGATTCAATGGTAGTGGCTACGATTTTTTTAACAGTGTCCATATCTCGCAGTAAACAAATACCGCCACCGTGGCCAGCTACTTTTTTGGCCGGACAGCCAAAATTGATATCAAGACCAGCTATACCGGTGGCTTCCACTATTTTGGCTGCCCGGGGATATAATTCCGCTCTTTTACCGAATATCTGGACTACTACCGGCTGTTCCTTAGCTCTATATTCTAGAAGTTTTAAGCTTTTTTTGTTTTGATAATATAAAGCATCAACTGAAACAAATTCAGTATGAACCACATCGGCTCCCCATTGCTTGCAGATTTGTCGCCAGGCAGAATCAGTTAAGCCAGCCATTGGCGTGGTGGTTAAGATGGGTTTTTTTAATTTTTTCCAAAAATTATTCATAAGATAAGCACTTTTTTACCCCCTCTGTCCTGCGTACATCTCTCCCTAATTTAGGGGGAGAAAAATCCGGCGAATGCCGGATAGGGGGGGGGTCTAGCAAATTAGAGCCAGTCTTTTTTTCTAAAGTAGATCATAAATAATAGCATTACGGTAAACATTATGGCTATAATCATGTAAAAATCAAACGGCTGACCAATAAAAGGCATATACTTAGCGTTCACGCCAAAAATAGAGGCCACTAGGTTAGCTGGAATCATAATTACCGAAATGATAGTCAGAATTCGCATAATGTCATTTAGTTTATAGGAAATCAGGGATTCATTCGTTTCTTGAAAGGTGTTTATATTTTCTTTTTGGGCTTCCAAAATATCCCAAATATCTTTGGTACGGTCTAAAATATTAATAAAGTATATTTTAGTTTTATCGGGCATGAATGATTTTGTATGGGTGTTGGTCAATTTTTTTATGATATTTTTATGGGCCTGCATAATTCTTCGAAAATCAACTATATTTCTTTTAATATATAATATCTCTTTAACCACTTTTTTTTCTTCACCTTTAAAAATTCTTTTTTCCACTTCTTCTATGTCTCGGCTGATATGGTCTAGCATGGGGAGAGCGTAGCTTTGCAAACGATGTAATAATTCATAGACTAGGTTAATAGGATGTGAAGAGCTCATATATTTTTCTCGGGAGTATTCATTAGTTTTAATTTCATTAAAAAAATTATTTACTACTGATACTCCGCCATCACTTAAAGTGACCAGATATTTTGGTCCGATAAAAAAGTCTATTTCACTAGATTCTATTTCTTTGGTATTACGATTATAAACCGGAAAAGTAAGAATAAAAAAAATATAATGTGGATATTCACTAATTTGTGGCCTTTGGATTCTAACTAAACAGTCTTCCAGATCAAGGGGATGAAAGTTGTGTATCTCTTTTAACTGATCAACTTCTTTTTTGGTTGGTTGATTGACATGGGTCCAGAGAATGTGTTTTGTTTTTATTTTATTGATTTTCATCTGTCCTTTTTGTTTTATTTGCTATAATTATAATACTTTTTGCGGGTAAAAGCAAAATTTTTTGGAAAAAGATTTTTTTATGGTATAATTATGTTATTCGTAAAATAGTATTTCATGAAATATGGGGGTCATCGCAAAGCTAGCGTTTCTCAAAGCAGTCGGGGTTTAAAGGGGAAAATCTTTAATTCAAATCTGTTTATTATCGCCCTACTGTTGTTGTTAATTTTTTCCTTTGTTAAAGTAACGAAAGGCGTGTTATTACGATATAAAATCAATCAGGAAATTAGTCATTTGGAAGAGCAGCTGGGAGATTTGCAGAGTAAAACAGAAAACATGCAAAAGTTAATTACCTATTTGGAAACAGATGAATATATTGAAAAAGAAGCCCGTTTAAAATTAAATTTAAGCAAGCCGGGAGAAAAACAAATTAATTTATCCAATATCCAAGAGGGTGAGGATGGGGCAGAGGAGAAAGATTATTCATCTAATATTACTAAGTGGTTTAAATATTTTTTCGAGTCCCATTAAAAATTCACGAGTTCTAGCGGAGAGATAAAATCAAATTTTATTTAATTAATTTCACTATAATTCCTAATAGGATGAAAAGTAAATTAATATGGGCCATAATTATTATCGGATTGATTGTTATCAGTCAATTTTTGGCTGTTAAAATGATTTACGCACACAAGATTAGTGGAGTGCCAGCTCATTGGTTGGCAGATATTTATAATTTAAAAGCTGGTGTAATCAATGAAGAATTAACCAAAGACGATATTACCATATCCTTGGAGGAATATTTTGAAAATCAAAATTTTGTGGAAAAATTTTTATCAAAGACAATGGAAACACCCTTAGACAAGGGAACAATTTATAATTTTGTCTGGGACAAGTTAATTAGAAGTTCTTGGTTGAATAGATTCGCCGATAGCCGAAATTTGAAAGTGAGTGATGAAGAAATGGAATATCATCTGGCGAGTATTAATAATATTGAAGATTTGAAGACAACAGCCCAAAATGATTTTGGTCTTTCATTTGAGGAATATAAGGATCTGGTTATTCGGCCTTTTATTTTAGAAGCGAAGGTTTATGAATATCTATTAGATAATTATAATGATATTAGCGGAATACAGAAAGCTGAAGCAGCTTATACTGCCTTGGAATCGGGAGATGCTTTTACTAAAGTAGCGGAAGAATTTTCTGATGATCTAAATTATGTTGACAATAGTATTTGGCTGACCAGCGAAGATTTAGTTGATTTTTATGAGCCAATTAAAGATCTAAAAGAGGGAGAATTTGGCAAAATAGTGCTAGTTCCGGGGGCCTATGTTATTTGGTATGTGCAGTCTATTGAACAAGAGATAGATTTAAGTGTTTGGGAGGTCAAAGGTATTCTTATTCAAGCTAAGACTATGGATGAATTTTTTCAGGATTATTTAAATTATATTAATATTCAAAAATTTTATTAAATCATGTGGAAAGTATTATTATTTAGTTTTTTCTTGTTAGCTTTTTGGCAGGTTAATTTGGCTCAAGCAAAAATAAAAATCATTGACGCCACTGTTAGCAATTCGGTAAAAATTGACGATTTTGAGGTCAAGTTAATTGATCCTAGCTTAGAAAATTGTTGGGCAGTGGAGTTGCGAGATTCAGGTATAGCTAATATTCAACAGCTGGGCGTTTATCCAAGTTATAAGTCTATTTCTTTTCAAGTAGATGTTTCCGGTCAGTGGGAATACAAATCAGTAGATAGCGATAATATAGATTGGGCGCCTCTGGAGGGCGTTATTAGGGAAAATAAGATTTTACTCCGGTCAGTTTCCGCTCTAGCTCCAGTGAAAGATGACTTGTCTTTTGCGTTTCAATCAAGTTTGGATAATCTAACCGTTAGCGCGGCTACTGAAGACGTAACTATTCGCAAGACCTTAGCTCGTGTTAAGAATAATGATTTACATCTGATTTCGTCTTTTTATAAAATTGAGGCAGAGGAGCAAGATTATGATTTAAACTTGATCTATAATGAGGATAATCAGACATCTAAATCACTGTACTCATATAATCAGGAATCAGGTCAATGGACTGTCATTCAATCATATAATAATTTTCCAGAGAAAGTTATTAGCGCTAAAATTAGAAATCAGGTTGAACCGTTAATTGTAGCTGCTTTTGAAAATTTTGGAATCAAAGATGGTATTGCCAGCTTTTACGATCAGAGCCGCTACCGTAATTTTAATTACCAAAACGGTAATTTTGCCGCTTCTCGGGATTACGCCAAAGGAACCAAATTAAAGGTAACAAGATTATTGTCCGGTGAATCGATTGATATTATCGTCAATGATTACGGTCCGGAAGAAGGAACGGGTCGTTTAATTGATTTAGATATAGCCGCTTTTGAGCAGATTGGCTCAACCAGAGCCGGTTTAATTTATGTAAAAGTAGAACCATATGATTAAAATTAATAATTTGACTAAAAATTACGACAAAGAAGTGTTTGCTTTACGGGATGTGAATTTATATGTTAAGCCGGGCGAGTTTATTTCAGTAGTCGGTCAAAGCGGTTCTGGAAAATCAACTTTAGTCAAGCTGGTTATTGCTGAAGAGAAAGCAGATAGTGGTGAAATAGTGATTGGTGGTTGGAATATCACTAAGATCAAAAATCAGGAAGTGCCTACTTTAAGAAGGCAGTTGGGGGTTATTTTTCAAGATTTTAAACTTTTGCCAAAAAAGACAGTTCTAGAAAACGTTGCTTTTGCTATGGAGGCCTGTGGTTTTTCTAGTGATGAAATTAAAAAGACAGTCGGTCAGATTCTTTCTTTAGTTGGTTTAAAGGGTAAAGAAAGCCGTTATCCTCATCAATTATCCGGCGGGGAGCAACAACGGGTAGCTATTGCCCGCAGCATGGTCCATAAACCAAAGCTATTAGTGGCTGATGAGCCAACTGGTAACTTGGATTCGATTAATACTAGAGAAATAGTTGACTTGTTAAGAAAAATTAATAGATTAGGCACTACAGTTGTTTTAGTTACTCACAATCGAGATGTGGTTAATAATCTTAGAGAAAGAGTAGTAACCTTAGATAATGGATATATTATTAGTGATCAAACTCAAGGAAGATATTTATTATAATCAAATAATATGCGTAATTTATTTAGAATTTTTAAATTTGCCATTCAGGGATTTTTTCGTAATTTTTGGTTATCAGTAGTGACGGTTACCATGATGTTGATGGCTGTTTTATCAGTAACATTACTGATAAGTTTTGATTATATCAAACAAACGACAATTGAGGGCGTAGAACAGAAGATTGATGTTTTAATATCAATTAAACCTGAGGTTAGTAGTGATCAGGTGGAGAACTTAGCTAATGATTTAGATGATTTAGCTGAAGTTAAAAAAGTGAGAATTATCACACCGGATGAAAATAGAGAAATTTTTATTCAATCCAATTTAGATGATAAGACCAGAGAGGCCTTGGATATTTTTGAAGAAAATGAAAATCCTTTTAATTATTCTTTGACCGTTCAAGCTTATAATCTAGATCAATATTCGGTCATTTTAAATTTTGTTAAAGATAATAAATACAATGATTTAGTGGAGGAGACCATGCATCGTGATTATAGTATTTTTGTTAGTAAGATTAATGATTTATCAATTCTGGTTAATAGATATAGTTGGTATATTGTCTTAATCTTCATTTTAATTTCCATTATCGTTATTTTTAACACAATCCGCATCAGTATCTACAGTCGGCGTAATGAAATTAGCATTATGAAACTAGTCGGAGCTAGTAATTGGTTTGTTCGCACTCCATTTTTATTGGAAGGTGTATTTTATGCTTTGGCTTCAGTCTTAATTGCGATGGCTATCTTTTATCCAGTGCTTAATTTCATTCAACCGTCTTTAAATAGTTATTTTCAAGGAGAACAGGTTATTAATTTAGTTAGTTACTTTGGAGAGCATTGGTTATGGATTTTTGGTCTGCAGTTTATTGTTTTGTCTTTCTTGAATATTATTAGCACGGCCGTAGCAATTAGAAGATATTTGAAAGTTTAATACCCCCTCTGCCCATCGAGCTAAGCTGGGTGGGCTTTCTCCTCCTAAATTAGGGGGAGAAAAAACCCCGCTGCGCGGGGTTTAGAGGGGTATATTTAAATTATTTTTTATCAGGCACTACATCAACAAACTTGGTGTTTTTTAATGACCCATCAAATTTTCTTTTTTTCAATTGTCTGAATTTAACAACACCGGCAATTTTAGCAAAGAGAGTATCATCATTACCTTTTTGTACATTTAGACCAGGATGGAATTTAGTACCTCTTTGGCGCACTAAAATAACTCCAGCTTTAGTTTTTTGTCCGGCGAATAATTTTACTCCTAGACGTTTGCTCTGGGAATCACGACCTAGACTAGTTGATCCGCCTGCTTTCTTATGGGCCATATTTTTACGTATTAATTGATTTTACAAAAAAAATCATAGCTTAATTTTAGCTTTTTGTCAAGGAAACGTTCTCTTTCATGTCAAATGCGACATTGCGAATTCTTTAGGGGTTTTCATACCTAAAGACAGATGAGGTCTTTGGTTATGGTA
>PCWQ01000009.1 GCA_002787405.1 Candidatus Komeilibacteria bacterium CG11_big_fil_rev_8_21_14_0_20_36_20
GAGGGTTTTCCTTTAGGCATATAATTGTTTCTCCTTTCTTTATATGCCTATTATATCATATGGACAAGGTGTCTTAAATTTGGGGTACCTGCCATTAATCTATGGGATGATTATTGCAACGAGGAAGATGATCTGCAAAAGCTCATTCTGACTAGGATCGAAGAGCTTTGGGGGCCTATTAAAACAGCAAAAAGCCCGGAGTCATTTCTGGAATTAATAAAATGCGTGGTCAAAGTGCCAGCTTTTCTTAAGACAGAGATGGATCAAAGGGCTCAAGAACTCTACGATGCTTTATAATCTCTTTTATAAAACTCCGGACAGATATATTCTGCCTAGAGTTTTATTTTTTTAAAATAATTTTTTCTCTTACCAACTGGAATAACATTTTGGAGTTTGATTATTATATTATTATCTCAAAAGGTTTTTATTTTAAAAGGTTTGCCATGTCCTGGCACAATATAAGCAGCAATTTTTAAAATTTTTTCTCTGCTTTTATACAAGGCCTCTTGATCTTTGAGATAAGGGTCGTCTAAATTAAGTAGACTAGTGTAGTCTGTTTTTTGTTTTGTGTTATCTGGCCACCAGAATAGGTCGGCGCAAATGGCCACCTTACCGAATTCTTCAGTGTTAACTAAGACAGCGCAGTGAAATTGGTCATGGCCGGGAGTAGAAATAATTTCAATATTGGTGCCTGGTATTTTTGAATCGTGAGGGGATATTTTTCCACTAAAAGTATAAATATTGGAATTATCCAGTATTTTTGCATTATCAAAAAGAGCAGCTAAAAGGCAATGATCCAAGTGAGTATGGGTTAAAACAACAAAATTAATGTCTTTCGGCTTAAGGCCTTCTTTGTCTAGAGCATTTAATAGTAATTGTTTATCCAGACCAACATCAATAAGGATTTTGAGATCATGGTCGCGAATAAGAGTAACTGAAGAAGAGGCATATTCATCCTCGTCTTCTTCTCTAATATAGCCCTCAATCAGGACTTTGATTTTATTCATATAGAATTAGAATAATTATGTGATTTGCCCGAATTTTCTTTTGCCGGCTTGAATAACATCTTGGGATTTAATCTGAATATCATTTTGCCAAGACGTTATTTTTTGATTATTAATTTTAAACCCCCCGCCTTCAATTAATCTTTTAGCTTCATTACGGGAAGGCACAAATTTTAACTCGATTAACAAGTTAATTGGATTTATTTTTCCAGGTGGGATTTTGTATGGCTGGATATTATTCGGTTGTTCTTTTTTAGCGAAGATTTTAATAAACTCTTGGCCGGTTTTTTCTGCTTCTTTTTCAGAATAATAAAAGCTGACAATTTCTTTAGCTAACTGAAATTTATAATCCCGCGGATTAGCTCCAACTTGCATTGATTGTTCTATTTTATCAATTTCAGTCATTGGCACGCGAGTACACAATTCAAAACCATTAACAATCATTTTATCCGTCCAAGACATTATTTTTCCAAACATATCAGTTGGGCTGTCGTTGAGATTAACCATATTACCTTCCGTCTTACCCATCTTTATCCCTTTGACGTCAGCCAGTAATTTTAGAGTTAAGACAAATTTTTCTTTATTTAATAGACTTTTCATCAGAGTGCGGCCAGCCAGCATATTAAAAGTTTGATCATTGCCCCCCACTTCGCCATCAGTATTGAGCGCTACTGAATCATAGGCCTGCATCACCGGATACATCAATTCATGCAAACTAATCGGTTTACCCTGTTGAATTCTTTTTTCAAACATATCCCGTTCTAGAAGTTGCTGGATTGTAAAGTGCGAGGATAATTTTAAGACTTCATCGAAATTCATCTGGTCAAACCATTTGCCGTTATATTTTAACTGGGCTTTATTGCGTCCGTTAAAGCTGATAAATCTTTTAGCTTGTTTTTTATAATCTTTAGCATTCTCCAGAATTTGTCCTCGGTCCAAGGGCTGGCGGAGGGCTGTTTTGTCAGTTGGATCGCCGATAGTGGCTGTAAAATTACCAATGAGCAAAATTACCCGATGACCCAATTCTTGAAATTGGCGGAGTTTGTCCAAAATAATAGCGTGTCCTAAATGTAAGCTTGGGCCCGTAGGGTCAATTCCTAAATATAAGGTTAATTGTTGGCCTGATTTAAGTAGTTTTTTCAAATATTCTCCGCTAGGATAGATATTTTTCACGCCCCTAGTGATGAGAACTTGAATTTTTTCCGAATTTGTACTAATTTGGTTCATAGGTGCTTAAATAAATTAGTAAATTATGTTTAAATTATAGCTTATTTTTGCTATAATTAAAACACTATGTCAATGTCCCAGTTTCACAGTCGTAAAATAAGAGATAACCAATCAAGCTTTAATGTTCGGAGAATTACCGATTCGGTTAGTACTAAGAAAGAAAAGCGAGATCGTCAGCTTTCTTATCGTCAAGCATATAAAAGACCAAAATCAAGAGGAATTTGGCGAAAGGTTATTCGCAAGTTGTGGCCCTATGCTTTAGTGGTTGTTTTTTTATTTAGTATTTTTTTAATTGGTGCTTTTGCCTACTATTCTAAAGATCTACCTGATCCTTATAAAATTATGGATCGTTCGGTGGCCTTAAGTACTAAAATATATGATCGAACCGGAGAAGTTTTACTTTACGAAATTCATGGCCCAGAAAAAAGAAGTTTAATCTCTATTAATGAATTGCCGGAGTATGTTAAAAATTCAACCATTGCTATAGAGGATAAGAATTTTTATGAGCACGGAGGAATTTCTATTAGAGGAATTATTCGCGGACAGATTATTCCTCGTCTTCGCGGACAGCGCGCTCAAGGCGGCTCTACCCTAACTCAACAGTTTGTTAAAAATGCTATTTTAACTGACGAAAGAAAAGTATCAAGAAAGATTAAAGAATGGATTTTATCATATCGTTTAGAGCAAAAGTTTACCAAAGACGAAATTTTACAATTATATCTTAATGAAATACCATACGGCAGTTCCGCTTATGGCGTGGAAGCAGCAGCGCAATATTATTTTGATAAAGCTGCTCCGGAATTAAGTTTGGCGGAAGCAGCTGTCTTAGCTGCTCTACCGCAAGCGCCATCATATTATTCCCCCTATGGCAATAACAAAGATAAACTAATTGATCGTCAGCATACGGTTTTAAATTTGATGGTGGATCAAAATTATATTACTGAAGAAGAAGCTGAAGTAGCTAAACAAGAAGAATTGTTTTTTAAAAAAAGAACCGAAAATATTAAAGCCCCTCATTTTGTTATGTATATTAAAGAGTTGTTAGAAAGTGAATACGGTAATACTATTATTGAACAGAGCGGTTGGGAAATTACTACCTCTTTAGATTGGGAGGCGCAGCAAAAGGCCGAAGCAGCCATTGAGGAGGTTGCTCCTCGTAATTTGGAAGAATATCAGGCCTCTAATGCCTCTCTGGTCGCTTTAGACGCCGAAACTAGTCAAATCTTAGCTATGGTTGGCTCTAAGGACTATTTTGACGATGAAATCGATGGTCAAGTAAATGTGGCAACTTCGCCTAGGCAACCGGGTAGTTCTCTTAAACCCTTAGTTTATCTCACCGCTTTTTCCAAGGGTTATCGACCAGAAACAGTCCTTTTCGATTTGGTGACTAATTTTGCCGCGGCGGGTGATGATTATATTCCCCATAACTATGATTCAGAGGAGCATGGTCCGGTTACTCTACGCCAAGCTTTGGCTGGTTCGCTTAATATTGCGGCGGTCAAAACTTTATATTTAGCTGGCGTTAATAACGTTTTAGATTTAGCTGAAGATTTTGGTTATTCTACTTTAAAAGATCGTGATCGTTTTGGCCTGTCTTTAGTCTTGGGTGGCGGTGAAGTTAAATTATTAGAGCACGTCAATGCCTATGCTAGTTTTGCTAGAGAGGGAGTCTATAAAGATAGTGTCGCTATTTTGAAAATAGAGGATGCCAACGGTAAAGTTATTCAAGAAAATGATAGCAACAAAGGTCGCCGGGTGATGGATAAAAATTTTGTTAGAATTCTAAACAATGTTTTATCCGATAATTCAGCTCGGGCCTATGTCTTTGGCGAAAACAATAATTTAACCTTACCTGATCGTCCGGTTGCAGCTAAAACAGGCACGACCGATGATTATCATGATGCTTGGACGATTGGTTTTACGCCGAATATTGTAGCTGGAGTTTGGGTGGGTAATAACGATAATACGGCAATGAAGCGGGGAGCCAGCGGTTCTAGTGTAGCGGCGCCGATTTGGAATAAATTTATGCGAGAAGTCACTAAAGATAGCCCAATTGAAGGTTTTAAAGAATATGAATTGGATAGTTGTGATAAAACTATGGTTTGTGGAAACTTTGCCAAGGAGAGCATTGTTAAAATTGATAAGATGTCAGGCAAGTTAGCTACTGAGTATACGCCTTATACTCAGATTGAAGAAAAAAAATATTTAGAGGTGCATAATATTTTACATTATGTCAATCGTAATGATCCCTTGGGCGAACCATTATCAGATCCTAATAGTGATTCGCAGTATAATTTGTGGGAGACACCTGTTTTGAAATGGGTTGAAGAGCAAGGATTTTTAACTGGTTCGCCTATTACAGAATATGATGATGTTCATTTACCGGAATTGCGACCTAATATTGTCTGGATAGCGCCTAATAATAATCAAGTTATTAATCAAGGAGTGGTCAGTTTAGAGGTAATAGCCAACGCACCGCGGGGAGTAAGGCGAGTGGAGTATTTTATCGACGGGCAGAAGATAGGAGAGAGTACCAATTTTCCTTTTAGCTATGTTTATAGCATTAATCCTTTTTTAAATAATGGGCAGCATCAATTAGCGGCTATGGCTTTTGATGATTTAGATAATTTTAAAGAGGCAAGCATTAATATAAATTTACAATTAAATGATTCCAGCCGGAATTTTAATTTAGTCTGGCTTGATCCAGTTAATGGAAGCAACATCAAGATGGAGGATTTGCCAGTTGTTCTGCAATTATATGTTGATAATCCAGGGCAAATAAAAAAGATAGATTTTTATTATCTATCGCCTGATGAGACGCCTCATTGGTTTGATTATATTCAGAACCCAACCAATAATAATTTATCAGTCAACTGGGGTGAGAATTTATCTTCAGGAGTTTATAAATTATATATGCTGATTAAAGACAGTTATGACCACTTAATTACTACCCCGGCGATTATTGTTAATATAGAATAAAATAAAAAAACACCTCTTAGACAAAATTAGGTGTTTTTTTATTGATTAGTAAAGTTCATCAGCATGTATTTTATTAGCTTGTTCTATAGTGAGGTCGTCGCCTCTGACATGAATGCGATTAAGGGTGTTGAAAAGAATTAGGAGAATGCCCAAAATTAAGTTTAAGAGGGAGAGCCAAAAAGGAAGATAAATATCCCATAGTTGGAACCAACTTACAATAGCTAGGGCAATTAAAAAAACCCAACAGTTACATTAAATGAAGTAGGACAGTAGCAACTTTTTTGCATAATATTCACCTCCTTCCTTTAAAATTAAAGAGGGAAACTATGGCTTTTCTTTTTTTATTCTAACCCCTTTTAGATGATTTGCCAAGTAGGCCTAATAATCAGCTAAGTCAAGATCTAAGCCGGTTATTTCTTTGGTAAATCTTTCTATGTCATAATCGGAAAAAGCAGTCTGTTTCATCAGGCGGGCAAAATCGCCGAGAGTTAGAGTCCTTTCTCCTAGTCGGCCGATTTTTCCCTCATACTGTTCATTAAATTTGTCTAAACTGGTGATAGAGTCAGTAGAGCGATATAATTTTTCAACAATGAGCTTTTGTTGATGGGGGTTTATGTATTGGGTCATAGGGTTGACTTAATATTTAATTTGTGATATTCTTCTAGAAGTTTTATCTATCTTAATTTTAATCTAAAATTGAATTTATGCCAAATAAGAAAGCTGCTATTAAGCATTTAAGACAAACTGTGAAACGGACACAAAGAAATTTTTTAGTTAAGAAAAATATTAAGGATATTATTAAAAAAGGCGAAAAAGCCATTGCCCAGGGTAAAATTAATGAGCGGGCCCAGGAGTTAACTCACAATCTGCAGAAAGCAGTTGATAAAGCCGTTAAGTCCGGCATTCTCAAATCCAATACCGGTAATCGTAAAAAATCCCGTTTTGCCACTCGACTGAAAAAAGCCGGCGTTAAAATTCCCGCTGCGAAAAAGCTGCAAAAAGAAGAAGTAAAAAAATAATTGAATATAAAACAGCCCCTCTTTTGGGGTTGTTTTTATTTATTTTATGTCTTTGCGAGGAGCCCAAAGGGCGACGCCTGCCTGCCGGCAGGCAGGCGGCAAACTGACACGAAGTGTCATCTTGAGCGAAGTCGAGAGATCTAAGATATAAATAATCTATTATACTTATAGATACCTCGATAAACTCGGGACGATGCTACGCATCGGATTGCCACGCCTCTCGACAAGCTCGAGGCTCGCAATGACTATAATTTATCATGGATTGCGCTGACAACATGAGAATTTGATTTTTAAAGATAAAAATAGTAAGATTTATTTAATATTAATAATAAAAATTTATGATTAAATTTTTTGAAAAGTCTTTAATTTCAGATCCAAATCAAGAAATAGAGTCTGGTCAGGAGCGTCCAGCTCAGACCTTTTTTGACAAGATTAAGAGTAGAATTATTGATTATATATCGGATGTTTTTAAAGATGATCAAGATGAAAAAGAAATTAGGGGTTTCCAAGAACAATTAAAGGAGGGAATTTCTTCAAGTAAAGCTGCTGGGTAATTCTTTGAACACCTTATACCGGAAGCTATAAAAAGACCAGATAAAGATTATCAACCTGACGATTTTTCTGGTTTTATAGCAAGTAATGAAAAAACCTTGGAGTTAGTAGATAAATTTGAAAGGGAAGTTATAAAATTATCAGATGGACAGTTAAAAAAGTCAAAGAAAGAGTTGATATCAAACATGTCATTACCACAAGCATTTGAAGAAAAAGAGCTTTCTGACAATGCATTTCTTCAATCTAGGGAAGAAGAATATCAAGGTAGCTCTGGTAATAAAATTTTTGAAAGAGTTGAAAATTATTTGTGGGACGACGCTAACAGTGCTAGCTCATCTTTGATAGTAAAAACTGAAGATAGGCGTCAATTGGAATTAAATTATTTATTACCTAAGGATTGTAGGTTTACTCCATCAAGCATGTTTAATCTCGAGTCTTATTTTGATGAAAAAGAACATGTTAAAAAGAATAAGATAATTCGTACTGATTTGAAAGAATATCAAGGCATGACAGAAGCCATTGATTATTTTGCTTGCCGTGGTGGCCTCGTAGAGTATGGAAACTTAACAAAAAAAGGCGGTATGCTCAGTTTATTACACGAAATAGCCCATGCTTGGCAAAATGTCTATTATGAGCATGAACACAATACAGCTAGGGCAAGTTATGAAGAGACGCACTGGTCTGTTTCTAGTTGGTTGCATATATTATCTGATTATAAGAAAGATTTTGATAGTGGTAATATGGACAAAGAAGAATTTGATAAACATTTAGCCCACGTGAAGAAAAGAACAAAAGAAGTTGGCATAGAATTTGATGAAAATAATTTTATTTATGATGGTAGGCCTTTAGAGGATGAAGAAATTGATATATATGATCGCTATCATAAGAAGACTTTTATTTTTAAATCAAAAAAATTTAAAGACATTACTGAAGATTATGTTGGGGAAGAAAGAAATGCTTGGGCTCATGCTATTAAGGTTTTGCGTTTTTTAAGGCAGCAAGGCATTGACCTTGAACCAGAAATGAAGACAGTTAAAGATTTTCAAGATAAAGTGCATAGTACCTTGTCAAGTTATCAGCAAAGTTTAGAAAAAGAAGCACATATAAATATGCCTCATAAAAAATTTACCAGTAAGGCTAAAGCTGCTTAAATTTTTATAAACCATTAATCATCTGAGCAAAGAGAATCTTTTCTTGTCCGCTGGTGGTTTTAAATTTTTCATCCAAGAAGAAGAGCTGGCGGTAGATTTTTTTTAATTGTTGGGGGGTGTATAGTTTACTTTGATTAAGTGTTTTTTCAGCAATCCAATTCGGCAGCTTCAGGGCCTGGGCAAGAGCACTGGGATATTTCTGCTCCAGATGTTTTACTTTAATCAAGAGCCGGAATTGACGGATAATCATATTTAAGACATACTGGGGGCTGGTGCCGCTATTCAGTTGAGCTTCAATTAATTTTAAAGATAGAGCTTTGTTTTTATTACCTAGAGCGTCAATTAAATTAAAAATATTATCATCTATTTTGGCTTGCACTATAGCTTTAATTTCGTTTTCACTGATAGTTTGTTTAGCAAAGTGGATGAGTTTATTTACTTCCTGATTTAATTGCCAGAGATTATCACCAACATAACTAAGGAGCAAGTTAACTGCTTGGTCATCAATTGATTTTTTTTTGGCAGTTACTTGTTTTTTAATCCAAGCGCTTAATTGTTGAGGGGTTAAGGGGTTAAATTCTTCGGTAAATTTGAATTTTTTTAAAATTTTATACAATTTCAAGCGGTTGTCTGGTTTGTTAGTCTGCCAAAAGATAATATAATTTTCATCTTGATCATCTTTTTGTTTTTTTAGAAAATCCAACAGACTATTTTGCCAAGCTGATATATTTTTATTATTAAAAATATTTTTAATAATAACCAATTTTTTAGTAGCTAAAAAACCAGCCGCTCTCACGGCCTGAAAGAAATCATCAGCAGAAATATCTTCACCATCCAATTGTTGGACATTTTGTCGGTTAGGATCAATTTCAGTTTGGAATTTTTTAACGATGGCCTCTATTTTCTGATGAGCAAGAAAAGAATTTTCTCCGTAGTAAAAGAAGATCATAGGTTTATTTTTTTAAATAATGTTTTAACTGGCCCCAGTTTGCGCCTACTTCAGCATCAACAACTAGAGGAATTGGCAACTGATAGATATTTTCCATAGTTTTTTTAGTGAATTTAACTACCTGATCTATGTCTGTTTGGGGCACTTCTAAAACTAATTCATCATGAACCTGTAGGACTATTTTAGTGTGGGAACTGATTTTTGGCAAATCTTGATTAACTTTAATCATAGCCATCTTCATGAGATCTGCGGCCGTGCCTTGTAGTGGCATATTAATCGCCATGCGTTCGGCGGTCGCTCTTAACATTGGCATTGATGAATTAATTTCCGGCAAATAACGGCGGCGACCAAATAATGTCTGGGCATAACCATGACGATGGGCAAATTGTTTAGTATGATCAATATATTTTTTAATATTTTTGTAAATATCAAAATATTTTACTATAAACTCTTTAGCTTCATTTCGATTTAAATCAGTTCTTTGAGCTAGCCCCAGTGAACCTAGACCATAGAGTACTCCAAAATTAACCTCTTTGGCTGTGCGGCGGATTTCTTTAGTTACTTTTTCTAGAGGAATTTTATGAATTTCCGCAGCAGTCCGAGCATGAATATCTTCACCTTTTTTAAAACTAGCCATCATTTTAGGATCTTTAGAAATAGCAGCTGCTAAACGCAACTCAATCTGTGAATAGTCAACTGAAAGAAGCACAGAATTTTTCGGTGCCACAAAAGCATGGCGAATCTGTCGCCCTAAAGCCGTACGAATCGGAATATTTTGCAGATTAGGATTTGATGATGATAATCGACCGGTGGCTGTAATAGTTTGATTGAAGTTAGTATGGAGGCGATGAGTTTTCTTATTGATCAGCTCCGGTAAAGCAGTAATGTAAGTGGATTGCAATTTAGTTAGTTCTCGATATTCAATAATTAGTGGAATAATCGGATGAGAATTTTTCATTTTGTCTAATTCAGCCGCAGCAGTCGATAATCCGGTTTTAGTTTTTTTAATTTTAGCTGAACTGATATCTAGTTTTTCAAATAAAACTTCTTTAAGCTGAAGAGGCGAGGAAATATTAAATTCCTGTCCCGCTGATTTAAATATTTTTTGGCTGATTTTTTTAATTTCTTTAGTAAATTCCTTCTCCATTTTATGTAAAAATTCAATATCTAAATCCACACCATTAAGTTCTATTTGGGCTAATATTGGCGCTAAAGGTAGTTCAATTTTCTGTAATAAATCAAAATTTTTATTATCTTTAATAATCGGAAGTAATTTATGATAAAGTCGTAAAGTAATATCAGCATCCTCAGCTGCATACCAAGCTAATTTAGCTAAAGGAATATTATTGACATTGATTTCGTTCTTTTTCTTTGGTTTTTTTTCAAGGAGGTCAGCTAATTTTAATTTTTTATACCCTAAATAATTAAAAGATAGTTCCTCTAGTCGTAGGCCCATATTTAAGTTGATTAAATATCCAGCTAACATCGTGTCAAAGACTACTCCCTGAAAATTTATATTTAAAACTTTAAAAACCTTGTATTCAAATTTTGTATTATGACCCACCTTAGCTATTGTTCGATCCTCTAAAAGTGGCTTTAGTTTTTGCATAGCCAATTTTTTGAGGTCATTATTTTTAAAATTAATATAAAAACCATTTTTAGCTTGCCAAGAAAATGACAGACCTAATATTTCCGCAGTTAAGACATCTAAGCTAGAAGTTTCAGAATCTACAGCAATTAATTTTTGTTTTTTTAGCTGTTGATAAAATTTTTCAAAATCTTTGGAATTATTAATCAACTGATAATCGTTTTCTTTATTTAGAGTTAATGGATTATTATCAACACCAGACTGTTGGTGGGGAATTTTTTTTAATAAAGAATTAAATTCCAGCTTTTGAAACACCCGATAGACTTTTTCCGGATCAAAGTCAGAAAAGGTAGCTTCGTCTAAGCTCCATTTTAGAGGAACATCTTGAACAATAGTTACTAATTTTTGGCTTTCAAAGGCCTCTTTTTTTTGTTCAGTCAATAATTGTCTAGTCCTTTCTTTTAAATCAGCATTTTTTAATTGACTATAAAGATTTTTGAGATCGCCAAATTGTTTGATTAAATCAAGGGCTCCTTTTTCACCAATGCCCCTGACACCCTTAATATTATCTGAAGCATCACCTTGAATCGCTTTGAAATCAATTAATTGTTTTGGTTTTAGTCCGTAACGTTCTTTGACTGCTGCTAAATCATAAGTAATCGTATCATTAAAACCTCTTTTTAAAGTTAAAACATTAACGCGATCATTAACTAGTTGTAAAGCATCCAGATCACCAGTAATAATTGTGGTTTGCAAATCAGAATATTTATTATAAGCTTGCTGACTGATTGTGCCGATAATATCATCAGCTTCAAAACCTTCTTTACTTAGGATTGGTATATTAAATGATTCTAAAACTTCTTGAGCTAGAGGTATTTGATTATAGAACTCATCAGCTTGTTTGACTCGTTGGGCTTTATATTCAGCGTATTCTTTATGGCGAAATGTTTTGCCGGCTAGATCAAATGAAGCAATAATATAATTTGGCTTTAATTCTTTGATAATTTTTAATAATAATGAAGTATAGCCAAAAACAGCATTGACTAAAATGCCGTCTTTAGTGGTTAAAGGCGGGATGGCATGCCAGGCGCGATGAAGCAAAGCATGGCTGTCGATAATCACTAATTTTTTGAATTTTTTAGGCATATTTTGTTTATATTTTAACTACTTTATAATACCATTTATAGTTAGTTATACCAATAGTTTATTCTTATTTTACCTTGACTTTTTAGGGTTTTCTTATATAATGTTTAAGGTATAAACATTATTTTTTTATGCGAGTGTAGTTCAGTTGGCTAGAACGTTTCCTTGCTAAGGAAAAGGTCGTCCCGCGTTGCGGGATCACTCGCTAGCAATAGTTATTTAATATGCGAGTGTAGTTCAGTTGGCTAGAACGTTTCCTTGCCAAGGAAAAGGTCGCCGGTTCGAATCCGGTCACTCGCTCCACTCGATTCGTCTTTTGCTTCGCAAAAGTCTCACTCGTGGTCTACGGTGTTTACAACGCCTTCGACCATTCGTTTTGAGGAATTGAGTGTCCCGAGCGAAGCCCTCAAGCGAAGTCGAGAGGGCGTAGTCGAGGGACTACTATAATTATTAAAATATGCCGGCGTGGTGGAATTGGTAGACACGCAGGACTTAAAATCCTGTGGCCATTGGCCGTATCGGTTCGAGTCCGATCGCCGGTACCATCCTTAGCCCTAAGGCGAAGGATGTTTCGCGAAGCTTCTTGCCGTCACGTAGCCATAGCTACGCTATGGCGAAGCACGGTAGCGTAGCGTGGGCATTAAAGTGTTCAAAATATTTTATATACTTAGGCTTCGGATGGCACCGCCATTTATCTAAAAAACAAAAAAGACGCTAAGTACAGCGTTTTTTAATACTCTCTTGTTATTTAAATAGAACATTTTCCTATTTCCCGGAATTATTCCTCAAATTCAAAAGGACACCATACTTGATGTCCTTTTAGATATCTCTAAGAGATATTTTTAACTGGGACTACTTTCAGAATTTTGAGGGATACGATTTGGTAATTTAAGACCCCGAAAACACCACCGGCAACCATGCCTATTAGTACATTACCCGTAAGATAACCTATACCACTGCCAATGGTCGCATCTATTCCGCAGAGCAGACGAATATCGGAATGAATGAGTAGAAATAAGAATTTAATAAATCTACCTAAGGTGCAGATGATACTCCATCCGGTTTTGAAAATGAAAGCGATCATAGCCGGCAGATGAGTAATGAATTTATATAGGCACCAAAGTGGAAGGAAAGTTGCTACAGATATAGGATTGCAATAAAGGGCGATAAGTTGGAAACTTTTTGTTATATTATTTTTCAACTTTGGTTGTTCTATAAGCGTTATCGTTAAGCCTATTAAAAAAACTAGCGATGTCATCAATCCTAAGAAACTGTACAGTAAGATATCAGGCTTGGCTATTAAAACTTCTCTTTTCGGTATCGGATTTAATATAGCTATACCAAGGACGATAGATACTATACTGATATACACGCATATGAAGGCCACGGTGGCCCATTTAACCTCTTTACTTGGCCTCCAACTCGCAGCATTCCAAGCTTTCGGAACAGCAGCAATCACGGCTTTAAACTCATAGCTTAAATAGCCGGTCAATCCCCCCACAAGTAAACCTATCCACCAAAGATAGGGATTCATCTGCAAGGCCACAATGGAGCCAATCAAAGCCCCTAGAGCACAAGCCACAAATACTTTAGTAGTGTTCATACAACACCTCCATAAGTAATAATTGTAATGTTAATTTCAAATAACTTAGATAAGCTTATTGTAAAAATAGATCGCCAATTTGTCAAGTTGAAATTTTATATTTCCGACTATTTACAATTTTGCTAGCAGCATATAAAATTTAAGAGAAATATAATACCCTAATTAAACTTTTAACGCTATATGAAAATTACAATTTGTGGAAGTGTAAAATTCGCAGACAAGCTGGTTGAGATTTATCATCAGCTCAAAGTTCTGGGGCATGAGCCCATGATGCACGATGAGATGTTTGGTATTGCCGACGGCACAGCCAAAGAAATAATTGAAGGTTTAACTACCAATCACGCGGCTATCAAGAGAAAGTACGGCTTTATCAAATGGTGGCATGATTGTATTAAGAGTGGCGATGCTATTTTGGTCTGTAATTTTGATAAAAACGGCATTGCCAATTATGTTGGAGGCAATACTCTGATGGAAATAGGTTTTGCGCATGTCAATGACAAAAAAATATTTTTGTTAAATCCCATTCCTCAAGAAGTTTCATATACTACGGAAATTGAAGCTATGGTTGATAATATTATTGAAGGTGATTTGAATAAAATAGAATGAGATTATGAAAATTAGAAATATCGCCATAATCATTTTATATAATTCTCAAAAGAAAATTCTTTTACAGCATCGCAGTGAAGATGCTGAGAGATTTCCCGGGCTTTGGGGCTGTTTTGGCGGCGGCATTGAAGATGGAGAAACTCCGCTAGAGGCAGCAAGAAGAGAAACTAAAGAAGAGCTAGGCTATTTATTATCCAAACCTAATTTAATTTTAACTGAAGAATTTAAGGGTAAGCATCATGACGGCACGCGGCATTTTTTTGTCGAAGAATATAATCCAGCACAGAAATTGGTTTTAGGCGAAGGGCAGAATATGATGTGGTTGAGTTTTGCAGAAGCTAGAAAGCTGAAACTTTCAGGTATTGCCAGAGAGATCCTAGATCATATAGAAGATAATGAAATTTGGAAAAAATAATATGAGAAGAATAATGATTTTTGGGACGTTTGATTTATTTCATCAAGGGCATCAGAATTTTTTAAAGCAAACTAGAGCCTATGGCGATTATTTGATAGTAGTCATTGCTCGTGACCAGACTGTTTTAGAAATTAAAAAAAGAAAATCTCTAAATAATGAAAATAAGAGATTAAAAAATGTCTTAAAAAGTGGGTTAGCAGACAAAGTAATTTTAGGCAGTTTAGATAATAAGTATCAAGCTATTCAAGAATTTAGGCCAGATATAATTTGTCTGGGCTATGATCAAAAGAATTTTATTGATAAGCTGGAAGCAGAATTAGAAAAAATAGGGTTAAATAAAACTAAGATTATTAGGCTCAAAGCTTTTAAGCCAGAGATTTTTAAAGCCTCAAAGCTAAGATTAAAATTAAAGATTTAAATTTTTTATGAAAATAGAGAAAAAAATTTGGCCGGAATTTTTTCAGAAGATTCTGGAGGGGGATAAAACATTTGAATTGCGTTTGGCGGATTTTGAATGTCATCCAGAAGACATTTTAGTATTGAAAGAATGGGATCCAAAAACAAAAAAATATACTAGTCGTCAATTAGAGAAAAAAATAACTTATGTTTTAAAAACAAAAGATGTTAAATTTTGGACTCAAGAGGAGATGGATAAATATGGGTTTCAGATAATTTCTTTTAAATAATATATTAATTATTAAAACAACTGGAAAGAGCTGTTTTTTTGTTTAATAAAAAATCAAGTTAATTAACTTGATTGATTTGGCCGAGCCAGCCCTAGTTTTGAAGAAGCGAAGACTGGAGGCCTGGAGCGGAATCGAACCGCTGATAGGGGTTTTGCAGACCCCTGCCTTACCACTTGGCTACCAGGCCAAATATAAAATAACTTAACAGATTTTATAATTTTAGGCAAGCATTAGCTTCAAGAAAATTTTTCTTTAAATTCATTTTCCTCTCTTACAAAAAATCCCCAGCCAAACTTATCACGATATTTACCAAAGTAGAGTATCATTTTTTGTCCATCGTTAGAATTGGTAGCGTTGGTTATTTTACATATTTTTAAATAATGACATTGGCTTTTATGATGTTTAACTAATTTCATTTTATTATACTAAGCAAATTTTTTAACGTATTTTAAAATTTGTAGATGAAGTTTTTTATTGCTAGCCACTAAATTTTTAGAATTAGGAGTCCATTGATGGCCTTTAAAATCAGTAACAATACCACCAGCTTCGCGGACTAATAAGACTCCAGCTGCTAAATCCCAGATTTTACCACCAGGCAAAATTAAAGCATCAGTGTGCCCGCCAGCGACCATAGCCAACTCCAAGGTAGTGCTGCCAAAATGGCGGATATTGGTTGTGCGAGGGTGAAAATACTCATAGATTTGAAAAGCTTTTTTATAGTTACTTGGGCCGGCTCCGTGGCAATAATTAATAAAAGATTTGTTGAGTTTAGAAATAGAAGAAATTTTTATTTTTTTATTATTTTTATAGGATCCTTTATTTTTAATTGCCCAATACATTTCATCAAGCAGAGGCATAAAAGTAATGGCCATTACTATTTTATTTTGGTAAAGTAGAGCAATAGAAACAGAAAAAATTGGATTATGAACTGTAAAATTATGAGTGCCATCAAGAGGATCCACCACCCAAGAGCATTTATTTTTCTGGCTATCTAGGCCACTTTCTTCAGATAGACTGCCATAGCTTGGGAAATGTCTTTTAAGATGTTTAAAGATTATATCTTCTACTTTCTGGTCGCAACGGGTCACCATCTCGCGCGGACTTTTGTATTTTTCTCCGCCGCGTTGGTATTTAAAAAATTCTTTTTTTAAATATTGACCTGCTTCTCGGGCAGCCTGTTGGGATATTTTTAATTCTTTTTGGTACATTTTATATTTCATTTAAGAAAATTAATTTTGATTTCATATCATCTAGATCTATAAGGGCAAAAGAAGGGGAGTAGAGAAGGTTAGCGATGTTGCCTGGATTTAAAATTCGGGTGCCTTGATAATATTCTTCCCAGGGCTGATGAGTATGGCCGTGCAGAGCTAGATCATATTTTTTTTCAGTACTGTTGAGAGCTTGTTTAACAATATCTGGATAATGGTTAAAAATAATTTTTCTATTGGCTATTTCTATTTTTCCCAAAGGATCAAATATTTTTATATTTTTTAAATCTTTTAATCGGTCAACTAGCGTGACGTCAGCGTTACCAATGGCTCCAAAGGTGGGGAAAGGCAGTTGATCAATCTTTTGCCAGACCTCAAAACTTTGTCCGTCTCCGGTAAAAATTAAATAATTGACTTCGGTTTTTTTTAGAATATATTGCAAAGCTTTATCCAAATTAGCCAAGTTATCATGAATATCAGAAATAACTGCTAGTTTTTTCATCCTATTAGAAATTAATTATGATTTTTACTTTTGTCCCGAAGAAGATTTAGTGTTTTAATTTCTGACGGGATCCATATTATTATAACATATTTAGTTATAAAAGCAGCCAGGTAAAAGTTTACCCAGCTGCTTTAGTGATGTTATTAAGTTTATTGAGAAAATCCTTCAGTGCTCCAAGTCGGTTCTTGAGCCACTATTCTAAATGTTCTAGTTTCAGACTGGGCACATTGATTGATACTATCGCAGGCCTCGACACTCCAGGTGTGGGTACCACTACAGAAAGTAATGGTAGTGGCATAGTCACCATTTTTGCCAGAATAAGAACTGATTTTTGGGCTGCCATCTATAATCAAAGTAGCTCTTTTTAGTTGATGGTCATCAATAATATTAGCGCTAAATCGGACACTTGTATTATTAGAGGAATAGTTATTATTAGGCGTGAGTAAGTTAATGCTTGGCGGATTATCTTCAGGCGGTGTTCCTCCCTCTCCCACACTATTTATTTCTAAAGCATTAAAGGCGCCCCAAGTGCCAGTTACCGTACCATTGAAGAAGAGATTTAGTTGCCCGTCAATTACATCAACAGTAAATGTTTCGGTAATATATTGGGCAGTGCCCTGCGAAATATGTTTTTGGAAGATTTCTTCAGCATAAACATCATATTCCTTTTGTCCGGCCAAAGCATCTCCGGAATAGAGGGTGATTTCATAAGTACCGGGATCAAGATCAACTAAGAAGGTATTACTAGATCGTCCGTCGGTCGGTAAATGCATATCTTGAAAGATATTATTATCAGCAGGATATTCGCCTCTATATCTAGGCATCATGCCAGATGTATTTTCCCAACCATATCCCAAATTGGCATTGTAGACCTGCAAGGGAAAACTGGTAAAGCCGGTCATAGTGTTAGATCTATCGGTATTATCAAAATCAAGTTTTAGTTCAAAAGGAGGGGCATCGCCAGTAGTAGTGTCGGGAACATTTGAAAGTCCACTCCATAATAAAGCACCATCTCTAGTTTTGATTGCAAAATAATAATGTTTTTGCGGCAATAGATTGGAGATGGAGAATGTTTCTAGTGTTCCAGCAACTGACGGCTCAGGCTCGCCTGTTGCTTGAGTGGCTATATCCCAATTATTAGGAGTGATTGGATGATTATAATAGTATCTAATATCATATTCTTCAGCCGTGCCGCTATTTCCATTATCACCAGGCGCAGTCCAATTTAAAGTCACGGTAGTATAAGCTGTATCGGTCACTTCTAGGTCAGTCACATTAGCTGGAGGAGTGCCAGGAATACAACTGCCATTGATACAGCATAATTGACCTTCATTGGAATTGACAAATTCGCCAGTGCATTCTTCACCCTGATTACAATAGTTACCGCCCTGTTCAGAGCAAGCGAGATAAATAAGTGGATTTTCTTTGAGTAGTATAGCAGCTTCTGAATTATTTAAATGAATTGCATTAATGGTGTTGATATTAACTGCTCCGTCGGCTTGTAATAAATGAAAGTCATCATTTAAATTAACTGTAACACCAGATGAATAACTACCTCCGGGTGGATTTAGCAGTACCAAGGATTTAGTGAATTCTCGGGCATAAATAGTAGGATTAGTTTGATAAATATAATAGTTTCCGATTGGCTTGCCAGGATCAACTTCTAAGGCTTCAATATGAGTATCCCTATATGGCGCATCTGCATAGAGACTTAAAACATCAAAATAAGCTAATGTGTTTTCTTCGTCTTTAGCTAAATAATAGAGTGCTGCTTCATAAATTTCCAATCTGGATAAGCTGCTGTCATAATTACCTGGATTATAGCCATCCGGACAGTAACCAAATGGTCCGCAGGGATCGCCCCAAGGACGACGGGATGACCCTCTGACTTGAGTGCTCATAATCACAGTCTTGTTATTATCTATCAGCTGTTGTGTGCTATCCAGTAATCTTTGCACCCATGGTTCGCTGACAAGTGGCTTAAGAAAGGCGAATTCTAAAAATTCTCCGTCAACTGCCTCGGCCAGATATAAAGATTCATCGGTGTAATAATATTCGGCAGGATTACCGATTAAAGATTTACCTTCCGGTAGTCTGCTTTTAAGCTCGGCTAAATATTGATAAATATCATGGTCATAATCGCCTACTGAATTATGGCAGCCGTCTACTTCGTCCCAGGTTCGTCCACCGTATTCTAGAATACCTCCGCCTGAAACTATTCTCGTTTGCCCGCCGGCGTAAATACAGCCATTAGGCATAGCCAAGAATTCATCAATAAAAATTCTTTCAATTTCGTTTCCTTCAGCGGTTGGGGTTGTCAAAATAGTGTTTATTTCATCCGACATATAATCTTGGGCCAGTGGTGATGTCGGATTTAAAAACCATCTTCTAGTATTCCAATCATAAGCATCCAATCTACACTCAGCTGTTGGTGTGCCTGGGCAACCAGTAATTTCTATTTGTTCCTTAAAAGATCCATCCATTTCATAAAGGTTAAGGACAGTATTCTCTGAAAAATGTAAAAATGCATCCTCTAAGCCGTCATCGCGAGAACTGGCAAATTGTTCCAATCCATTATATCTGTCCAGTGTGTATTGGCTGACATCTTTAAGAGTGGTGTAATGAGAATGGGAGATAGTCGGATTGCGTGATTCTATTGGATCAAGGTACTCTGTTTGCAAGACTTCATCATAGTGGCCGGCAAACCAATCAAGTTCTTCCTGGACTGTTTGTTGATTAGAATATTTATAGCCGCGCACATCTCTGCCTAATAAAACATTTTGAAAATGAGGACTCCATTTTGTATAACCGCATTCTTCTCCCAGAGGCTGCCAAGCAATATTTTCGTTATCAGGATCATAATAGCAACAATATCCACTGGTTTTTTCTTCGCCATTACATAAACAGGCAGAAGTGATAGGTGCTCTATTGGAGCAAGTTATAGTGGTACGCAAAGGAGTTTTATTAGGGCTACTGTGAAGCATAACAGCCATACTGATTGAGCCAGCCGCCAATAGAGTAATTATCATGATTAAACCGCCAGCAAACATTGATTGCTTAATTTTTTGTTTGGCAGCTAATTTTGCTTTGATTTTATTACTGTCCATTTTTTTATAGTTACTAATAAAGTAATTATTGTATTATATTATAGCATAGTTATTACAAAAAAATAAGTTAAAAAGAAGCCCCTGCTAAGCAGGGGCTTCTTTTTATTGGATAATCTTTTCAGAAATAAATTTGACTACTTTTTGATTATTAATCAGATTGGCTGTGTGTTGACGATAGCCAGGCAGTTGAATATTTTTGATGACCTCTTTATTATCTTTGTAAAGCTCCATTTGTTTTTTAATTTGCTCCTTGATTTCCTGTTCACTGCTTTGGATATTTTCCTCTTGAGCAAGCTGCCTTAAAATCAAAGCGGCTTTAACTCTTTCTTGGGCTTGCGGCTGGAAATCCTTTTCCAAATCTTCCCGGGTCTTATTAATTGATTTTAGATAGCCGGCTATGTCCATACTTTGACTTCTGACATTATGTTCTAATTCATAAAGCATTTTCTGGATTTCATTTTTAATCAGGATGTCCGGAATTTCGCCAATAGTTGAAAATTTTACAATTTCGTTAACTGCTTCGGCTTCGGTTCTTTGTTTTTCTTTAGCTTCTTTGTCGCGGCTGATATTTTCACGGAGTTGTTCTTTGAGTTTTTCCAGATCATCAAATCCAATATTTTTAGCAAACTGATCATCAAGTTTTGGCAACTCTCTGGAAAAAACATTTAAGACTTTTACTTTAAAATCAGCTTTTTTCCCAGCCAGATTTGTTTGGAAATATTTAGCAGGAAATTCTAACTCAAATTCAGTTTTATCTTCGTCTTTGAGGCCGATTAATTTATCCTCAAAGCCGGGGATCATTCGATTTTGTCCAATAATGACGGGATATTTGCTGCTTTTACCGCCTTCAATCACAACTTTATTAATCAGCACTTCAAAATCAACTTCCACTTTATCGCCCTTAGCGGCTGGTCGATTAGCCAGAGTTTCTTTGACATTCATTTCCTGAAGTTGTTGGAGAGTCTGTTCAATTTCTTCAGAGCTAGCTTTAACCTTTTTTTTCTTAACTATAATTTTTTGCCAGTCACCTAGGGTTACTTGGGGTAAAAGAGAGACTATAGCCGTATAAACTACCGGATTACCAGGGGCTAATTTATCTACCTTGATTTCCGGTTGGCCGATTGTTTCTAATTTTTCGCGAGTGATTGCTTTGTAGAAACTTGAGGAAATGATGTGTTCCAACGCTTCTTGATGAATATTCATTTCACCAAAATGTTGTTTAATTAATTGATAAGGCACCTTACCTGGTCGAAAGCCGGGAATTTTATTTTTATGCGAAAGCCGTTCGGCAGCATTTTTTAAATGAGGTTCTAATTCTTCAGGGGAAACCTCAATTGTTAGTTCTAGTTGATTTTTTTCTAGATCTTTTTTATTTATTTTCATAGATCTAGCCAAGAATAATGGCAATTAATAATAAAGCAACTACATTTAAAATTTTAATCATAGGGTTGATAGCTGGGCCAGCGGTGTCTTTGTAGGGGTCACCGACAGTATCACCGGTAATGGCTGCTTTATGTGCGACAGAACCCTTACCACCATGATGGCCGCTCTCAATATATTTTTTAGCATTATCCCAAGCTCCGCCACCTGAGGTCATGGAAATAGCAATAAAAATTCCGGTCACGATACTACCCACCAACAGGCCCCCTAAAGTAGTGAGGGCATTATCCATATTACCTAAGATTAAACCAAAAATTATAATAATTAAGATAGGCGCTAAAACTGGAATTAAAGCAGGTAAGATCATTTGTTTAAGGGCGCCCTTGGTAACAATATCTACAGTTGATTTATAATCCGGTTTTTCACTACCGTCCATAATACCTGGCTTGTCTTTAAACTGCTGACGGACATCTTTAACTACATAACCAGCTGTTTTCCCAACCGCTTCCATTGATAGAGCGCCGAAGATATAAGGCAAGAGACCGCCGATAAAAAGACCAGCTAATACATAAGGATTGTCTAAAGTAAAAATTAATTCTTTTCCAGCGTTTAATAATTCTTCAGTATAAGCGGCAAATAAGACTAAAGCAGCCAAACCGGCGGAAGCAATAGCATAACCCTTGGTTACGGCTTTAGTAGTATTACCTACTGCGTCTAAAGGATCAGTGATGCGGCGGACATCTTCAGATAATTCAGCCATTTCTGCAATTCCTCCGGCGTTATCAGTAATGGGGCCATAGGCATCAATAGTAACAATAATACCAGCTAATGACAGCATGCTCATGGCAGCGACTGCGATGCCATAAAGTCCAGCAAAATAATAAGCAGTGATAATACCAATAACAATAACAAGTACTGGCCAGGCGGTTGATTTCATACTAATAGCTAAACCTTGAATAACATTAGTGCCATGGCCGGTTTCAGAGGCCTTAGCGATTGATTTTACTGGTTTATATTTTGTGGAAGTATAATATTCGGTTAGCCAAACAATAAAAGCGGTGACGATTAAACCCACCAAACTAGCATAATAAATATTTAAATAATTAATACTGACTAGATCAGACATCATGTTTTTCGTGACAAAATAAAATATCACTGCTGTAATCAAGCCGGCGGCGATTAATCCTTTATAGAGAGCTTTCATAATCGCGCCACTTTTTTCAATTTCCTCTATACTTTTCTTTTTGTTGATTCTAATAAATATTAAACCAATTAAAGAAGAAATAATAGCCACCGCTCCCAGGGCAATAGGATAAAGTACGGCATTATCAATATTTTTAAAAGTTAGTGCTCCTAAAAGCATAGTGGCTACCAAAGTGACGGCGTAAGTTT
The DNA here is from genome assembly GCA_002787405.1 of Candidatus Komeilibacteria bacterium CG11_big_fil_rev_8_21_14_0_20_36_20. Lineage (GTDB taxonomy): Bacteria > Patescibacteriota > Patescibacteriia > UBA1558 > GWA2-36-10 > PCWQ01. Next base: position 22,512 of record PCWQ01000009.1, read on the forward strand.
CAAATAAATCAGCAGCCATACCAGCACAATCACCGACATTATCACCGACATTATCAGCAATGACGGCTGGATTGCGCGGATCATCTTCAGGAATACCAGCTTCAATTTTACCGACTAAATCGGCTCCCACATCAGCTGCTTTAGTGAAGATGCCGCCACCTAAGCGGGCGAAAACAGAAATCAAACTTCCGCCAAAACCTAAGCCAATTAAATGTTTAACAGTGATAAAAGGAAGGGCATATAGTCCGGCTACTCCTAAAAGAGCCAAGCCGACTACCAGCATACCAGTTACTGAACCACCTAAAACGGCCAATTTCATCGCTGGCTGGATGCCATGCTTAGCGGCCTCTGTAGTGCGAACATTGGTTCTAACAGAAACATTCATTCCAATGATACCGGCAGCGGCTGATAAAACAGCCCCAATAATAAAGGCTAAGGCCGTACCCCAGTCAATAATAAAACCCAAAATAATAAATAGGGCGATGGCTAAATAGCTAATAGTTTTATATTGGCGGGTTAGAAAAGCTTTAGCTCCAGTTTGAATAGCTTTGGCGATTTCTATCATTTTTTCATCGCCGGTTGGCTCACGAAGAATTTTTTTGATCAACAGTATTCCAAAAATAATGGAGATGATTGCAGCCAAGATGGCTAAAGTGGTTACACTAAACATAAGTTTCTAATTAATTCTTTATAAAAATTATTTTGAATCTGACGATTTTTTTGAACTAGTAGATTTGGTTTTAGTTTTGGCGGTTTTTTCTTTTTTAGCTTTTTCTTTTTCATCGTCGGTTTTGGCTTTTTTAATCTTTTTTTTATCTTCCTTAACTTCAACTTTCTCAGTTTCTTCTTCTACTTTTTCCTCTTTATTTTTTTTATCATCTTTTTTATCATCCGTATTTGATATTTTATCATTAATAGCATTAGAAACAATGTCTATTTTCCAACCAGTTAATTTTGCAGCTAGGCGGACATTTTGTCCTTGACGGCCAATAGCTAAAGATAATTGATCTTCTTTAACTTTGACGGAAGCTGTTTTTTCTTTTTTCTTAATGTCTATTGACTCAATTTCAGCTGGACTTAAACTATTGGTAATAAAATTTTTAAGATCTTCATCCCATTCGATGATGTCTATTTTTTCACCGCCTAATTCATTAATGACAGTTTGGACTCGGGCTCCTTTTTGACCGACACACGAACCAACTGGATCGATATTATCTTCCGTAGCCACTACGGCAATTTTTGAACGTGAGCCCGCTTCTCGAGCAATTGATTTTATTTCTACTGCACCAGAGGCAACCTCTGGCACTTCGGTGGCAAAAAGTTCTTTGACAATTTCTGGATGTGTGCGAGAGAGGACTATTTCTGGACCTTTACCGCCCATTCTAACTTGGACAATATAAAAATTTAAACGACTACCGATGTTATATCTTTCATTTCTAATTTGCTCTTCAGGTAAGAGGATACCATTAGCTTGGCCTAAATTAACAATAAATCTTCTGCCTTCGCGACGCTGAATAGTTCCCAAAACCAACTCGCCTTCTTTGTTTTTATAGGCATTAAAGATATGATCCCTTTCAGCTTCGCGTAAACGTTGGACAATGACCTGTTTGGCGGTTTGAGCAGCCATACGACCATATTCTTCCGGTACCGCTAGTTTTGTTTCAATCACGTCTCCTATTTTGTAGTCAGGGTTTTTTTGCTGGGCTTCGGAAATCATAATATCAGTGCGGGGATTGAATTTTTTTATTTCTTCTTCTTCACTGATCTCTTCTCCTGCTTCGCGGCGTTCTTTTATTTTTTCTAGAGCTTTTTCCTGCTCTTCTAGATCAACATTTTCCATTACTATTTTAACGTCGAAAACAGCCGTTTGTCCGTTGTCGGCATTAAAAACAACCTTGATATTTTGGTCTTTAGTACCAAATTCTTTGCGATAGGCGGCAGCTAGGGCTGCTTCAATAGCTCCAATTACTGCCTCCATCGACAGGTTTTTTTCTTCGCAAATTTGTTTGATGGCTGTAGATAGATTATTGCTCATGGCCATATTTTTGATTTTAAATTTATAAAAATAAGCTAGTCTACAATAAACTAGCTTAATCATTAGTAATCTTACTATTGTTTGTCATTTTAGTCAACCTTTTACGAGGACTTATTTTTGATTGGATTAGGGGGCTGATTAGACTAAAAATCTTTTAATACTTGCTCGGCGATTTTTTGTTTCAATTACGCAAATTTCTATTTCGCAGTTTTCTGGCAGTTTATTTTTCTTTTGCATAATTTGATAAGCTTGATTAAGGTGTTCCAATTTTTGTTGATTAACAGTTTCTTCTCCATAGCCCAGATTATAATTATTTCGAGTTTTCACTTCAACAATTAATATCCGATTATTTTTTTGTAAAACTAAATCTAATTCTCCATAGCGAGTCCAGTAATTTTGTTGAACAATTTTCCAGCCACGTTGTTGATAAAATTGAGCGGCGATTTTTTCTCCCAGAGACCCTAATTGTTGTCTATAATTTTTTTTGGACATAAAACAGGCTTAATGATTTGCCCGTTTTTATTTTTAAAAATTTATTTATTTTCTTTTAGGTAACCAGCGATTAAATTCTTCTTCTGTTTTTTTTATTTCTTCTTTTTTTGGGATTTCTTTTTTCCAGTATTTAATAATAAATGCCAGCCAGATAAAGGCGAAGATTATCCAAAGCAACATCCAGATCCTAGCTCCTAGATATATTGCTCTTACTTCCCGAAAGAAAAAAAGAGCTAAGCCAATCAGCCCGATTGTCCAGCCCCAAAGTTGTAATTTTGTCCAAAGTTTTTTAAATAATCCCGAGCTTTTTGTCAGTTTTCGGGCAGCGTAAATACCTATGACAATCGCCCCAATAAAGACTATTAAAAGAATAATTCTCATTGTCCACGAGAAACCCACTATAGGGTATCTTTCTAGTAAATATGACCAATTCAACAATTTAGATAAATCCATAGTTCTTAAATTTTCTAGAATGGATATTAGATGATTTAGAGGATAAAGTCAATTAGCTATTCTTTTTCAAAAATTAAACCGAAATGATATTTACCGGCCTTAAAACTCTGGAGTAATTTTAAATCTAACTGTTGGGCATAGCCCTGAATTTTTTCTTGGTCAACCTGCAAATCGTCAGGTGGGGCAAATCCTTGGGTAGTATTACTCCAGTCAATAATCAGCAATTTGCCCCCTGATTTTAGAAGGCGAGTTCCTTCAGCTATTATCTCATAGTGTTTCTTGGATTGAAAAAGGATATTAACCAAAAGAGCAAAATCAAGAGATCCTTCTGGTATTTTAGTAGCGCCGACTATTTCTAAGTTGCTCCAGATAATTTTAATATTATACAGACCAATCATCCTTGCTTTTGATTCTATTTCTCCCAGAGTTCCTTTGACTACATCAACGGCATAAACTTGCCCGCGGTCACCGACTAGCCGGGCGGCTTGCATAGTAAAGAGTCCTCCGCCTGCCCCCAAATCAGCTACAATATTTCCAGGTTGCAACTGCAGAATATTTTTTAGAATATTGCCAAAATTAAGCAGTTCACTCTTACCAAGAGAACTTTGCTGATTAGCCAGAGTCGAAGTAGCCATTATTTCATCTTTGTTTAGTTGGTTAACATTTTGATTGTTAACTGATGGATTTGTTTGTGTTTCAGACATATGTTTCTATTTATATTATTATTATAACAAAAATATAACCCATTAGCCATTGTTAGTTGAATAATAATAATAAAAAAGGTAGAATATACTATATAATAATCAGTTTTTGTTTATTCAATATGCTGACTCTGGTTATAGAATTATTTTGGCTTTTTTTGCCAGCGGGAGTTGCCAATATGGCTCCAGTTATTTTTCGTCGCCTGTCTTTTTTAAGTTGTCCAGTAGACTTTAACAAACAGCTTAAGGGTCAGCCGATTTTTGGTACTCATAAGACTTATCGCGGATTTTTCTTTGGTATTTTAGCGGCTATTATTACCGTTTATTTGCAGAGATTAGCCGGAGGCCCTATATTGGATTATGCTTTAGTTGATTATAATCAGATTAATATTTTTTGGTTCGGATTTTTGATGGGCTTTGGAGCGTTGTTTGGTGATTTGATTCGGAGTTTTATCAAACGCCGCTTGAAGATGGAACCAGGCAAATTATGGATTCCCTTTGACCAGATTGATTGGATAATTGGGAGTATTGCTTTCACTTTTTTTTATTTTCAATTATCTTATTTGATGTTTTTTTTGGCCTTAGTGTTAGGTGGGATCCTTCATATGTTAGCCAATTATCTCGGCTATCTATTAAAAATAAAAAGAGCTAAGCTTTAGAGTAATATAATGAGGTGTTCTAAATTTTTATTATTAGTTATTATAGCGGCAATAATTACTGCCGGAGTCTTTTTTATTAATAATCGTCAAGCAGAAAGACAACCACCTCACCAAACTCCCCCTTCAAATAATAATCAGCAGATTCCTACTCCTCCGCCATCAGCGCCTATAAAATTTATTCATACTGAAGGCCAAAAAATTAGGGATCAAAACGGGAACGAGATATTTTTAAGAGGTTTTAATATAGGGCCAGTTAAGTTTGCTAGTTATAAAGATGGTCTTAATACTTTAGAACAAATTGATGCTTTTAATGATATAGTATTAAAAAATTATATTTCGCAATGGGATGTAATCAATATGAAAAACATGGGGGCTAATGTCTTACGGGCTCATTCTTACTTAAGATTTTATACTTTAGAAACAGGGTCATATCAGTATGATGAAGGCTATCTAAAAACCCTTGATGATTTAATAAATATTGCCTACAGCAAGGGGATATCTGTTATTATAACTATGACTGGAGCAGGCCAAAATGAGCATCAAAATGAAACCAATGGTTTAGGCAACACTCTTTGGACTGATCATGATTTAAGAAGTAGGGTTATTGCTGCTTGGAAATATATTGCTAAATATTATGCTAATAATCCTGGCGTAGCTGGTTATGATATCTTAAATGAACCTAGCCCCACTTCGGAGGAAATTTTTCACGCATTTTATAAGGATGTTATTGATGAGATAAGACAAGTTGATAGGAATCATATGATAATTTTAAGCGCCAATTATTTTAGTGAGGAGGCCGTTTATAGTTGCGGTGGAGAATATAATGATAGCAACGTTTTATTGCAAATACACCAATATGTAGACGCTAATAAAAATGCTGAAGAAAATCCCGAATCTGTAATTTACCCGACAAGAGAATTATTAGAGCAAAAACTTCAAAAAATGTATTTATTCTGGCCAGAGTTACAAAAACATCCTTTATTTATAGGTGAGTTTAGTGCTTTATGGGAGTCAGAAGAAAAAGGATTACGATGGACTAAAGATATGATTGAATTAATGAACCAATATGGAATTCACTGGACATATTTTTCTTATAAACATATATTTGGCCAAACAAGAGGTTTATACGGAGCAATAGAATGGTGGCAAAAAGATGTCACGCCAGAACAAATAGATAATCTTGAGATTAGTGAAGGACAGAAACTATTACTTCAAACTACAGAAAACTATCTCATCAACCAAGAAGTAGGAAAAATTTTAAAAGACGGTTTTAAATTTAAGTAATGAAATTTTTTTTATTAACGATTAGTTTATTTTGTGTAGTGATTTTTTTAGTATTTTTTACAACCGCTGTACAAGCTGATGATAATTTTATTTACGGACAAAATTTTAGATTTACTTTGCATCAGGAAAAATCAGATTTAGGATTTCAGATTTATGATAATTCAGGAAATTTGTATTTTAGCAATAAATTATTAACTATTCCCAATGGTTATAGTTTGCTAAATGAAGATAAAGAAAATCAAAAAATAACTCAGACTTATTATCACTCTGGCCAGCAGCATTATCTTAAACTAGAATTAGAAATAGTTAATGGAAATCGAACAATAACAATAATATCAGTTTATTCGGATAATCCAGCAGGTTTTTTTATTGAGGGGGATTATTTTTCTTTTGCCTCCATAGGCGATAATTTTCCTTTTCGTTTTAAAATCAATCATTGCGGTAATAATTATTTAGGATCAACCATTGGCGCTGATGGTCAATCAGAACTTGGAGATTGGCAGAAACAGGGTTATTGGCCGCGGAATTTGGAGGCGCCATCAGTGGGGATATATAATAAAGATGTTGGGCAAGTAGTGACAGTAATTGGTCAAGATATTTTGAGCGGAAATAGAATCTATGAATTCTTTTTAAAAGCTGATGACAATTCTGACGATCTTTTAGGTATCACTCCGCAGTTTTATGATCTAGCCACTGATAAGTATCTTAAAACAAAATTGATTAAGCCTGATGAAATATTTTCTATTTCTTATATTATAGAACCATTTTTTATTAATGTTGCAGAAAATTTAAATTCCCGTACCATTGATAATCAGACTAGAAAAGTAATGGATGTTTCCGCCGCCCATATCCGCGATTATTTATTAGAAGATTCTAATGTAGCTAGTGAAGCCCCTTTAAATTTAAATCAAGTATTAAAAATTAAAGGTCTGATAGATTCTATTACTTTAGAACAGTTGATGAGCGAATATCGAGCGGTGGCTGGCGAAGCTGGTTTTGGCGCCAAGGACGATTATAAATGCGGCCATTTAAGAGGCATTGATTGTCAATATTTACTTGGAGAAGAGGGAGAGCCAAAAGATATAAACTTAGACAATCTTAATGTTTTAGACAAAAATAATTTTTTATTATTACATTATAATAATATCAGTACCTTAGGTTTAGATAGCGCTGAATATGAATTTTACCCTCAATGCGCTGTTAAAGATAATGACGGCAACTTTATTTATAAAAAAGATTCAGAGGGCGAGGACAATAATAACGTTTATTTCAACTATCGCAATTCAGATTGTCGGGAATATGTAGTTGATAAATTTATCTATGATTTTAATAATTATTTTGGCTTAGTAGATGGCATTCGTTTTGATGAGCCTCTTGCTGGAGTAGTCATAGAAAAGCAAACTAACATCGAAGAGGGTTTTAGCAATGCTTATCAGGGTTTAATATCATTCTATTATGATCAATTAGTGCCGGCTTTGCGGCAGAATTTTCCAGATATTGTCTTGGCGGTTAATGGGCCAATTTTTATAAAATCGCAAAATGCCCTTGATTATTATTCAGTTGGAGACTGTATGTATCCTGACGCTGGAAAGCATCCTGAATGGGGCAAGTTTCAATTTGATACTAGATTGCTTAAATATTTTTACAGTCAGCTTTCCAACAAAAGTATTGGTTTTGGGATGGGATCATGCAACACAGCTGTGCATGCTATTCAATATGGCCTATTACAGCAAGGCCCGGGCATAAGTTATCCGGAAGATGATAGTGACAATTGCGCTTATCCCAAAAAACATGAATATTTATTTGCTAAGAAGCATATTGAGTTGATGGACAAAGGTGGCTTTGAGGTTCTTGACGAGAAAATTTATTGGCCTACCGGTAGCGAGATAATTCCGCGTGAAGTTGACAGTATGGTCATGCTGTCAAAACTTCGTACCAAAAATGACAGCAAGGATTATTTAATTGCCGGCGCTTATAATAAGTCATTTAAGATTGTTTATAATAATCTGACCAATTTTTATCCCCATGAATTATATTATATGGAGGATTCTCCCGTTTTAAATATTGTTTCAATGGATCAAATAGAAAGCATTGAAAATAATATTGCCGAAGATGATATTATGATTGCTAGTACCGTGCCTGTAGAAATTATCCCAGCTACTGGTACTATTGAAGCAACTATAGATGATTTAAATAATCAATATTTTAAAATTAGTATTAAAGGTAATTCAGCAGTTACTTTAAATATTAAAAATTTGCCGTCAGATGAGGATTACATTATGAAACTCAACGACAATGAGATAAAATTTAATTCCGGAGATCAGGGTCAATATACGCATCATTTTAATTTGGCTAACAATGCGGTTATAGAAGTATCTGGTAATTTGAATTTTACCGAATATCAAAATAGTCCGGATCTTAATCAAGACGGAAATAATCAATCGCAACAAGATAATCAGCAAACAGCTCCGGCGAATACAAATATCTTTGCAAAAATATTTAACTGGCTGATTGGGTTTTGGCAGGTGATCAAGGGGTTACTAGTGAAGATATTTTAAAGTTGACTTTTTAGCTGTTTTTAGCTATGATAGGGGACGTTGTTATTTTTTTGGCCCCATCGTCTAGTGGTTAGGACATCAGGTTTTCATCCTGGCAACCGGGGTTCGATTCCCCGTGGGGTCACCATTTGAATCGTCATCATCACTCATGGCCGTTAGCCATGCATTTATTTACTCGCTCATTGAAGATTGTGAGCGTAGTCGGGTGGGGATATAATTCTAAGACGCCCCAGTAAACTCGTGGTCAGAAATCAAAATCGCCTCAGGAGCGGTTTTTTGATATAATTAAAATATGAAAAATAAAAAAGTAGATATTTTGTTGTTAATTGTATTTCCTGTTTTAGCATCTTTGATTACGGTAGTTTATAAAGTTAATTTTTTGTCATTCATAATTCTTTATTTTGGTATTCCATTGTTATATTTAGCATTAAGAAATCCAGGCATTGTAGTTAAAAGTTTTATGTTTGCTTTCTATTTTTCAATCCCATTGTCTCTTTTTGTTGATACCTTAGCAGTTTTAGATCAATCATGGATTATTAAGGAGACTATTTTTCCTTTTAAATTTTTTGGTTTAGCTACTGTCGAGGTGTATATTTATGGGTTGCTATGGGGCTTCTTAGCGGTGTTATTTTACGAGCATTTTTTTGATAGGGGCAGATGGAAAGATAGGTTATCCAAAAATATTAAATACCTACTTTATTTTTTTGCATTTTTGGTCATAACAGTAACGGTGCTGTTTTTTGTTGATACCAATTTATTAAAAATACCCTATTTTTATCTTTGGGTTAGTCTGATTTTTATTATTCCTCCTCTAATTTTTTTTCTCTATTTTTATCCTAAATTTTTACAACGTTATGTACTGATTGCAGTTTATTTCTTTTTTATCCTATTTATCTCTGAGCTAACAGCTTTGGAAACCAAACAATGGATTTTTCCTAGTAATAATTTTATTGGTTTTGCGGAAGTATTTAAATACAGATTTCCATTGGAGGAGTTATTTTTTTGGATGATTTTTGCGACACCATCATTTTTAGCTTATTATGAGTTTTTTGCTGATGATAGAAAATAATGTAAAATAGGTATCTCCACTTTCCCTGAACGGGAGTGAACGCAGTAAGTCGAAATGCAAAGCAATCTTTTATGTTTCTATTGACTTTATTCTCTAATCATGCTATCATGGTGGCGAACTGCTATTTAACAGTTTAAAGAGTATAGTAAGCGTAGAAATAGAGTCGAATTTCAAGGTTACTATATCTTAATTCATTTTATTTCTACATCTATTATGCAAGGAATAATCAAAAAATTGACTGACAAAAATTTCGGATTTATTACCCAAGAAGGTGAAGAGAAAGATTTGTTTTTTCATGCTAACGAGCTAGATGGAGTTGATTTCAGTGAACTTAGTGAAGGTGACAATGTTACCTTTGAAGTTTCCGACACTCCTAAAGGCCCAGCAGCTACAAAAGTCAAAAAAGCTTAATTTCTTAATTTAAGAAATTCAAAAAACCGTCTACTAGGCGGTTTTTTGTTTATGAACAAAACAAACGCTACTTTTTAACAGTAACATTTTTCTTGATGGATTTAAACATACATATTGTGTCTTGAATAATTAATACACAAATAATCACACCGAAAAAACCAGGTATAATTATATGCAGATTATTTTTAGCTAATAACAATATATGTAAAATAAGCCCGCTAAGAGTGCTGATTGCATTGATAATAAAATCAATCATAATCCCCTCCTGAATTTTAAGTACTTATTATTGATATAATTATCTTGTATTTTTTGTAAAAGGTCAAGAATTTAAATAATATTTCCTTTATTAGTAGGAAAGGTGACCGCCTGGGTAATATCAGTCTGACCGCTTAAATATTGCATCACTCTAGACATACCAAAACCGCAACCAGCATGGGGCACTGCCCCATTGTTTTTAATTTGATTAATATACCATTCAAAATCAGTCAGGTCTCCACCTTTAGCTTCTAGACGTTTAAACATTTTGGAATTTTGCAGACGATTAATTAATTCATCTAAAATATGAACTCGGGCGGCAGCGCCAACAGATTCTCCTCCAAAAGGCAAAATCAAATCAGCGCTTAATACTCTACCTGGCTTGTCTTTAGAAGGGAGCATATTGAAAAATTTTTCCACTTCAATATTTTGTCCGTCTTCATGCATAGGGTCAGGATAGTGAGTGATAAAAAACGGTTGATTATCAACCGTGGCTACCAGTAATTTTTCTCTTTGACTGGAAATGTCATTGCCCCATTCAATATCTTCTCCTAATTGCTGAAGTTTTTTAATTGCTTGGTCATAAGTAAATCTTTTAAATTTGGCAGGGCATTGGGTCAAGCGAAATAAATTATCTTGGCTTAAACCAAATTTATCTTCAGCAGTAGGGCATTGAGATACTTTTTGGGTCAGATAGTAAACCAGACTTTCTATGTATTTCAGTAAATCTTCAAAGTCTCCAGCAAACTCAATTTCCAGCATCGTAAACTCAGTTAAGTGGCGGTTGTCTATTTTAGGTTCGGCCCTAAAAGAAGGACCAACACAGTATACTTTTTTTAAGCTAGGGACCATTGCTTCCAGATAGAGTTGACCGGTTTGCGAAAGATAGGCATTCCGATTAAACCACTGATGATTATCATCAACGCTAATTTCAAATAAAGTATTGATGTTTTCACACGCTCCGGAAGCACGGACAATTTTTGGTGGATAGAGTGGCGTGAACCCCTGGCGGAGGAAGAATTTTTCGGCCTCTTTTAAAACAAAGCCCTCTAAGCGGGCGATTTGAGTTTTGTTCATAAGTTTTTTAAATTAAGAATTAAAAAACTCCGCTTCAGCGGAGTTTAATATATTTTTGAAAAATTTTAACCAGCTCATTCATTAAGTAGTCTTTTCTATGAATTATTCTTTTTGGCATTCTGCCCACTATTATATAGTGGATGACCGGTGGTTGTCAAGAAATAAGCATACTCTCCAGTGTCCTGCCTGCCCTCCGTAACCTCAAGCTTGTCGAGAGGTGAAGGAGGAGTAAATATTAATTGATTAGAAGGGAGTTTATTCATATAATATAGATAAATTATAGTTGCAGAGTTTTCATTTGATAAAATTACAAATTTATTGCTTACTGTCATTTCTGTTTTCGGCAATTCAAATATATCATAAATTTATATGATTATAGCCAATAAAGGATTATTAATCTTATTTGATTAAAATTTTAATTTATGATTAGATAATAGTAGTATTAATTTTTATTTTATGGCACATGAAATATTAGATAATAATCAGGAGCTCATAAATCAAGCCCGTAAAGTAGTCAAAGAAAATTATAAACCAGAACTTGAAGACCCTAAGGGCAGTCAGGGCGAAATTTTTAATTTACAGGTGGAAAAGCAGAAAATTATGCAAGCACTACACAGTGACTTAGAAAAGATAGAGCAGGGTTCGGATTTATTAGAGGGTCAGGGAGAAATAAATCGTGATGTTATTTATGATAAGAATAAAAAAATTTTTTATATTGATAACAACCAGAAATTGGAAGTGGCTACATTTGGCGATTTAATTACGGACGTTTCACATGGCATTGAATATAATTTAAACACGGGAGACATTCCACGGGCAATATTAAAAAAATATGCGACGGAAAGAGCAAAAAGTCACATCCGTAAATTATTTGATATTCAGCTTTTAATTCAGGCGGAAGCGCAGCATAAAAAATTGGGGCATAGCCGAAAAAGTGAAATTTTAAGTCAAGTCAAAGAAAAACACAAGACTGGCATTGATAACTTTGAAAATAGAGCAGGGCTTATTTTTGAAAGAGATATAATAAATATGTTAAAACAGTTGCAGGTTGATTTACCGAATCTGGGAATCGAGATAGAAGATGTCAATGTGATTCAGGACATGGATCAAAAAGTTGATTTTATTATTAAAGTAAAACAGCATCATCGCGCGGTGCAGGTGGAGGAAAGCGAAGAGTCATTACAGGATGGGCACAATAAGGTTTTTGGAATTCAATTTACGTTAAATCCAGAAGCGACGCAACACAAAATGAAGCAGATAGAGGAGAGTATTAGAAGAGGAGTTAAGCAGGAAATTCACATTGATGATTTATTACTAATAACTATTCCAGTATCTAGCAATGAAATTGTTAGAAATTATCAAAATTGGCAACAGTTAGGTAAGCCAACTGGTGGTCCAGAAAGATTTTATGATATTAACACAAAAATAGAAATTCTCGGTCAATTATTGGAGGGGATTAAGGCAAATAATATTATTGATGCAAATAAAAAGAATATTGCAAGATATTATGATAGTAAATTGGAATTAGTGGATACAGGCAATTTGGTTCATCTGAGGCCAGACACTAAATAAATTTAATCATATTTAAAGATAAAAACACCCCCGTCAAGCGGGGGTGTTAAGGTTATTTATTTATATAATTTGAATAATCAAGTGTGTTCTTCCAGAGATACCAAGGAATGGTTGGATGGACGGTTTTTCCACTAAATTTAATTGATTGAGTAACGGCCTCTATTGGGTATCCGCCATAAACGTAGGCATTGACCAGAGTAAACCAGTCTTGGTTGCTAATTCTAAATCGTCCGAGGCGAGTGTCTAATATTGATTTTAACTCTTTGGCTTTTTCCTGTTCATAGCCCAGGGAGATGCGGGGTTGATTATAGATCAGTTTAACAAAACGACCGGCTCCCTTAGGATTATAGCCATTACTTACTTCTAGGCCATCAGGATAACCATCCCCATCAGTATCAGAATTAAGCGGATTAGTGCCTAATTCCAGTTCGTAATTATCGGAGAGTCCGTCATTGTCCGCATCAATTCCTCCGGCAATTATTTTGGTGCCTAACACCTGACCAGTTTGTTTAGGAGTAGTCGTAAATGTCATTTCTGCAGTAGTAAAGCTTTTTTTATGCAAACTGTCATAGGCAGTTATTTTATAATAATAAGTAGTGTTTGGTTGAAGAGCAGTTAAAACGACTTTATGGTTTAATTTATGTAAATTTTTGGCAGAATATATTTTTTCTGAATAACGGCCTGATTTTGTTCCATATTTTAAATATCCTTTACTGGCTAAATTTGTATTCCAAGTAAAGATTGCCATGTCAGAAAAAATTCTCATTGCATCAAAATTGATTGGTTCCAGACTGCTAATTTCTAACTGATATTGGTCAATGGCGTCACTAGTCTTAAATTCAAAGATAGCTGAACTGTCTTGATTGCCTGCTTTGTCTGCAACTACTATTCGTAAATAATATCTTTGATTTGCTTTGAGTTTATAAAGAAATAATTCATGCTCTTTCTCATAGGAGCTAATTTTTTTAGTTTTATCTAAATTATTTTCACTAATACCATAATAAATAGTGGCTTTTGTTTTTTCATCAGTTTGCCAGTAGAGGGCAGCGGCTGTGTCAGTGACTTGAGTGATATGGGAGTTAAGCAATTCTGGATTAATAGTATCAATCATATCTTCCGTAGAAAAATTTTGGATAAAGGTTTCTATTTGATAGCCGGATTGATTCTGTGCGATAATTTTATAATAATAAGTATGCTCTTCTTCTAGGCCAGTTAAGATTGTCCGATGATTATATTCATAGACATTATAGCGAAGATAGCGGTCTAGATTATCTGCTTTGTCACCAAAATAAACAATACCCTTCATTGGTTCATTGGTTTTCCATTCTAAAGCAGCGTTGCCGTTTTTAACTTCCATTATTTTAATTTCAGTAAAAATAGGATTAGCCGATACTGGCTGGTTATAACCAAAAGAAATTAAGATTAGGGCAATAATTAAGATAATTTTTAACCAATTTTTCATAAATTTAGGTGGTTTTAACGTAATTAGGTAATAATGTATTATACTATATTTTATTAACATTGTCAATGATGGTTTTATTCTTGAAAAATGATATACTGATTTCATTATATCTAAGTATTAAAAAAATCAAAATATGAAGAAAATAGCTTTAGCTCAGTTTATTATTTTATTAGCTGGCAACTTATTTGCTTGGTTTAATTTTTTTAGAGAATTAAACAATTGGTTGCAGGGGCGGGCTTGTACCACTGGTTGCGCAGCCGGATTAGTCAATCCATTTTTAACTCCTTGTTTTTATGGGGCCATGGTCTTTGCCATTGCTTTAGTGGTTAGTATTATTATGTTAAGAAAAGTAAATAAAGCAAATCGATAATTTTTGGAAATATTTTAAATAAAATAAAAGAAGTCCCAGGGGGGACTTCTTTGACCTTAGAGTTTTAACATGGAGCCAAGCCCCATATAAATACATTGGAATGATCTTTCAGAAATAATAATCAACATTTTTTCATTGATCGGGTTATAATCATCTTCATGGACGTGCCCATGAATAACCTCGATGTCGTTAGGAGCAGTGCTTATTATCCTTAAAAAGTTAGTTAAATTTTGAGTGGTAATTTTGCCTTCATTGTTTGGTTCCTTTTTAAAGACCTCCCAATTCGGTACTCCATGGGCGATTATGGAAATTTTCTGATCTGTCTTTTCAATACCCTCTATTATCCAGTTGGGCACTGGATTTAGGAGGGCTGGCCATGGTAGTAAAACAAAAGCTTGATTGCCGTTATTGATCATCATGGCCTCGGCGATATAGTCGGCCGCTCCGGACAACGTAGAGGCAGTAATATTTGAAGGCGTTTCAATTAACTGACTCGGATTGTTTTTAAACTCCCAAGGGAGTAAGCGGTCACGATTACCTTTCATTACCACCACATCAATTCCTTTAGCTTTCATTTGCCGCATGATTTTTTGAATCCGTTTCAGATTCTCTAAATACGGCTCTTTAACAAGATTAATTACCTCTTCACCTTGACAGGATAGAGCATGCCCATAATGGGCATATTTTATTTTATCTTTATCCCAAAGCGTGCTATCTGGTGCATAAAATGCTTTGGTTAATTCGCTGTCCTTTTTGGTGCCGGCAATGTCACCAATAAAAATAACCCTTGTAATTTCAGGGTCGTCAATCAGATTTTTTAATTGTTCAACAAATGGTTGATATTCCATCAACCAGTGAACATCACCAACAATCACAGTACTCATTATAATCTCCTTGTTTAATAAGAAATTTTTAAATAACAATAATTAAAGAAAATTAGCATAAAAGGATAATTTTGTCAACCTTTTAAAAGGTTGACGGCCATTATTTTTTTAGCTTAGGCGGATAAATCTGCTATAATAGAGTTATGAGAATTTTAGCCATTGAATCTTCCTGCGACGAGACTGCCATTGCTTTACTCAAGACCGATGGTCGTTCTTTATTTTTAGAAAAGAATCAGGTCTATTCCCAGATTAATATTCATCGAAAATTTGGCGGCGTAGTGCCGGAAGTAGCTGCCCGCAAGCATTTAGAAACGATTATTCCATTATTAGACAGCAGCTTAGGGAGAAGTAAGTTGGACAAGATTGATTTTTTAGCGGTAACTAGCGGTCCGGGTCTAATTACCTCTTTGCTTTTAGGCATTACCGTAGCGCAAACTTTGGCCTACACAAGTCAGCTACCGCTTTATCCAATTAACCATCTGGAGGGGCATATTTATTCTAACTGGCTGTCTAACAAAGAACTAGTTAAGAATGAGAAAAAATATTGGCCAGCTTTGATTTTAGTGGTTTCTGGCGGGCACACGGAATTGATTTTAATGAAAGGTCACGGGGATTATCAGCGACTTGGTCAGACCTTGGATGATGCGGCTGGTGAATCATTTGATAAAATTGCCAAATTTTTATCTTTGGGTTATCCGGGCGGCTCGATTATCAGTCAATGGGCTAAAAAAGGAAACTCAGCAGCTTATAATTTTCCCCGTCCGATGATTGACAGTCACGATTATAATTTTAGTTTTTCTGGATTAAAAACAGCCGTGCTTTATGCTTTAGAAAAAAAGAAAAATATTAATCAGCAGGACATAGCTGACATTGCCGCCTCTTTTCAACAAGCGGTGGTTGAAGTTTTAATTTTTAAAACATTTCAGGCAATTCAACAACATAAAGTGAAAGCAATTATGCTGGCTGGTGGAGTGGCCGCCAACCAACTTTTAAAAGAGAAATTTCAACAAAAATCAGACAGTTTAAATTTACTATTTTTTTATCCTCGCCAGCGGTTTAGTGGGGATAATGCCGCCATGATTGCTGCCGCCGCTTATTATCATCATCAACAGAATAGGAAGCCGCTTCAAGGCATCAAAATACTATCTTTACAACCGCAAGTGAATTGGCAATTAATTGAAAATAGAATATAATGTTAAACATGCGGGAAATTATTACTAATAATATTTCTGAAACAGAAAAAGCAGCTAAGGATTTAGCCAAAACTTTCAAAGGAGGAGAGATCTTAGCTTTGTTTGGTCGGTTGGGTGTTGGTAAGACTGTTTTTGTCAAAGCAATGGCCAAAGCTTTAAATATTTCGGAGGTCATTACCAGTCCAACTTTTGTCCTTATGAAAGTTTATGATGTTAATGTGGAAAGGATCAAACATTTTATTCACGTTGACTGTTACCGTCTGGAAGGCAAGGAAGATTTAGCTGATATTGGCTTATTAGATTATCTAGGTGTTCCCCAAACTGTTTCGGTTATTGAGTGGGCTGACAAGATATCCAACTTGCCCGACAAGACGATTAAAATAAGTATGGAGTATTTAGATGAGGAAAAAAGAAAAATTACAATCAACTAAGACAGAGTTTGTTAAAGCTTACGAGGCACAACAGTACGAAGACTTAATTTATCAAGAATGGGAAAAGTCAGGTTTTTTTAATCCTGATAATTTATCAGGCCACGGAAAAAATTTTACTATTTCTATGCCACCGCCCAATGCTACCGGTATTTTGCATGTAGGCCACGCTTCTGCGTTGACTTACGAGGATTTGATTATTCGTTATAAAAGATTACAAGGTTATCAGACTTTGTTTTTGCCGGGCACTGATCATGCGGCTATTGCTACTCAGACAAAAGTAGAGAAAATTTTAGCTGAAGAAGGGACCGATCGTCACAGTTTGGGTCGGACTAAATTTTTAGCCCGAGTTAAAAAATATATTGCTCAATCACAAGACACTATTCGTCAGCAGATCCGTAAGATAGGGGTTAGTTGTGATTGGTCTCGGGAACGATATACTTTTGATCAGGGATTATCTCAGGCAGTTAGCGAATCTTTCATTAGAATGTATAACGACGGCTTAATTTATCGTGGTAATCGGATTGTCAATTGGTGTCCGCGATGTGCTTCAACTTTAGCTGACGATGAGGTTGAGCATCAAGAAAAGAATAGTAAATTTTATTACCTTAAATATGGTCCATTTATTGTGGCTACCACTCGTCCAGAAACCAAATTAGCCGATACAGGCGTAGCAGTTCATCCTAGTGATAAACGCTATCAGAAATATATTGGCCAGATTTTAGATATTGACTTAGCTGGGCACAAAATCACAGTTAAGGTTTTTGCTAATAAAGAAGTTGATCCTAAATTTGGCTCCGGCGTAGTCGGAGTAACCCCAGCCCACAGCAGCGCAGATTTTGATTTTGCCCAAAGGCATAAATTAGAATTTATTAAATTGATTAACGAAGAAGGGAAGATTTTAGATGCGGGTGGTAAATATAAAAGTTTAACTGTTTTAGAAGCTAGAAAGAAATTTGTTAAAGATTTAAAGGCCGCCGGGCAGATTAAAAAAATAGAAGATATAAAAAATAATTTGTCTCTTTGTTATCGCTGTGGCGCCTTAATTGAACCTTTGCCGTCTGAACAATGGTTTGTGGCGGTAGATCAGAAGATTCCAGGACGCCAAAAAACTTTAAAACAATTAGCCATTGAGGCCGTCAGAAACAAAGAAATTAAAATTTTGCCTTCTAGATTTGAAAAAATTTATTATCATTGGATGGAAAATTTACACGACTGGTGTATTTCTCGGCAAATCTGGTGGGGACATCGCATTCCAGTTTGGTATCAAGAAGATAAAATTTATGTTGGACTTAAACCACCAAAAAATAAAAATTGGATTCAAGATGAAGATACTTTAGACACCTGGTTTTCGTCTTCCTTATGGACTTTTTCTACTTTAGGTTGGCCAGAAAAAACTAAAGATTTGAAAAATTTTCATCCGACACAAGTAATGGAGACTGGTTATGATATTCTTTTTTTCTGGGTAGCTAGAATGATTTTAATGACGGAGTATTTATTGGGGCAGAAGCCATTTGGCACAGTTTATTTGCATGGCATGATTCGCGATAAGCAGGGTCGTAAAATGAGTAAGTCACTGGATAATGGTATTGATCCTCTGGAGATGAGTAATAAATTTGGCACTGATGCCCTGCGGTTGTCTTTAGTGATTGGTTCTTCACCCGGCGCTGATTTAAGAATCTATGAGGAGAAAATTGCTGGCTACCGCAATTTTGTTAATAAACTTTGGAATATATCTCGATTTATTTTTTCTTCTGTTGATGAAATTAAAATAATTAAAAAACAGCCGCCAGCTAAGACTTTGAGCGATCAATGGATTTTAGCTGAATTTAATAATTTAATTAAAAATGTCACTGATAATTTAGATAATTTTAAATTTTCTCAAGCCGGCGAGGAGCTTTATGAATTTACCTGGAATAAATTAGCTGATTGGTATTTAGAAATTGCTAAAATAGAAAAAAATAAAGATGAAACTTTACTTTATATTTTAGAGCGGCTCTTGATTTTATGGCATCCTTTTACACCTTTTGTGACTGAAGTGATTTGGCGCAGTTTTAAGGCCAAAGATTTATTGATGATTCAAAGTTGGCCTCAAGCGCGGAAAATAGATTCAAAAATCAAGAAAGATTTTAGCGAACTGCAAGAATTAGTGATTAAAATTAGAAATTTAAAAGCGGAAAATAAAATTCCGCCGGTTGATTTACCAAACTGTCATTTGAAAAGTAAAATCTTAAAAGACAGCGAGCTAAATATTATTGCTAAATTAGCCAGGGTTAATTTAGTGGACAAATTTTCTGAAGCTAAATCTTTTAGTACTTCTTATAGCCGTGGTTGGATTAATTTAGCCAAAGAAATGAGCCAAACAGAAAAAGAAAAACTGCAAAAATATATTAGCAGTTTAGAAAATAAATTAAATAATAGTCAATTTATTAATAATGCTCCCCAGCAAATTATTAAAGATACGCAAAAAAAATTAAAGTTAGCTAAAAATAAATTAAGATAATTAATCTAATCTAAAACCTTAGCTAATACTTCTTCCACAGAAGTAATGCCATCTACAGCTTTTAATAGTCCATCTTGCAACATAGTAATCATGCCGTTATCCACGGCTATTTTTTCAATTTCATTAGCTGAAACATTACCAGACAAGATAATTTTTTCAATGGCTGGATTGATAGTTAAAACTTCATAGATGCCGATACGTCCTTTATAGCCGAGCCGATGACATTTATCACATCCCTTGGCAACATAGAAAGTAAGATCGGATAAGTCATTTATTTTATGACCGGACTCAGGGCTAATAGTGCTCAAGGCATTTAGAATAGTAGTAATTGTTTTATTATCTAGTTTATCATTTTTTATTTTACAGTGAGGGCATAAGCGGCGGAGTAGCCTTTGTCCAATAATGGCATTTAAAGAAGGGGCTAATAGAAAAGGTTGTACGCCAATAGATAAAAGACGAGGAATAGTATCAGCCGCAGAATTGGTATGGAGCGTAGAGAGCATCAAATGTCCGGTTAAGGCGGCATTGATTGCAGTTTCAGCTGTTTCCAAATCGCGAATTTCACCAACCATAACAATATCAGGGTCTTGCCTTAAAATAGCTCTTAATCCTTTGGCAAAAGTGTAGTGGGTAATTCTTGGCTTATTTTCATCGCCTAATCTGATTGAAGTAAAATCATCGGCTTGTCCTTCAACCTGACTTTGGACAATACCCGGTAGTTTATATTCAATCGGATCTTCCAGAGTAATAATCTTAGTATCAGGACTATTTAATTTATTTAAGATGGCGTAGAGGGTAGTGGTTTTACCGGAACCAGTTGGTCCGGTGGTAATAATCATGCCGTTTGGCTTCCTCATTTCTTCACGTAAATCATTAAATGTTTTTCCTCTTAAACCAAGGTCCTCAAATTTAAGGCCTACACTCGATGCTTTTAAAAGACGCATTACAATGCTCTCGCCGTAAGATGAGGGAATAGTTGAAACTCTAACGTCGACTTTGTCATTAGTGAGATTAATAGTAAATCGGCCATCTTGCGGTTTAGTAGTGATGTTTAGTTTTAAACCAGATAATAATTTAATGCGGTTGCTTATTTTATCCCAAGAGCTTTTATTGATGTTAGCTACTTCATGCAGAACACCGTCAATGCGAAAGCGAATTTTAATCTCTTTTTCTTCTGTTTCAATATGGATATCGGAAGAAGAAAATTTTAAAGCAGCGGCTATAATCAGGTTGATTGTTTCGGTCAAGCTGGTTTCAGCGATCAGTTGGTTGAGTTTAGTAAAATCGGTTAGTTGTTCATCAAATTTATTTAAATCGTTTGCGGTGATATTAACACCGGCCATTTGAGTGATAGTTGGTATTTTAGCGTAAATTTCTGATGTTTTATCAAGACTGTTTTCCGAAATTAGATAAGTTTTTATATTAACATGGTATTTTTCATTTAATTCTTTGATTAAATTAGACACCTGAGGATTAGTTGGGTTAAGAGAACCAAGACGCATTTCCTCGCCAGTATATAAAAAGCAAACTGTTTGTAAAGATTCAGCTTGTTCTTGAGAGATAACTTTGATGGCCTCTTGAGAAATTGGGAATTTATCAAGGTTAATATAAGCCAACCCTTGTTGTTTGGCTTCAGCTTCCACCTGTTTTTCTTTTTCTTTTATTTCTAGAGCAGAGAGTTTACTGGATAGTTTTTGGCTTGTTTCATCTTCGCTGATAATAATACCTTTATTCATATCAGGCATTCTAATTTTTTAATAATATTATATACAAACATTATACTTTTGCTTAATGATAAAGTCAATTTTAAAAAATGAAAACTAAATAAAAAAGGGTCATTAATTAGACCCTTTTTAGAATAATAATAGTATAAATTATTTAGTTAAACGGGGTAAATGTTTATGAGCCAGCCGATGCATTTTACTGTGAGATTTGCCCTTAGTCAATTGGAGAAAGACGTTGGCCCAAATGATATTATAATAGGCCCCAAAGAAGGAGGTGGCTAGAATAAACAGAAAGACCGCCACTAAACTGCCGATAGCCATTAAGAGCCAGAAAATTATGGTATTCAGGGCCATAAAATAAGCTAAAACAAGGAAAGGAGTAAAGACAAACACTAAGGCGGTGAATAATACTAGATAAAATAGAACTGTGATCAAAAGGAGGAAAAAAGCATTTTCTACCGTAATTAACCAATTGATTTTAAAAAGAGTCCAGCCCTTAATAAAGGCGGCGGTCATGGTGTCATTTTGGGTGATAATATAAGCGGCGCCATAGCGAGTGACAAAAGAAATAACGATAACCAGCGGTAAGAGGATAAAGAAGACAATGATAGCTAACAATAAATAGACTACTACTTCATTGTTGCTGTGGTTTAGAAAATCAACCAATGGTTTAATAACTGAAACAATAAAAAAGTAACCGATTAGAGTGTTGAGAATATTTAGTCCAAAGAGTGGCCAAAATTTTTCTACACCGACGCGGAAAGCTTCAGTGAATTTAAACCCTTTCTTTTGGTTGTTTTTTTGGATAGTGGCATAAATCAAAGCTCCTTGTGAGGAGATAGCCAGAATAACAATAATAGCAAAGAGAACAAAGATGGCGATAACATTCAGCAGAACCGGTAAATTAGACCAAGTGAATTGGGCCACAGCAAAAGTTTTTAGAATAGACAACCATGAGATTAAAGTTGAACCAAGCAGATCAGGACTGACACTATCTAAATTAAACAAAGTCTTTACTTCATGGAATCCTAAAATGGAAGCGAACATGCCAAAAAACAGTAAGGAGAAATTGTTTTTTATAATTTGCCATGAAAGAGGATAGACTTTTCTATAAAATGAGTCCATAGTTTTTGTTTTTAATTTTTAAGCTGCTTTTATTATACAATATTTCTTTAAAAAACAAAACCCCCTGCCTTTCAGGCCTCTTTGGAGGGTGGCTAGGCAGGGGGTTTTTATAGTTATGTTTTATTAAGCAATAAGTTGGGCAAACTCTTCTTTCTCAATAGTTTCTTTATTAAGTAGTACTTTGACAATTTTAGCAATTTTATCTTTGTTTTCATTAATAATCTTCGTGGCTGTTTTCAGGGCTTGGTCAATATATTTAGAAATTTCTTGGTCAATCATTTCGGCGGTTTTCTCACTATAATCTCTTCTTTCATGAATTTCCTTACCTAAGAAGATCATTTCTTCTCTTTCGCCAAAGGTACGAGGGCCAAGCTTATTATCCATCCCGAATTGAGTGACTATTTGTCTGGCAGTATGGGTTACTTTTTTGAGGTCATTGCTGGCTCCGGTAGTTACTTCATCGAAAAATATTTTTTCCGCGGCATAGCCCCCAAGTAACACTGCCATACTATCGATGAAATCGGAATACGATTGCATTTTCTTTTCTATATCAGGCAGATTGATAGTGTAGCCGGCTGCCCGACCACGAGAGATGATAGAAATTTTATGCACGGGATCAGCATGAGGTAAAATATGAGCGATTAAAGCATGTCCAGCTTCATGATGGGCAGTTATTCCTTTTTCTTTATCTGAAAGGATATAACTTTTTCTTTCTCGACCGAGCATTACTCTTTCAATAGCGTCTAAAATGGTTTCATTATGGATATTCTTCTCATTATTTTTAACCGTCATAATAGCTGCTTCATTTAAGACATTAGCCAGATCAGCTCCGGAAAATCCTGGTGTTCTCTGAGCCACTAATTTTAGGTTGACATTTGTGGCCAGTGGTTTTTTCTTAGCGTGAATTTTTAAAATAGCTTCCCGGTCTTTGATGTCGGGCAGATCAATTACTACTTGTCGATCAAATCTCCCTGGTCTTAGTAAAGCTGGATCTAAAACATCTGGGCGATTAGTGGCAGCAATAACAATGACGTTGGTTTGGTTATCAAAACCATCCATTTCTACCAATATTTGATTTAAAGTTTGTTCTCTTTCGTCGTGACTGCCGCCAAGACCAGTACCTCTTTGCCGACCGACCGCATCAATTTCATCAACAAAAATGAGACAAGGGGCTGTTTTTTTGGCTTTTTTAAATAAATCTCTGACACGGGAGGCGCCGACACCAACAAACATCTCTACAAATTCAGAGCCCGATATATGGAAAAAGGGAACTTTGGCTTCCCCGGCTACGGCTCGAGCCAATAAAGTTTTTCCTGTGCCTGGTGCACCTAGTAATAAAACACCTCTTGGTATTTTAGCGCCCATAGCTGTAAATTTTTGTGGCTCTTGAAGGAATTTTACAATCTCTTCCAAATCTTCTTTAGCTTCATGAGCCCCAGCCACATCTTGGAAAGTAATTTTATCTTTTTGGCGATCAGCAATTTTAGCTCCGCTCTGCCCAAAAGTCATGGCACGATTATTAACTCCTTGTACTTGGCGCATCATGAACCAGATTAGACCGACGATAAAAAGTAAAGGGATCAGAAAAGGCAAAATTGTGCCGACAAACATTCCGGAATTCGGCGCATCTTCAACTGTGATATTTAAAGCAGATATTTTTTCTTCTGGCACCTCATAATTTTTCAATAAGGCGGCAAAAGATTCATTGCCTTCTTTCTGGCTGGAGCGTTGTTCTTGATTCTTTAAAGTAATTTTTAATTCATTGCCAGCTACTATCACATTTTCTACTTCTCCATTATTGATCTGCTGGACTAGGTTACTAATACTTATTTCTTCAGTCTTTTTTGTTTGAGTATCATAAAAACTAAAGATTCCTGCAATGATAGCAAAAATTATAAAGAAGATAAGAAAATTTTTAATAATATGTTTCATCCTATTAGAGATTAGTTATAATTTTTTGATTTTGCCCTATTAGAAATTATAGCAAAATGATAGAGAGTTGACAGTATTTATAAATATTTCGCGAATTTCTCACAGGATTAATAAAGCTTAGTTAGCTTTTTTTGTTTTAGCATCTTCCTCTTTATTTATATCTTTAGAGGGGCTGACCGTAGGGGATTTTTTAGTATCTTTTTTTTCAGTTTTTTCTTTTTTCTTTTCCACCGGTTTTTTTTCGTCTTTCTTATCTTTATCGGTTTTGATTTCTTTGAGAGATAGGCCGAGTCGATGATTTTCCGGCTCAATACTTAAAATAGTAAAATTGTATTCCTTACCTATTTTGACTATATTTTCAGGATCGTTAACTTTTTTATCGCTTAATTCAGAAATATGAACTAAGCCGTGAATATCATCATCAAGTTCAACAAAAGCGCCGAAAGGATTAACCTTTAAGACACTACCTTTAACTTTTTGACCTATTTTATATTTTTTAGCAACTTCCACCCAAGGGTCTTTTTGCAGTTTTTTAATAGATAGGGAAACTTTAGTATTTTGAATATCAATAATTATTGCCTCAACTACATCACCGACTTTAATAATATCACGTGGGTTATCGATTCTCTGCCAGGCCAATTCAGAAATATGAACCAATCCTTCTAAATTATCTCCAAACTCAACAAAAGCGCCAAAGTCAACTACGCCGGTAATTCTACCTTTTATTTTATCGCCTATTTTGTATTTTGAGATAATTTTCTTTTGCTTATCGTCCCAAGCTGCTTTTTCCGAAACAATTAATTTTTCTTCTTTTTCGTTGACGTCAATAATTTTGGTGCGAAGTGCTTCGTTTACGAAACTTTTTAGATGGGCTAGAATTTTATTTTTATCACCACCTTCAATACGCGGATAATGTTCAATAGTTAATTGAGAGACTGGTAAAAAGCCGATAACATTGCCAAGTTTAATCATGAGGCCGCCTTTGTTGGCATCAATAACTTTACTTTCAATAATAGTACCTTCTTTATATAATTTTTCTAGGTTATCCCAAGCTTTTTTATGACCGGCTTCACGAAAAGATAATTCCATGTAGCCATTTTCATTATCTAGACCGATAACTGTGGCGAGAGTCTTATCACCGATTTTAAGATTAGAGGACTCATCTGACTCATCATAGATTTCTTGGCCGCGGATTATACCAGTGGTAATACCAGCTAAATCCAGATAAATCTCATTTTTAGAAACACTAATTATAGTGCCAGAGACTAGATCACCCACCTTTGGAATCTTAATTGCCTCGTCTTTTTGCAGCAATTTATCCATTAAGCTCTGACTAGTAGTTTGATTTGACATATTAATTATTAGATAATTAACCCACTTCTTTAACAGAAGTAAGTGGCTGTTAAATGCAGCTTTTAATTAGATAACTGTGTTACTCTACCATAATTGTTAGGATAAATCAAGGATGACATTTTAAAGAAATTAAGGGCCATTTTAGTTGCTTTTATTATGATTGTTTACCTTTACTTTTAACTATTTTTATGTTAAAATAAGAGTGTTTTTAAAGATTTAAAAAATCCAAAAATATGATAATTTCATGGCATGGTTTTAACTACTTTAAGGTGCAAAATAGTCACCGTAGTATTGTTTTAAATCCTTATAGTTTAGATAAGACTACTAAATTAAGCAAAACTAAAGCGGATATTGTAATTTTTTCCGATCCAACAAAACTGGCTGCCAGTAAATTTGACAAGGACGCTTTTGTAATTAATTCGCCAGGAGAATATGAAGCCAATAATGTTTTTATTTATGGTGAGAAAGTTAAAGGTAATATTGTTTATTTGATTGTTTTTGAAGATATTAAACTTGCTTTTTTAGGAGAGTTTGGCCATCAAGAATTAACTAACGGTGATATTGAGTTAATTGAAGGGGCGGACATTTTGATTTTACCAGTTGGCGGAGGAGAGCTGACTAATATTAAAGAGGCCATGAGGATTATTAACCAAGTAGATCCGCGAGTAGTTATCCCTAGTTGCCATGCGGCTGGTAGTTTTAAACTAAAAGCAGAAAATGTTTCCCAGTTTATTAAAGAGTTTGGCGTGCGGCCCGAAGAAATGGAAAAATATAAAATTCAACAAAAAGATTTACCGCAGGATGATATGAAATTAATCGTTCTTAATTTAAAACAATGATTTTTTTTACCAATAACAACACTAAATTTACTGGGCTGTTTGTTTTGGTTTTAGTTTTTTCGTTAGTGATGATTGTCGGTTGGGTTAAGACAAATTCTTTGCAGTCCACTCAAAATTCTCTCGCTGATGGGGAGTGGGCTAATATTACTGAACAGTCTTTTGAAGCTTGGGAAAAAGCTCAAGAGAGTTTTGAATTTAGTAAAACACAAACGAAAAATTTAGGGGAGGAATTACAAAGGGAGGTTGAGCAGCAAGCTCTTTTAGAAGAAACCAGAGAATATCTGGATAATGTCACCAGCACTCCTAGCGAGTAGCTGTCTTTAAGTAATCAAGTTACAACATGAAGAAAAAGATAAGTAAAAAAATTATCAAAAAATCAGCTAGACCAACATCAGTCGTTCAGGACGACTTAAAACATAATAATCAAGGCAAAGTAGAACCGCTCTCTATTGTGGAGGAGATGCGTAATTCTTATATTGATTATGCTATGAGTGTTATTGTTGCTCGAGCTCTACCAGATGTTCGTGATGGCTTAAAGCCGGTTCATCGTCGTATTTTATATGCTATGTGGAGTTTGGGTTTAAAGCATAGTTCTAAATTTAGGAAATCAGCTACTGTTGTTGGTGAAGTTTTAGGTAAATATCATCCACACGGTGACGTAGCAGTTTATGATTCTATGGTTAGAATGGCCCAGGATTTTGCCATGCGTTATCCTTTGGTCAATGGTCAAGGTAATTTTGGCTCTATGGACGGCGATAATGCTGCCGCTATGCGTTACACGGAAGCTAAATTGGAAGATTTAGCCGAGGAATTAATGCTAGATATTGAAAAAAACACCGTTGATTTTATTCCTAATTACGATGGTTCACATAAGGAGCCAAAAGTAATGCCAGCTAAGTTGCCTAATCTATTACTTAACGGCGCTACTGGCATTGCCGTAGGCATGGCCACTAATATTCCTCCTCATAATTTGGGCGAATTAATTGAAGCTATTACTTTTTTGATTGATAGTCCTAATAGTACGGTCGATGAATTGATGGAGTATGTTCATGGTCCTGATTTTCCTACAGGCGGAGTTATTTATAACATAGAGGATATTCGGGCGGCCTATGCTACTGGTCGGGGCGGAATTGTAATGAGAGGTGAGGCAGAGATTGTAGAAAATAAGGCGGACCAGTTTCAAATTATTGTTAGTTCAGTTCCTTACCAGGTAAATAAAGCTACTTTATTGGAAAGAATTGCCACTTTAGTTAAAGACAAGAAGATTGATGGTATTAGAGATTTAAGAGATGAATCAAATAAAGATGGTGTCAGAATTGTTATTGAGTTAAAAAAGGAAGCTTACCCCAAAAAGATTTTAAATAATCTTTACAAGCATACCCAATTGCAAGAGAAGTTTCATGTTAATATGTTGGCTCTGTTGGATGGTCTACAGCCGCGGGTATTAAATCTAAAGAATATTTTAGAAGAATATATTAAACATCGTCAGGAAGTAGTGGTTCGCCGTACTCAATTTGATTTAGACAAAGCTAAAGATCGAGCCCATATTTTAGAAGGACTTAAAAAAGCTCTGGATAAAATTGATGCCGTCATTAAAATTATTAAAGCTTCTAAAGATAAAGAAGTGGCCAAAGTCAACTTAATAAAGAAGTTTAAATTGACGGAAAGACAGGCCGTTGCTATTTTAGAGATGAAGCTACAGAGCTTAGCTAATTTGGAAAGATTGAAGATAGAAAATGAACTCAAGGAAAAATTAAAATTAATTAATAGTTTGTCAGCTATTCTAAAAAGCAAGACTAAAGTTTTACAGATTATCAAAGATGAATTAACCAACTTGAAAAATAAATTTGCCGATGAAAGAAGAACCAAAGTTGTTAAGTCGGCCGTTGATCAGATGACTGTTAAGGATTTAATTCCTAATGAAGCGGCAGTTATTACCATTACCCATGACGGCTATATTAAGAGATTGTCTCCGGAAAATTTCCGTACCCAAACGCGAGGAGGCAAGGGTGTGATGGGGTTGACCACCAAAGAACAGGACGAAGTAGAGTTATTTTTTACCACTAATACTCATGCTGATTTGATGTTTTTTACCACTCGAGGTAGAGTCTTTCAGTTAAAGGCCTACGAAGTGCCACAGTTGTCGCGTACAGCCAAGGGACAGAATATTGTTAACTTTCTTCAGTTATCGCCGGAAGAAAAAGTTTCTTCAGTTTTACAGAGTGAGGATTTTAACAGTTTTAAGTATTTGGTGATGGTGACAGAGAAAGGCTTGATTAAAAGGGTAGAAGTTAATAATCTTACTAAAGTAAGACGGTCTGGTTTAATTGCTATTAAATTAAAACAGAGTGATGTCTTGGGATGGGTTAAATTATCAAGCGGTCAGGATGATATTATGTTAGTAACCAGTAAAGGACAATCAATTCGCTTTAAAGAAAAGAATGTGCGGATCATGGGTCGCGGTGCGGCTGGAGTCAGAGGTATTAGGTTGAAGAAAGATGACGAGGTTATTGGAGTGGATATTATTGCTGAAGGCAAACCAGGTAAAGATGAGCAATTACTAGTGGTCACTACTAATGGTTTTGGCAAGCGCACTAATTTAGCGGCTTATAAAGTGCAGGGTCGGGGTGGTTCAGGTATTAAAACCGCTCAAATTACTCCCAAGACCGGCAATATGGCGGCAGCAATGATTGTTAGTCGCAAGATAGAGACTGAAGATCTGATTATTATTTCTAAAAAAGGACAGGTCATTCGCTTAACTATTAAATCCATTAGTATTTTAGGACGGGCTACTCAGGGGGTGCGTTTGATGAGGTTTAAAGATTCTGATGATAAAGTTTCTTCGGTAACTTTTATCTAAATTTAATATAAAACTCCCCGCCTGGCGGGGAGTTTTGTCAACTTGTAAATCATAGCTATAAGTGTTAATCTTTAAAATAATTAAAGTTTATCTATGGAAGAAAGAGTGATATCGCCAGCCGAACAAAACAATGATCAAGATTTTGATTTAAATCTACGGCCCCAGAATTTTCAGGATTATGTAGGTCAAAAACAGGTTAAGGATAATTTGGATATTGTTTTAAGAGCAGCCAAAAATCGTCAGGAGTCCCTAGACCATGTTTTGTTGTTCGGTCCGCCGGGTTTGGGTAAAACCACCTTAGCTCATATCATTGCTAAGGAAATGGGAGTGAGCATGAAAGTTACTTCCGGACCGGCTATTTCCAAAGCCGGTGATTTGGCGGCTATTATCACCAACCTGCAGGATGGCGATATTTTATTTATTGATGAGATACATCGCTTAAATAAAATAGTGGAGGAGATTTTATATCCGGCCATGGAAGACTTTGCTCTGGATATTATTTTAGGCAAGGGTCCTTCAGCCCAAATTCTTCGATTAGATTTACCTAAGTTTACGATTATTGGAGCGACTACTCGTTATAATTTAATTTCTTCACCCTTACGTGATCGTTTTGGCATTACTTCCCGCTTAGATTTTTATCAGCCCGAGGAATTAGCGGATATTATCAAAAGATCTGCGCGAATTCTCAAAGTCAATATTGATGATCAGGCCCGGATAGAAATTGCCGGACGCAGCCGAGCCACTCCTCGTATTGCTAATCGTATTTTAAAAAGAGTGAGAGATTATGCTCAGGTTAAAGGTGATGGTAATGCTTCTTTGGAGCTGACTAAGCAGGCCCTTGATTTGATGCAAATAGACCAACATGGGCTTGATGAGCTTGATCGCAAATTATTGAAAGTCCTGATTGAGAATTTTTCCGGCGGTCCGGTCGGTCTGAATACTTTGGCCGCAGCTGTGCAGGAAGAAGCTGGCACCATTGAAGAAATTTTCGAGCCTTATTTGATGCAGCTAGGTTTTTTATCGCGTACAGCCAAAGGACGAGTAGCCACTAAAAAAACTTATGAGTATTTAAGAGCTGATTTGCCTGAGAATAATCAGTTGTTTTAATTTAAAAATCCTCGCTAGGGCGAGGATTTGAGGTTTTATTCTATATCAGGTAGTGAAAAAAGGATTATCATACCAATAGCCAAGCACAAGAGGCAGGCAATTTTGACTACCGGCCAAGGCCAAGTTATTCCCTTCCAAAGAAGTCGGAAGACTTCGTATTTAAATCTATCATAGATGTGATATTTTAAAATCACTAAGGCCACACCTATTAGATAGATTAAGACCATAATTTCCCAAGACACTTATACCTCCTTATAAACAACTATAAATCTTTGTTATCTTTACAGTTATTAGTTTATTTGTCAATAATAAGATATAAATTACCGCATAATTAATAAAATATTATGTGGTTTTTAATAATTTGCATAGTAGTATATATTATGCTAGAGTCGATTAACTTTGTTCTTTACCAATTTTTAATATAGGAGGAAGCTTGTTAAACTTTAAAGTAAAGTATTTGCGTGCGGCTTATTTTCTGACAAAAAATTATCTGAAAAATTATCCTTCTTTTGCTGCCTTGGAGCTGATGGGCACATGTAACAATAATTGTCCTTATTGTAGTTTTGCCGGATTATCCAATGGTCAAAAAGACTTAGCAGACGATGATTGGTATCACATCGTTGATGAGTTTATTAAGAGAGGTGTAATATCCTTTTCTTTTATAGGTAGGGAACCATTTTTGCGGAAAGATTTGTTGTTTAAACTAATTCATCGGGTTCGCAATAAAGCCATCACAGGCGTGGTCACTAATGGTATTTTGGTGACCAGCGAAGATATTATTCAGATGAAAGAGTTGGGGCTAGATTATTTTCAATTATCTGTCCATTCTTTAAAAGATCTTCAACGAAATTTAGATCTAACCATTGAGGCCAGGAAAATTGGATTAGTTGCTTCATTATCAATGGTGGTGTATTCCAAAAATATGAACTTATGGCGAAAGCTTATTAAGGCATGTCAAGATAATGAAATTATATTTAATTTTTGTCTTTGTCAGCAGTTGAAGAACAGTCAAACGACCTCATATCTGATTAAAGATATTATCTCACCATCAGACCTTAATGAAGTATTAACCCACGCCAATGAATTATTTAGAACAAATCCGGGGTTGATAAGAAACTCTCGCAAATATATTAATTCCTTAAAGAATTCATTATGGCATTGTGATCCTGAAATATTTGCCCGTCTTCATATTAATTACAGAGGCGAGTTTAATGCTTGCACGGCCTTTAACACAGGCGTTTTATTTGAAGATTGGGTGAAATATCAAGTCGAGGCAATAAAAGTTCGGCGTTCATGTCAAGGGTGTAATTACGCCTGTGAAATGGATTTTGCATCTTTATCCAATGTTGTTAGAGACATCTTTAGGGTATCAATTAGACAGTAATCGGCAGTCCGTTGGAAAATACTGTCGATTTTTGTTATTATAAGATTGTTATAATATAACTATGAAACCCAAGCTTTTACTACATACTTGTTGCGCCACTTGTGCTATTTATGTGATTGAACAGCTAGTTCAAAAATTTGAAGTAACTGTTTATTTTTATGGTCCTAATATTCATCCTCGTCAGGAATATAATCAGCGGCGTGAGGAGATAAAGAAGTATACTAAAAAAATCGGCTTGAATTTTCAAGAAGGAGAATATGACACAGCTTTATGGTTTAAAAAGACTAAAGGACTAGAGCAGGAGCCAGAAAAAGGCAGACGTTGCAGCGTTTGTTTTGGGTTGCGTTTGAGCTCAACCGCTCAAAAAGCTCAAGCAGAAGGTTATGATGCTTTTGCCTCCACTTTGTCCATCAGTCCTCATAAAGACAATAAGATGATTAGCTTAATAGGTTCTCATCTGGCTGAAGTTTTTAGATTGACTTTTTTGGACAAAGATTGGAAAAAGCAGGACGGTTTTAAAATAGCCAATCAGTTAAGTCAGGAGGAAAATTTTTACCGCCAAAATTACTGCGGCTGCGTTTATTCCAAGAGAAATAAGTAATAATCATAACGTCATTGCGAGCCCCCGCGTTGCGGGGGGCGAAGCAATCTCAATAAGATTGCCATGTCGCCCTTCGGGCTCCTCGCAATGACCTTGCAAAATCATGAATATAAATTTATTTGATTACAATCTGCCGAAAAATTTGATTGCCCAAAAGCAAATCAAACCGCGCGACCATTCGCGGCTTTTGGTTTTGGAGAGGCAAAGCCAAAAAATTAAGCACCAGCATTTTTATGATCTGCCTGATATTTTAAATGAAAATGATATTCTGGTTTTAAATGAAACTAAAGTTTTTCCGGCGCGTCTTTTGGGTCAAAAGAAAACCGGTGGCCGCGTAGAGGTTTTTTTGATTAGAAAAGTCAAAGCAAATATCTGGCAAGCGATGATCGGCGGTCGCAATCTAAAATCAGGCGACCAGATTTATTTTAAACATGATTTTCAGGTTAAATTAGTCAAAAAAGTGGAGAGTAAAGTTTGGCAAATTGAGTTTAATAAATCTGGCCAAGAGTCAGAACGCTTAATTGAAAAAATTGGTCAGACGCCTTTACCGCCATATATTAAAACTCAAGACAGTCAGCAAATCAGGAAAGATTACCAGACAATTTTTGCCAAAAATCAGGGTTCGATTGCTGCTCCTACAGCCGGCTTGCATTTTACTAAAAGAATACTGCAAAAATTAAAAGCCAAAAATATTCAAGTTTATAAAATTACTCTTCATGTTGGGTTAGGCACCTTTGCGCCGGTGGATGTAGAAGATATCACTAAATATCAAATTCACTCAGAGTTGGTCAGTATTGATAGTCAGACAGCTAGAGAATTAAATCAGCTAAAAAAGCAAAACCTCTCGACTTCGCTCGAGGCAAGTAAAAAAATTATTGCTGTAGGCACGACTACTGCCAGAGCCCTAGAAGCTTTTACTGACAAAAAGGGGAAATTGCATTCAGGAAACAAATGGGTAGATCTTTATATTTATCCTGGATATAAATATAGATTTGTTGATGATTTGATTACTAATTTTCATTTGCCTAAAAGTTCACTTCTATTTATGGTCGCTGCCTTAGCTGGCCGAGAAAATATTTTAAAAGCTTATCAAAAAGCGATTAAATTAAAATATAGATTTTATTCTTTTGGCGATGCCATGCTGATCACGGGGTGTAGGGATATTTGACTGCTTGCCTGTCTTGTGTTTATATTTAGATATAAATCTTGAATTAGCTCTTTTGATTTGGAGGGTCATCAACGATGAAAACAGTCAGTGATTTAACTTTCAAACACCCCGAAATTCAGTCAGGAGAAATTTTTTATTGCAATATGGACGAAGGAAATTTCCGTAAACTTAATTGGCAGACCAAGCGGTGGGGAAACAGAGCATATACTTATGAAGGCAATTCTATCTCCAGCTCTTCAAGGCCGGTTTTTATCAAAAAATCCGAGTGTGATAAAAGAAAAGTTACGCCACACGATGACTACAATATATTTGATAGTTTAGGGTATAATCCAACCATCAAATAATTCTGAAAAATATTTACTTTAAAAACCTGCTCATCGGGCAGGTTTTAAAAATTTTTCCAAAAGAAAAACTCCACCTGCCCCAAGTAGGTGGAGTTTATAAAACTTCCGTGTACATTAATTGTACATTTTTTATTTTAAGCTTTTTGTTTCAACAACTATTTTATTTATGATTTTAAGCATTATACTATAGATAATGCGTTTTAGTTGTTTGAACAACGGCTTAAAATTTCTTTCAATGAACTATTACTATTGTAGTATAGCACGCTTGACGGATTTTGTAAAGAGAGACTTATATTTTACCCTTTAAAAGCAAAGTACATTTTATAAATTTGCTCATAAAATTGGTTCTCCTGGTTAAAAAAAACTAATCCAGTAGCGCAACCAGACATCGCAGTTTTGAACAATGGATTGGAAGCCAAAAACTATTGGTACTCTTCTGCCTTGAGAGAGATGGCAGACTAATGGTCTAATAGTGCTGTTCCAAATAAAGGCGGCTATAGGTTCGAGATAAGATATAATCGAGGATAAAGAAGAAATTTTATGACTGGTCAGCGAAAAGATATTGTCATTTTGGGGTATGGCCAATAACCAACTAAGGCCGTGAAAAATCCAATAGTTAAGATAGCAAACTACTGGTGTTATGACCAAAGCATTAATATAAATGATTATTCTATGGTCAATGTTCAGTATTTTTGCTGACTTAATTAGATCTTCTTTAGCCATTGGTCCGATCATCAAGCCGATCAGGAAGTAATCACATCCCTTCTGGACAGTCAGAAGGAGCGTGTTAGTGAAATAACCAAAATTTATCAGTATATAATCGGTAAAGTTTGCATGGACAGCGATTATTTTTTCTCTTAAGTTAAGATAATAAGAGATAATCTTTTTATTAATAAAGCCCATGTTATCATTTAATAAAACTCTCCTGAGGAGAGCATGGTCTGTCTGCATTTACTCTCCTTGTGTTGGGTAGTTTATTTAAATAATCTATCAAATGTCTGGCTTAATCGCCGAAATGCTTGATAGCGCCACAATTTATTGTTGATCAGGTAAAGAGGTGTCTGAACATGAAAGCTATGTTGGACTAGATCATCAAAAATAACGACAGCACCAACGATTTTTAGAGGTTTGGATTTGAAATAATAACCAAATCCTAAAATAGCTGCTCCCCAATAGAGGTGATGATTTTCTTGCCAGTGGAATGAATGTAGAGGTGAAGCATCTCTTTGATTAATATTTAATTTTGTCCAAGGGCTGATAGTTTCGATGTTAGAAAATGAATGAAATGATATAGTTAGACCTAAATACATTTCATTATTAGCCCAGCTTGTATAAGAGCCGGCAACTAAAATGGCCAATAGCCACCAGAAGATTCTTTTCTTCATTTTGTCCCCCAATTTTTAAGGTACTTTTAATATGTTAGAATAACTTAACTGTTTTTTAAAACATAGTCAATCTTAGTTAAAATGGAAGTGGACAGTATCTCCATCCTGTATTATATACTCCTTACCTTCCATTCGGATTAGTCCTTTTTCTTTGGCCTGATTCCAGTTCTTGGCCTCCAGCAGTTTTTGCCAATTAATCACTTCCGCCCGAATGAATCCTTTTTCAAAATCAGTGTGAATCACGCCGGCGGCTTGTGGAGCTTTGGTACCGTTGATCACAGTCCAGGCCTTCGTTTCTTCTGGGCCGGTAGTAATAAAGGTAATTAAATTTAACAGTTGATAACTGGCGGTGATTAGATTATCCAAGCCGCTTTTCTTAATGCCTAATTCCTGTAGGTATTTTTGCGCTTCCTCGATAGATAATTCAGCTATTTCGGCTTCTAATTTAGCGCAGATGGCTAGACTATTTTCTGGAAAATTGAGCTTTTCCCCTATAGTATTTTCGGCGATATTATAAAGATAGATAATCGGTTTGATGGTTAGGAGATTAATTTTTTTTAAAATTTTATGTTCTTCAGCACTCCATTCTCGGCTGTTTAATAAGGCATTATTCTCTAAAATAGACTTAGCTTGATTAACTATGTCTTTTTCCCGCAGTAATATTTTGTCAGTGGAGCCCTTGAGTTGTTTGTTTAATTTTTCCAGATGTTTACTAATTGTTTCTGAATCAGCCAAGACTAATTCTAAATTAATCACTTGCTTGTCTTCTTCAGGATTTATTTGTCCGTGAACATGGACAACGTCTTTATTCTCAAAACTGCGAATTACCTGCACAATAGCATCAACCTCTCTGATGTGGGAAAGAAATTTATTTCCTAAACCCTCGCCTTCGGAGGCACCCTTAACTAATCCAGCAATATCGACAAACTCAATAGCTGTCGGAATAATTTTGGCCGATTTTGACATAATTGCTAATTTATCCAAACGGTTATCCGGCACTGTTACTATCCCAACATTAGGGGCAATAGTGCAAAAAGGATAATTAGCGGCTTCTACCTTTTTTTTAGTTAGAGCTTGAAATAGAGTTGATTTGCCGACATTGGGCAGACCAACTATTCCCAGAGAAAATGACATTTAGACTTTGTTAATTTAATATTATTGACAAAAGTTTTATTGTGTGATATTCTATTAATAGAATCCACATGAAAAATACCTCTTAAGGTTCCGTCCTTGGGCGGTGTTTTTCTTTATACCCAAGTTTTTTTCTAAGATTAGCCATATATACTATTTTTTCCCGGGCTGATTTTTTCAATAAGATTGAGCATTTATCAACGCGAGGACTTAAGACCATTTTTAGCTTTTTATTTTTATAGAGATGTTTAATTAAACAATAAAAATCTCCATCGCTGGTTACTATAATCGCCTGGTTATATTTTTTATAATCTATCATTGCTTGTAAAACTAAATCAGCATCAACATTGCCTTTGATGTCGCCATTCTCATTAGGCAATGTGGGCTTAAAAATTAAGACGTAGCCATCTTTTTGTAGTTTAGAATAAAGGTCTTGATTTTCAGGGATATAGCCGATAAATAAGTAGGCGACAGAAACATTGTATTTATCTTTTAAATAAACTCTAAATCTTTTAGAATCTAATTTCCATCCTAAGCTTTGGATTCCTAGATTAAGATTTTGGCTATCTATAAAAGCAAAATTTTTGGCTAATTTTTTCATATTTAAATTAGAGATGATTAACAGCATTAAACCACAAAGTATCTTAAATAGCAAATTGGTTTATTGACAAATTTTTTATTCATTATATAGTTATAGTATAATCTAAAAAATTATGGCCGAAAAATTAATAGGAAAAGTTATTCATTACTTTGATAAAATCGGCGTGGCCGTGGTTAAGATTGATAAAGGTAATTTGGCTGTCGGAGATACCATCCATATTTTGCGTGGCGAGCGGGATTTTCAGCAGCAGGTGGAATCTTTGCAGGTAGAGAAGGAACAGGTTAATAAGATCAAATCTGGTGAAGAAGCTGGTATGAAAGTTGATCAGCCAGTCAAGCCCGGCGACGCTATTTACAAAATCTGAGATCTTCTAGCACAATTTATTATTTTTTTAAACCTTGAGAGTTTGCTTTATTTGAGTTAAGCTTTTTTTGTTTGTTTAATTTTAAAATAAAAAACCCCTTAGGAAGGGGTTTTAGCTCCGTTTTTGTATAATCGGTAGCATATACATAATAAGTATATTAGAATCGCCAAGACTATGAAAGGAGGTAGAGCAATAGCCAATAGTAATCGGAGTGGCCACAAATCAGCAGTGGGATAATAAAGGATTAGGAAATAGAATAACACTAACAATAGCAGATATAGAGCGCCAGATTTTCCGGGCCAGGATTGATATAATTGTTTTATTTGAGTTCTCCAGAGCATAGGTTTCCTCTCCATTTAAAAGAACTTTTTTAGCAGCTTAGCAGATAATTGTTTATTAGTCCAGAGCTGCTTGGCTAATAATTTAACTTTGCGGTATAATGTTTTTACTTATGTCCAGAATTGATTTTTTCAAAGATCTAAATAGAGAGCAGTATCAGGTAGCCACTTCTTCCAAAGGGCCTCATTTGGTTTTGGCTGGTGCTGGTTCTGGTAAGACTCGTACCTTGGTTTATCGGGTGGCTTGGCTTTTATCCCAAAAAGTTCCGCCAGAAAAAATATTATTATTAACCTTTACTAATAAGGCGGCCAACGAAATGATTAGCCGCGTCAGAAGCTTATTGGGAGTTTCTGAACAAAATAAATTATCATTATGGAGTGGCACTTTTCATTCTATAGCCAATCGGCTATTGCGGATTTATGGAGAACAGTTAGGCGTTAATAAAAACTTTACAATTATTGATGCCGACGATAGTAAATCTTTATTAAAAAAAATTAGCAAAGAGTTTTTCAATGAAAGTCATCGTCCTTCAGAAGCGATTGTTTCTGAAACTATCAGTTTTGCCGTTAATTCTGACATCAGCATTAAAGAAAGTTTGGAAAGAAAATTTTCAGAGTGGCTACCTTTGCTGGAATATTTTGAAAAAATTGCCGCTGAATATAAAAAACGGAAGCAGGATAGTAACTTATTAGATTTTGATGATTTATTGTTTTACTGGTGGTGTTTAACTAGGCATCCTAAACTTGGAAAATTATTAGCTGTCAAATGGGAGTATATTCTCGTTGATGAATATCAGGATACCAATACTTTGCAGGCTAAGATTATTTTTAATTTATCGCAGCAACACCAGAATATTTTAGTGGTCGGCGATGACGCTCAGAGCATTTATTCATTTCGGGCGGCCGATATCCGTAACATTTTGGATTTTCCAAAAGTTTTCCCGACTTGCCAGATGCATAAGCTGGAAACGAACTATCGTTCCACACCGGAGATTGTTAAATTAGCCAATCAGGTTATTGCCGGCAACCAGCATCAGTTTATTAAAAATTTAAAAGCAGTTCTAGAGAATTATATTCGTCCAGAGTTAGTAGCTTTGCCAAATAATATTGAGGAAGCTCGGTTTATTGTTAATCGGATTGAGGGGTTGTTGGTTGATGGGCTATTACCTTTTAATATTGCGGTTTTATTTCGAGCTGGTCATAATTCGCAGACTTTGGAAATGGAATTAAATAAGCGCGGCATCGCCTATGAAATGCGCGGCGGCATTAAATTTTTTGCCCGAGCTCATGTTAAAGATGTAGTTTCTTTTTTAAGAATTTTGAATAATTATCAAGATGAAGTTTCCTGGCAGAGAGTATTGCGTTTGTATGAAGGTATTGGTTTAATAATGGCTACTAAAATATATCAAGCAATAGTGAGGTTGAAAGATTTTGAGGATTTACAGAATTTAAAGTTGCCAATTAGTAATCGAAAAGCCGCTTTAAGCTGGCAACGATGCCAAAGAATTTTGGAGAAACTTTTAGCTCATCAAAAAAGAGATGTTGGCCAGTTGATTGATTTGATGATTGAGGATTATGACGGTTATTTAAAAGAAAAATATTCTGATTATCATCAGCGCAGCGATGATTTGGAACAGCTGGCTGTTTTTGCTTCCAATTTTAATAACCTGGAGGAATTTTTATCCGAAGTCAGCTTGCAGGAAAGTTTTACTATGAAAGGCCAGGCAAAGGAAAAACCAGAGACAGTGATCCTAAGCACTGTCCATCAGGCCAAAGGCCTGGAATGGCCGGCGGTTTTTGTCATGAATCTAACCACTCAATCTTTTCCCCATCCTCTTTGCACCAGCGAAGAAGAAAGAGAAGAGGAAAGGCGGCTTTTTTATGTGGCCATTACTCGGGCGCAGAAACATTTGTTTTTGACTTATCCTTTGGCTATTTTTAAATATAATGAATATAAAGAACTACAGCCCTCAGAATTTATTACGGGTTTAGATAGTAATTTATTGAGTTACAATGATTTGGCTCGCAGCGCCACTTATGCGGCTGAAGATGGTATTCAATATGTGGCTGATTCAGACGGATTTCTGCCCGAGGTTGATAATTGGTAAGATAATAAGTATTTGTTATAATGAAATAGTTAAGATGAAAGCATAAAAAAAGTAAAAAACAAAAAAGAGATTGAATTTTTTAATGATAATAGAAAATAAAATTATTTAAGTAAAAATGTTATATTTAAAAAATCCTTCCAAAAATCTTATTCACAAATTAATAGGATTAATTATAACAACGCTAATTATTCCCTTAGTGATCATTGATGTTTGGACAGAAGTCTATCATCGCACCTGTTTTCCTTTATATAAGATGCCTTACGTTAAAAGAAAAAATTATATACGCATTGATCGTCATAAATTA
Organism: Candidatus Komeilibacteria bacterium CG11_big_fil_rev_8_21_14_0_20_36_20; assembly: GCA_002787405.1. GTDB lineage: Bacteria > Patescibacteriota > Patescibacteriia > UBA1558 > GWA2-36-10 > PCWQ01. The sequence goes on from PCWQ01000009.1 coordinate 62,586, forward strand.
AAATATCTTAATTTTTGGCAAAAAATATATTGTGTTTATTGCGGTTATGCCAACGGGTTATTAAGTTATTTAGTGGCTATCGGCGCAAAGACTGAAAAATATTGGTGTGGTATCAAGCATAAAAAAGATAAAAATTTTATTCCTCCCAAACATCATCAAGATTTTGCAGAATATAATAATCAGGAAGATTTTAACAAAAAATATAAAAATTAAGAAAATTATGCCTAAAGAATATTTTAGATCCTTAATAGCTTGCCCTTCCCAGCTAGAAGCCGAAACAATTTTAGAAGCCTTATTAAAAGATAAATTAATTGCTGGAGGATTAATCTCCGCTGGCCAGTCACGTCATTGGTGGCAAGGAAAGATTGATCGGGAGGATTATTATAATATTTCTGCTTTTACTATAGCCAAACATAGGGATAAAATTATTAAAATTGTGGAACAGATCTCAGCCGATGATACGCCGGGCATAGTTTTTTTCAAAATAGATTATAGCTATCCGAAGTTTTTGGATTGGATAGATGAAAATACAAAATAAAAATATAAAAATGCCAGAAAAAAAAGATACTATTGTTTTAGATTTAGAAACCAAAAAAACTTTTGATGAAGTCGGAGGCCAGCATAACAAGCATTTACTAGAGGTTTCTCTAGTTGGTATCTATTCATATAATCGTAATCAATACCGCGGCTTTAAAGAAGAAGAATTTGATGAATTATTAGAATTATTAAAAAATGCCGAGTTAATTATTGGTTTTAATACAATTAGTTTTGATATGCCTGTTTTACAGCCATATTTTAAAGATTTTGATTTATCAACTTTGACTCATTTGGATTTATTGGACGAAATTGTTTATGCTTTAGGTCATCGTTTAAAATTAGAAAGTGTTGCTCAAAGCACTTTGGGTTATGGCAAGTCTGGCTCTGGTTTGGATGCCATTAAATATTACCGTAATAATGATTGGGATAATTTAATAAAATATTGTCTTGATGATGTTAAAGTCACTAAGGAAATTTACGATTATGGTTTGGCGCACGGTTATATTTGGTATCAGAATGGCGGTCAGAAAGAAAAGATAATCGCCCGTTGGCACAAGGATGAGGTTACTACCATTGAACAATTGATCAGGCAGGCCTTAAAAAACGGGCAGCAGCTGGAGGTTGAGTATATTGATGAAAACGGGCAGGGCACCAAACGAGTGATTGATATTCAGCAAATCATGGGCAGTAAAATAAAAGCATTTTGTCATTTAAGGGATGCTTTAAGGATTTTTGATGTAGATAAAATAAAAACAGCCAAGATAGTTGGTCGGATGGATAGTTGGCAAAAGACTTTGCTATAGTATTTTGACCCCGTAAAACGGGGCGACCTGTCCGATATGCCAGTCATGGCAGGCGGAGACAAGGCGTTAAAAATTTTGAATAGGCAAAAATAGACCCCAGTGCTTAGCATTGGGGTTTATTTATCTCTTGACAAAAAATAAATTTTGTGTTATCTTTAAATAATTTTGTATCATTGATAATTAGATATATGTCCATAAGTTAAAGGAGGATATTGTGCAAAAAGCTATTTTTTATTGATCATCTGTATATCTGTGCTAATCTTGTCTGGTTGCGGGCACAAAAGTGCATCCGAAAAAGAAAGAGCTGCTCAAATGCAGGAGCAGTTGAAAAAAGCTCAACCCGGTGACATTTTAGCAATGAATGGTGGCAGTTTTGCCATTATTCAGAGCAAAAATTCAGCAGACTGTCTAATTCGATATGCCGGCATTGGTGCCAGCAGAATAGACTATTATGCTTTGTCTCCAAAGGTCTCAAGAGTGTATAGCTACGATGACCCAGGGTGGAATTTCGCTGTCAAAAAATGGCTTGAGCCAATATTATCATCTCGCGATGATAAGTAAAAAGAAGGATACATGGCATGAAGTACTATATTATATCAGCCATGGCTCTTGTAGGTTGTGGCTTGATCTGGATAGTGCTTCTATTCAGATTATAATACGACAAATTAACCGATCGTTTTAGGCGGTCGGTTATTTATTTTTTGCTTTGGATAAGTGTTCTACCCTTTCGGTTCGCTACGCTTACTCAGGATCTTCGCAAGCTCGACAGTATTACATAAAAGCATAGCCACTGTCATCGGTCCGACCCCGCCCTTCGACTTCGCTCAGGGCGTAGACTTTATTTTATTTTTCACTCTAG
>PCWQ01000022.1:0-3706 GCA_002787405.1 Candidatus Komeilibacteria bacterium CG11_big_fil_rev_8_21_14_0_20_36_20
TTTTACAACATATTCGGCGCGATCCTTGAATTCTTCTTGTTTACCCTTGTTCCATTGTTGAACTGGGCGAATATAACCGACTACGCGAGAATAGACCTCCGTTGGTTGAAAATTTTTCAAGGCTGAATTTTCTTTGTGACATTGTTTGCACTTGATAAAAGTTTCGGAGCCACTTTTGTAGGGCATATACTCTTCATTTTTAACCAGTGTCTTCTGGCAATCATGACAAATGTATTTTTGCATATGTTTGTTTTTTCACACTAACTTTACGAATTATCTTTCAATATTGATGGTTGAAAGGCAGTGTAAAATTAGGGCGGGGTTTGTTAATTAATTATTTTATTTAAACACTCAGTTTGAGCGATGATTTTTGAATGGTAACCTTGTTCTTTTTTCCCTCTACCATATATTCTTTTCGATCATTAAGCTCAGCTTGCTTACCCTTGTTCCATTGCTGAACCGGACGAATATAACCGACTACGCGAGAATAAACTTCGGTTGGCTGTTCTATCACACATTTAGGACAAGTAAAGTGTTCTCCGCGAATATAGCCATGGACCGGACAAATACTGAAAGTAGGAGTGAGAGTAAAATAAGGAAGGGCATAGTTCTCCGCTATTTTTCTAACTAGATTTTTGGTGGTTTCTGAATTCCAAATTCTTTCTCCCAAAAAACCATGCAACACTGTTCCTCCGGTGTATTTGGTTTGCAATTTATCTTGCAAATCCAAAGCTTCAAAAATATCTTCCGTAAAAGAAACTGGCAAATGAGTGGAGTTGGTATAATACGGCTCAGCTTGATTTTTTTTCACTAACTCATCATTGGCAAAAATCATCTCTGGATATTTTTTAATATCCATTGAGGCTAAACGATAAGAAGTTCCTTCAGCTGGAGTCGCTTCCAAATTATAGAGATTACCAGTTTGTTTTTGATACCCGATAATTCTGTTGCGCATATGGGTCAAAACTTCTTCAGCCAACTTTTGTCCTTTTTTAGATGCAATATTTTCTCCAATTAAATTAAGCGCGGCTTCATTCATTCCAAGTAGCCCAATAGTTCCAAAGTGATTAGCCCAATATTGTCCTCTTCGCATTTTAATAGCTTCCAAATAAAATTTGGTGTAAGGATAGAGTCCTCGATCAGTTAAATTTTCTACTAACTTTCTTTTATTTTCCAAACTTTCTTTAGATAAATCCATTAAATGATCTAGACGCTGGTAAAAATCTTTTTTATTTTTAGCTAAATAACCTAAACGGGGCATATTGATAGTAACCACGCCCACTGATCCGGTGAGTGGATTAGCTCCAAAAAGTCCACCTCCTCTTTTGTGTAATTCACGATTATCCAATCGTAATCGGCAACACATACTTCTGGCATCATCTGGATCCATATCGGAATTTACAAAATTGGCAAAATAAGGTATCCCATATTTGGCCGTCATTTCCCAAATAGGGTTAAACTTTTTATCATCCCAATCAAAATCTTTTCCAATATTATAGGTAGGAATGGGGAAAGTAAAAACTCTTCCATTGGCATCACCTTTCATCATTACTTCAGCGAAAGCCTTGTTAATCATATTCATTTCTTCTTGAAATTCTCCGTAAGTTTCTTTCTGTGGCACGCCTCCCAAGAGCACTGCTTCTTTAGCTAAATTTTTAGGTGGAGCAATATCCATCGTAATATTGGAAAAGGGAGTTTGAAAGCCGACTCGAGTAGAAACATTCATATTAAAAACAAAAGATTGAATTTCCTGCTTCACTTTTTCATAGGTCAATTTATCAAATCGAACAAATGGTGCTAAGAGCGTGTCGAAATTGGAAAAAGCTTGTGCCCCAGCTACTTCTCCTTGAAGAGTATAAATAAAGTTAACCATTTGCCCTAACGCTGAACCAAAGTGCTTGGCTGCCTTGCAAGATACCTTACCAGAGACTCCTGTAAAACCACGCCGAAGAAGATCTTGTAAATCCCATCCGCAACAATAAGCCGCTACCAATTGAAGATCATGAATATGTAAATCTCCCCCTTCGTGAGCATATTTAACTTCTTTAGAATAAACACGATCCATCCAATATTTAGAACTGACTATAGAAGAAATATAATTATTCAGTCCTTGAAGAGAATAGGCCATGTTGGCATTTTCTTTAACTTTCCAATCTGCTTCTCCAATATATTTATCCACTAAATTGACCGCTTCTTTCAGAGACTCTTCTGTGTCCCTAATTTTTCGATGTTGTTCACGATAAAGAATATAGGACTTAGCTGTTTCTTCATAATCCAAAATCATCAAAACCCTTTCCACTAAATCTTGAATTTCTTCAATTTCGGGTATATAACCTTCTTTATAATTTTTATTCAGTAGTTGAATAACTTTATCACTCACTTTTCCGGCTTCCGATAAACTACCTTCTCCCGTAGAATCAAAGGCCTTGGCAACTGCCTGAGTTATTTTTTCCGGAGAAAAAGCTACTATTTTTCCGCCTCTTTTAACTACTTTCTTGACCTTACTTTCTGTTTTGGCTTTGACTGTTTTTGGAGAAACTTTTTTTCTCTTCTGATTTTTTCTTTTAGCTATTACCCCCGATTTTTTCTTTTTATTTTTCTTTTTCATACGTTCTTAAGTTAATTAAAATATATTAAAAAATTATTTTCATTCTTTCCTGCCCGCAGGGGTCAAATAGAACACTTACTTTTTTTAACTTTTACAGCTTCCTGGGCTGTTTTTTTGTTTTTCCGGTGTTGAATTAATTTTTCTTTCGGCGTCGCATACTTTAAACATTCCATATATCTTTCATTAAGGTGATCTTCAACTGCTAAGATAAATTCTTTGTCACATCTGGAAAGATCACTGCCTTTGGGAATGAATTTTCTGATCTCCATGTTGGAATTTTCAATACTGCCTTTTTCCCAGGAATGATATGGGTGGCAGAAGTATATTTTCACATTTAACAACTTCTCTAATGTTTTGTGCATCTTAAACAAAATATCATTATCCAGCGTCAGGGTTTTCATTTCCGGGAACCTTTTTTTAATTCTCACAAAACCTTTGTGAACTTCATCAATTGAAACATCCAAAACTAATTCTAAAAATACTACTCGCAACTTTCGACATACCGCCACCAGCAACATGCCTTTTCCATCTCGGCCGGAAACAATAAAGTCTCCTTCCATATCTCCCACGCGGCCTCGCTTTTCAATGATTTTCGGCCTTTTATCGATAAATACGCGATCTTTGAGTTTGGTGACTTTCTTGGATTTCTTCGGCCGGATTTTCTTTTTCCATTTAATACCGATGAGTTTCCCATACGGACTTTTAAGATACCGGTACACGGTGTCTTTGGAGACATACGGCAGATGTTTTTCCCAGTTCTTAATTCGGCCGGAAATGGCTTGTGGCGATTGTCCATCAGACAGGGCTCCGTCTACAAATTTCCTTAAATTATCATGATCAAACTATCTTCTTACCCCGATAGCTAGCGTCTCTCCGGCGGACGTAGGCTTTGTGCTGGGCTTTTTTAGGATCGTATCCTGCCTGCAACGGAATTTTTCTTGAGTTCGCAGGAAATCGTGCAAACTGAGCGATCCAAGGCCAGAGCAATATTTCTGAGCGAATAATTCTTTCCAAGCAGGATGGTTATCTCATTGCGTTCATGCTTGGAAAGGTGTTGGAACTTCTTTCTTTTTTTTCATTGTTTCAAATTTAAAAATT
>PCWQ01000022.1:3768-4722 GCA_002787405.1 Candidatus Komeilibacteria bacterium CG11_big_fil_rev_8_21_14_0_20_36_20
AATTTTTTGTAGCCAGGGAATGATATTGAAAAAGTTTAAACTTAAGGAGCCTAGCGTAAATCGCGAAGCTCCTTTTTTCTTTTCCAAAAATATTTTAGAGACTTCTACATAAATAATCATCTGGATTTTTAATTTCTTCAGAATAAAAAAACAAAAAAGATGTATAATAGGTATATGAAAAAAATATACATAATTTTAATCATAATCGTAGTGGGAGTGGTTTTTTTGTTAAGTAACTTGTTACTGAACAAAAATACGATGCCAGATTTGCCTGTTTCAACGACAGAAAAGCAGGAAGTGATTTCTAAACCGGAAAATATTCAGAATGAAAAAAGTTTTCAACCCCCATTGGACCGAGCTTCCGAAAGAGTGACTAAAAAACCTTTTGGAGTTTTTATTACTCCGCAAAATTCTCCAGTGCAACCAGAAAATTTTTCTGGATATCACACTGGCACAGACTTTGAAATTTTTCCGGAAGAAATGAACGTAGATATCTACGTTCATGCGGTTTGCTCCGGAAAATTAGCGATGAAAAAAATGGCGACTGGTTATGGCGGAGTAATCGTGGAAAGTTGTAAATTGGATGGTGAACCGATAACGGTAGTTTACGGCCATCTGAAATTATCCAGCATTGCCAAAAATATCGGTGATGATTTGCAAGCAGGCGACACTCTGGGAATTTTGGGCGCGGGATATTCCACGGAAACTTCGGGCGAAAGAAAGCATTTGCATCTGGGATTTCATAAAGGTGCGGAGATTAATCCCGCACTTTCAAGTAAATCAACAAATTCTAGTAATAGCACAACAACTTTTGGAAACTTCGGGACAAGTATTTTGGGATATGTTCAAAGCCAAAGTGAACTTTCCGGATGGATTGATCCCTGTTTTTTTGTCTGTAAATAACCATAAATTTAACAGTAGTTTTTATACGCTATTTGACAAAATATCCAGATA
>PCWQ01000013.1 GCA_002787405.1 Candidatus Komeilibacteria bacterium CG11_big_fil_rev_8_21_14_0_20_36_20
TCTCCTTTCTTTATATGCCTATTATATCATATGGACAAGGTGTCTTAAATTTGGGGTACCTGCCACCCTGAGCAACGTGATGGAATACCTGAATGGCATGGCAGAGCTCGGATGGGACAGAAATAGCTTCGTCGGCAAGTGCATGGCACTCCGAAAATTCTTCGAATTCTACCGGCTGCAAGGCTACAAAGTAATCGACGAAGAACTCATCCCGATCCCGGACAAAGAACCAAAACTACCTCGCGTAGCGAGCGATGAACAGTATAAGCAGCTTGTCGCGGCAATTCCGCAAGACACCAACGACCCACGACACATTAGAAATCTAGCGATTCTCGGCCTCCTTTGGGACACAGGAGCACGAAACGGAGAAGTATGCTCCCTTAACGTGGATGACCTAGACCTGAACGAAAAGAGAGCGATAATTCGAACAGAGAAAGCAAAGTCTCGCCGACCATTCCGAGAGATCTTCTGGACAGACGATACCAATGACTATCTGGTGCGTTGGCTTAAGAAGCGAGATCACCTTACGAAAGTCATGAAGTTCGAAGAGCCGGGAGCACTCTTCGTATCGGTGACTAGCGTGAAATGTGGCGACAGGTTCTCGATTAAGGGTGTGGGCGAAATGTTGCGACGATACTGCAACAGAGCAAAAATGCCGTACATGAATGCCCACAGCTTCCGGCACCACCGCGGACATCACATTATCAAGAGCGGTGGATCGACGGCAGACGTCATGAATATTCTGGGCCACGCTTCGGTGCAAAGCACGACCATCTACACGATGATGCACGGTAAAGAGCTGGAACAGCGCGCACGCCTCTTCCTTACGGAAAGTAAAAACGACTTCGCCGGAGAAAGGGAACGCGACCCAGGATTCGATGATGCATTGCAAGGACTGGTCACATTCCTCCGGAACGAAAACCAGGGCAAAGAAGCTATTACCGTCGATGAATTTCAGCGACAGGCCGAGCACTTCTCAAAGCACGGGCTCTACATGCAACGAACTCGATCCAAGACTAAAGTGCCTTATCCACAGTACGTAACTTGACAGGAGTTGACAGGGGAATATAATAGTAGTGAAAGGATTCACAACTATGCCTCTATCAACATTCAAACAAAAACAAGTTCAGGAAATGAAAGACAAAGCGGTGCGCCTGTACCAGCAGGGGCTGGACACGCGCACCGTTGCGAAGATGCTCAAGGAATTACATGGCTTCAAACGAAGCCATACTTGGGTATGGGAGGCCGTAAAAGACCACGACAGTTTATCCACTTCCAAGAAGTTGACAAAAACTGACAGACGAGTAAAATGACAATAGGATCATTGAAAAGCGAATACGCCTACTCGTCTACGAGGGGGAAAGCACAACAGGCAAAAGGGCCGGTTGCGACTCCTCGCAGACGAGCAGTCGAGAATCAAAGCACGGGTGGCTTCCCCAGCACCGAACCCCCTGTGGCACTTTTTACACTAGAAGAAATATAAGAAGTGTCATGGAAAGTAAAAAAAATTGATTCAATTTCTACATGGGAAATAAAAATAATAAATCTGGAGTTGGTCTTAAGCGAGGAACAGTTAGGCTTGCCCCACATAACCGCGAATGGAAAAAAATTTAAGAAGTGTCATGGAAAATAAAATAAACAAGAATTTCTAAGGCCTAACCCAAGCCTGTCATGCTGAATTTAATTCAGCATCTCATGCCAATAAACAATTAAAAGAAAAGCGATTATGAAACAATATTTTGTTTATATTTTAACAAATAAAAATAACAAAGTGCTTTACACAGGCGTGACTAGTGATTTGATAGAACGGATATATCAGCATAAAGAAAAATTAGTTAAAGGTTTTACTTCAAGATATAATGTAGATAAACTCGTTTATTATGAAATATTTGAAGATATATCAGAAGCCATATCTAGAGAAAAGCAAATAAAAAATTTGGTGAGACGAAAAAAGTTAGAATTAATTAATAAATTTAATCCTGATTGGAAAGATTTGTATAACATATTATAATTAAAAACTCTGTCCTCCTGGAGCATAGCGATAGGATCTCATTAAACTGCTATGTAGTAAATTAACGGAGATTCTATCGGCCTATGGCCTCCAGAATGACGGATCACTCTCAATGATGAGCATTAAAAAACATGAAAATAATTTTAGGATCAAAATCAAAAGGTAGAAAACAAATACTTGAGGAAATGGGCATGGATTTTGAAATTATGGTTTCTGATATAGACGAAAAAGCAATTAGATTTGATGATGCCGAAAAACTGGTACTAGCTTTGGCTAGAGCAAAAGCAGAAGCTTTAAAACCAAAAATTTTTCAACCAGCAATATTAATCACATCTGATCAAGTAGTAGTTTGCAATAAAAAAATTATAGAAAAGCCAGAAAATGAAAAACAAGCCAGAGAATTTTTACAGGGGTATAGTAATTTTCCAGCCAGAACAGTAACATCTGTTGTGGTAATAAATTTAAAAACTGGAAAACAAGCAGAAACAGTTGATACTGCCGAAGTATATTTTACTCCTTTCAGCGAAGATGAAATCACCGATCTTATAAACGAAGGAGAAATATTTCATTTAGCCGGCGGATTTACGGTTGATGGTCAGAAATGGGAAAAACATATCCAGAAAATACAAGGCACTAGAGATAGTGTCATGGGTTTGCCTAAAACTATTACCGAAAAGTTAATTAAAAAAGTTCATGGAAAATAATTTAATTCTACAAGTTGGCGTAAAAATACTTCTCCAAAATCAAAAAAATAAATATTTATTATTGCGTCGGTCTTTGGAAAAATATCCGGAAATTCAAGGCCGCTGGGATATTGTTGGTGGCAGAATCAATACCGGTCAAACTTTAATGGAAAATCTGCAACGGGAAATAACCGAAGAAACAGAATTAAAACTTGTGGGCACTCCCAAGCTGATTGCTGCTCAAGATATTCTCCGAAAGACCGGCCATCATGTTATCCGCCTAACTTATCTTGGTCAAGCTGAAGGAGATATTAAATTAGATACTAGTGAAAATGATCAGTATCAATGGTATACTCGTCAGGAATTAGAAGCTTTAGATGATATTGATGTTTATTTTAAAGAATTAATTGACAATCAAACTATATGGGTTTAAATAATAAAAAAATTGTATATTTTGCTGGTGCTATCAGAGGAGAACGCATAATGGAGAAAATTATCAAAGATATTGTTGCCTATATAAAAAACTTAGGATTACAAGTATTAACTGAACATGTAGGGGCTGATGATCCTATAGCATCCTTTGCTGATAAAATTGGAAAAACCAAAAAAGATTTAACGGCAGAGGACATAGAAGAGCAAGATATCCAATGGCTTAATCAAGCCACTCATGTTATTGCAGAAATATCAGGCGCTAGTACTGGAACGGGTAGAGAAATTGAATATGCTAGGACTAAAGGCGACTTTGGTAAAGTGCCAGCGATAATTTTATGCCTCTACCAAATTGAAAGAGAATTTTATGCTTCACCAATGATCAGAGGAATGAGTAATAACCGTTATCCTAATATCATAATTAAATCTTATATAGATATAAATCAAGCAAAAGAGATTATTAATGAATTTTTAAATAAATAAAAAAAGCCGCGAGAATGATGTCAAGGCTTTTTGTACAAGGAACTAGTTCTTTAAGATACATTTTTGTATAAAAGAAACATCATTGTTCCCCTTGACTCCCGCGGCAGCCTAACAATGTCATACCCCTTTTGAGGTAAAGTAGAAAGGGCGGCTAATCCCTCTACAGTAGCTTAATAGTAGCAAATTAAAAGAAAAACACAAGAAAACTTTTTCTTAATCAGAAATTTGAAAAAACAATTTTGGCTTCCAGAAGCGTAAAACAATAATGCAAATGAATAAAAATGAAGCACTAAAGAGCACAAAATTAATGGCCCAGGATTGCCAAAAGATCGGTAAGGTAGTGATAAAATTATAAGTCCATACAAAAATCATGAAACAAAGCAGAAAAGTAATCAGCTCGGCAATAAATTTGATAAACTTATAAATTATCTTTAGAACGTAGAACAACGTTTTGCAAACAATAACCAATAATTTTTCTAAGATACTTAACAAAACCGTCATGTTATCTCCTTTTAATAAGAACAATTTTATCAAGAAAAAATAACATAATAATTATTTTTTGTCAACAATATTATGGAGCAACAAAAACCAAAAGTAGGAGTCGGCATTATGATTATCAAAGACGGGCGGACTCTCTTAGGCAAAAGAAAAAGCTCACACGGAGCAGGGGAATATGCCTCTCCCGGCGGACATCTGGAATATCTGGAATCATTTGAGGATTGCGCCAAGCGGGAAATTAGAGAAGAGTGCGGTCTAGAGGTTAAAAATATTCGCTTTCAATTTCTGGCTAATATTAATCAATACGCGCCGAAACATTACGTACACATCGGGTTAATAGCCGATTTCAAAAGCGGGGAACCAAAAGTACTAGAACCGGACAAATTGGAATCTTGGGACTGGTATGAATTTAATCAACTGCCGGAGCCGATGTTTAAAAGTTGCCGACTATCTTTTGACAGTTATCAAACAGGAAAAAATTATTATGATCTCAACAATGACTAATCAACCCTTAAAAATTAAAGTTGGCTCCTATAATCCAGTTAAAATTTCCGCTGTGGAAGAAATTTTGCTTGAATATAGCCACTTGACTCCAGCTGAAGTAAAAGGGATAGCTGTAAATTCCAAAGTGTCTGATCAGCCAAAATCACTTAACGAAACTATACAAGGAGCTATTAATCGAGCACGCCAGACTTATGAAGACTGTGATTATAGCTTTGGCATTGAATCTGGATTAATGACTGTGCCCCAAACTAAAACTGGTTATATGGATATTTCTGTTTGTGCTATCTATGACGGCCGTGAATTTCATTTGGGTATTTCATCAGCTTTTGAGTGCCCTTTAAAAGTCACTGAATATATGATTAAAGGTGGGCTCAATATGAATGAGGCGTTTTATAAAGCCGGCCTGACTGATAATCCTCAAGTCGGATCAACTCAAGGGGCAGTCAGTATTTTAACCAAAGGCCGTTTAACTAGAAAAGAATATACCAAACAAGCCATTCGAACAGCTCTAATTCATTTGGAAAAAAACTAACTATGGAACAAAAATACAAAGATTATTACGGCTACAGAATACTGGAAATAATTCCCGGATTTTTGGTTTGGCTGACTTTTATCGGAGTTATTGCCCTGTCCTTTTATAAACCTTTGGCCGGCGTTTATCTGGTGATTGCTTTTTATATTTATTTTGTGCTGCGGATTTTTTATATGCTTATTTTTCTTATTACTTCTTGGTTTAAATATCGCCACGCTAGCCAGACAAAATGGTGGCCGTATTTACGCGAACATCATCCCAGTTGGTCGGAATATTACCATTTGATTTTTTTACCAACTGCCGGCGAGCCCTTAGAAGTGGTTGATAAGACTTTTGAGCATTTAAGCCGGACCAATTATAATCATCAAAAAATAATTGTGGTTTTGGCTGGAGAAGAAAGGTTTGTTGAACAATTTAAAACTATCGCTGAACAAATCCAACAAAAATACAGTAAAATTTTTTATAAAATTTTAATTACTGTTCATCCTAAAAATATCAATGGCGAAATCGCCGGCAAGGGTTCTAATCTCTATCATGCCGGACACGAAACTAAAAAATACATTGACCAACAAGCCATAGATTACAAAAAGATAATTGTTTCTACTTTTGATATTGACACCGTCACTCATCCCGATTATTTCGCCTATCTGACTAATAAATTTATCAGCCACCCCAATCCTTATCGGGCCAGTTTCCAACCCATGGCTTTCTATCATAATAATGTCTGGGAATCAGATATTATCACTCGTGTAGTGGCTAATTCTACCACTTTTTGGTTACTAACAGACTTGGCCCGCTCTGATCGGCTTTTTACTTTTTCTTCCCACAGCATGAGTTGGACGGCTTTAGTGGATATCGGCTTTTGGCAAAATAATATCGTTACTGAAGATTCGCGCATATTTTTACAGGGTCTTATTCACTATAATGGTGATTATCAGGTTGAACCAATGTATATTCCGGTTTCAATGAATACAGTCTATGTTGGAAAATTTTGGAAAAGCATGCGCAATCAATATAAACAAATGCAACGCTGGGCTTGGGGGGTAGAGCACTTTCCTTATATGGTCTGGCATTTCAAAAAAAATAAAAAAATATCACTAAAGAAAAAAATAACCTATATTTGGAACCAGACAGAGGGTATTTATACTTGGGCCACGGTGCCAATTTTAATTTTTGTCCTTGGTTATTTGCCTTTATATTTGGCCGAAAAACAAAACGTGACCACTGTTTTAACCCAAAACGCTCCTCTAATTTTAGAAAATTTAATGCGTTTTGGTATGATTAGTTTATTTATTATCGCCCTGATGAGCGTAATAATTTTGCCACCCCTTCCTAGAAAGTTTAAGCATGGCCTAATCTCCAAATACGCCCGCTTTTCTCTGATGTTTTTACAATGGTTGATTTTCCCCATTACTATGATATTATTAGGTTCAGTACCCGCTATTGATGCCCAAACTAGGTTAATGTTGGGTAAATATCTTGGTTTTTGGGTAACTGAAAAAAAATAATTAATTATTAAGACTATTAAAAATAAAGATATGAAAAAATTTATTTTTTTATTTACCTTTGTTGTTTTATTTATCGGTTTTGCTCAAAAAATTCAAGCGGCCACTATTATCGCCGTAGATGCTGATACTCTCAAATCACGCTACGCCGGCAGTATCGTTGTCGAAGATACTGGTTTTGCAAAACAATATTGGTATGTTGAACCAAAATCACAGGAAAGGTATTTATTAAAAGACGGCGTTAGTGTCTCCCGCTTATTAAAAACTTTTGCCACCGGTATCAAAAATAATGATCTCAATAAAATTGCTACCAGTACCGCTAGCGTCAACGTTGATTACCAGTTAACTGCTCAAATGCGAGGTCAACTTCTCTTACAGGTGGAAGAAGACGGACAGGCCTGGTATTTAAATCCTTTGGACAACTACCGCTACAAGATAGATAATGGCTTCAAGGGACTAAAAACATTAAAAAATTTGGCTTTGGAGATCAACCCTGGTAAATTAGCCGTCATACCAATTGTGGATAATCTAAATTTTGAACCATTGACAAATAATAATCCTAATTTTCCTATGTACTGGGAAATACAAAATATTCTCAAAGATGACTATTATAAAGCCGAGGAGGTCAATAATAAGCAACTTTTTTACGGTTCATTAGAAGGTATGGTTCAGTCTTTAGGTGATCCATACACTGAATTTTTCAGTCCTCAACAAAAAAAAGAATTTGACAATCAAATGCAAGGATCATTAGAGGGCATTGGCGCTATGGTGGAACAACTTAATAAAACAGTAGTGATCATTAGTCCTTTATCAGGTTCGCCAGCCGAGAAAGTTGGTCTACAACCGCAAGATCAGATCTTAGAAGCAAATCACATCGATCTTCGCGGCCTTACTTTAGATGACAGCATTAGTTTAATTAAAGGACCGTCTGGCACTGAAGTTCTCTTAAAAATATACCGTCCTGCAACTCAAGAAACTTTTGAAGTCAGTATAATTAGAGAAAAAATTAATATCCCCCTAGTTATTGGCAAAAAATTAGACAATAATATTGCTTATTTTAAAATAAGTATGTTTTCATTAGATTTAAAAGCAAGTTTTGAGAAAATAAAAAATAACACCATCGATGAAAATACTAAAGGTATTATTATTGACTTGCGTAATAACCCAGGAGGATACACTTCAGCCGCTATTGATTTAGCTGATTATTGGTTACCAGCCGGTGAATTAATTTTGCAAGAAAAATATCCTGATCTTCTCTACCAATTCAGCTCTCGTCTAGACCAAGAAATTAAACTGCCAACCGTTATTTTAGTCAACAACGGTACTGCTTCGTCTGCCGAAATTTTTACTTCAGCCCTATCAGAGCATAACTTAGCTAAAATTGTCGGGCAAACCACCTTTGGTAAGGGAACCGGACAGACATTATTAAGTTTCGCTGATGGTTCTGCTCTAAAATATACTGTTTTTGAATGGCTTACTCCTAATGGTATTTCCCTAGAAGAAAACGGTATTACTCCTGATTATCTTCTTGAGAACAATAGCATCCAAGACCAACAATTAGAAAAAGCGAAAGAGTTATTGAGATAGATATCTCTGATAACCACGAATAAACTCAGCGGCCCTCATTATTTTTTTTCCGGCCGGTTGCAATTCTAAAATTTCCAATGACTTTTGGCTGGTGCCAATAATCAATTTATCCTGATCAATTAATATTTCAGCTGGTTTTAAATTATTCTCTGTAATCTGAGCTTTAAAAATTTTTATATTTAAACCATTTAAATCAAAAAAGGCAGAGGGCCAAGGATTAAAAGCCCTAATCTGATTATTAATTTCTTGAGCTGGTTTTAACCAGTCAATCCGACCATCTTCTTTTTTGATTATCTTACAAAAAGTAGCCTGCTGATGATCTTGAGGTAGAGGAGTGAGCTGATTAGATAAATATTTAATGACATTTTTAGCTAATATGTCTTGGCTAATACTAGTTAATTTTTTACTGAGGGTTAAAAAATTATCCTCTGGATTGATCTCTATTTTCTCTTGAGCTAAAAGTGGACCATGATCCATTTGGCTATCAAGCTGCATTAAACTAATCCCTGTGATTTTAAACCCTTTCAATAAAGCAGTTTGAATAGGGGAAGGACCGCGCAGCAACGGCAATTGGGAAGGATGGATATTTAAAGCCAGTAGTTCTGATAGTTTTAGTATCTTATCGGGAATAATTCTGCCATAAGCTATAATCATAAAAGTAGCCGGTAAATATTTTTTCAGATCATTAATAAATTCATTATTAAAAATTTCCGGCTCTAAAACCGGTAAATTATTTTTTTGAGCTTCAATTTTAATAGGAGAACTGAGTGTCTTTTTGTTTCTTCCAGCTGGCTTGTCAGGTTGGGTGACTACAGCTCTAACCAGACCCATTTGCTGCAAAGTCTGGAAACCAGGCAAAGCAAAATCAGGTGTCCCCCAGAAAATAATTTTTTTGTCTGTTTTAATCATTTTTCAATTTATCCAAAATCTCCTGCCCTTTAGTAATTCTTTCTGCTCGGTCGATAAATAAAATCCCATTTAGATGATCTATCTCGTGTTGGAGGACAATAGCTTGAAATCCCTTGATTTTCTCTTTATGACTCTGCCCGTCTAAATCTTTGTATTTTATATGAATTTTCTTGGAACGACGCACTAAACCAAAAATCTGCGGCAAAGACAAACATCCTTCTTCAGTCACTGTTTTATCTTTAGAAAAAAAAGTAACCTCTGGATTAACATAAACTGTGTAGCTATGCCCATTCCGATCGCCCATAACCACAATCTGCTGGCTGAGTCCAACCTGCGGACCAGCTAAACCAATTCCGTCATCAGTATACATAGTTTGAGCCATGGCCATGGCCATTTCCTTTAAATCACCATCAAACCGATTAATCGGCTGACTGGCTTTTCTTAAGAATGTATCTGGATATTTGATAATTTTTAACATAACTATATTAAAACATTTTTATAAACTTTTGTCAAAAATTAAATCTTCAAAATCAAAACTAAAAAAATGACAACCAAACAAAAATTTGTTATAATTCATTTATGAATAAGGGCTTTTCTAGTTTAGGTAATATTTTAAAGGGTCAAAAATCAATAAAACCGCCGGCTTACCAATGGCAGGATTTAGCCCTGGAAGTGATAAAAGAATTAAATATTCCTAATTTTAAAAGAAATTCTGTTTTTAAGGTCTGCAAAGAAAACTCTCGAGATTATATTGAAAAATGTCTCAATGATACTAAGGAACTAGCCAAGGAAGGGGAGCAGTGGAAATATTTTTTTAAATTAATAAGTAATAAATAATTAATCATTAAACATAAAAAATATGACTATCAATAAAGAAGATTTTATTAAGGAACTTAATAAGGATCTAGAATGGGAATTTGCAGCTGCTATCCAATATGTCCAGCACGCTGCGGTCATCACTGGAGCTGAATATGATTCAATCACTAAAGAACTGATTATTCATTCCAATGAAGAAATGGCTCACGCTGTCAGTTTATCAGAAATTATTTCTGACTTGGGTGGCACGCCGGTCATTGATGTGGAAGAGAGAAAAATAAGTAATCAGTCTAAGACAATGCTGGAGCAAGATTTGGCCGGCGAAGAATTAGCTATCAGCCGCTACAAAACCCGAGTAAAACAAGCTGATGAATTAGGCGAACATGGAATGCGCCGCGTTTTAGAAGACATCTTAATGCAGGAAGAAGAACACCGTCGTGATTTATTAAGCTCGCTAGGCAGATAAAATGAACAAGACAATCAGTGCCGGCGGAATAGTAATAAATCCGCAAGGCTTGATTCTACTAGTTAATCAAAATGATGACTCCTGGTCTTTTCCCAAAGGGCATCTTGACACTGGTGAGGACGGCCTCACTGCCGCCAAAAGAGAAATTTATGAAGAGTCGGGAATTTCCGAATTAGAGTTAATTAAAAAATTTGATAACTACCAAAGATATAAGATAGCTCTTGGAGGCAAAGGAGAGGATCAAACAGAATTAAAAATAATTTCTCTATTTTTATTTAAAACTAACCAGACAAAATTAAATCCTTCTGACCCTACTATTCCTAAAGCTCAATGGGTAACTAAAGATAAAGTAGCTGATCTACTGACGCATCAGAAAGACAAAAAATTTTTTCTACGTATTATCAATCAAATTTAAACTTAAAATCCCCATAATACTTGTGGGAATTTTATTATATATCCTTATAAAAAGAGGTAGAGTAGTAGTCTGCTAAAAACACAACCTACTAAAACTGCTAAAAATTCTACTATAGCTGTTACAAGCATTAAGGACATCACTATGCAGAATTTGAAAAATATCCATAACTCTTTTTCTACTCCATATTCTTTCTTAAGCAGTCCATATTCCAATGGGACAGCAATAACTAAGATGATTATACCCAGGCCAACTAATATAGACATTACAATCCTCCTTCATAATCAAAACAACATAAATAACGTTATAATATATCATACATATTAAATTTTGTCAATAATATAGTTTTAAATTTACTTGAGTGTTGTTTAATACTATAATATAAGCCATGATCTTAAGAATGAACTCCTTACTGAATCTCAAAATTCTGCACTAAATAACCAATCCCAAAAGGGGACTCGTAGCTTAATTGCTCCGACCGATAGTTAATACTTTTAATAATCCCTAATAGTATCAATAAAGAACGGAAGCCGCATTGATCAGCGCCTGCTTCTTCCACAAATTTAGAATCAAGACTAACAATCTCATCCACTTTCTTTTCATTAAGTAATTTAATAATAGTCTGATCAAAATCCTGCCCAGCCGGTGAATAACCGCCCGGTGAATCTTTGTGTAATCGATGAGATAAATCTCCGGAAGCAACTACGGCCACCCGTTTATTGGATTTATTAATCTGCTCTTTAATAGCCCTCCCAAAATCTAAATGAGTTTGATTATCTTGATTTGAATAACCAATGCTGACAATTTTAACTTTGGGTAAATTTTTAGTGAGATGATATAAAGGGACACCACTACCATAATCTAATTCCTCTTGAGCAAACAAAATCACTGGAAAAGAGGTCTCGATTGATTCTTTTATCTGGTAACCGAACCCCAGATCATTCTCAAATTCTAAGTTAGTCACTAAATCTCCAAATTTCTTAAAATTGACCTTAAGTTGCGGTTGTTGATTGATCACAAAAGACTCTTCACGCAGGTCAATATGAGGTGAAACTATAATAATAACATCTGGTTTGGCCGCATATAATTCATAAGCTAGATGCTGGTAGGCCTCTCTGGTTTTTGACAATTTGTCTAGATTATCCCTGCCAATTTCCGGAATTAAAAGAGGAGAATGGGGGACAAAACAAGCAAAAGTAATCATATTATAAACTTAATTCTTCTCCTAAATCATGCAGTTTTAAAACTCGATCCGTAACCGTCTGAATCTGAGACCAATTATACCCTAAACCAACAAAAGTTGCTTCATCGGGAATTAAACGACGCTGGCCGTTGGAGATAACATAAACTTTGGCCTCGTCTTCCGTCTTGATCAAATTACCATCCTGAATTTTAACCGGCAAAACCTTAGTGTATTGTTCTAGAGTCTTACTAGTCACTTCTTTGATGGACAAATCAGAATAATTTATAGCGATGATAGAAGGATGAACAATCGGCGCCTTTTGGTTATCTTTAACATAATAAACACCGCCGGTGGACATATCTCTCAAAAGCTGTTCAAAAGGACTTAAATCTCCTTCAGTCAAAAGCGAACCATCAATAAAATTATCTAGATCTGTCTGATTAGCTTCAATGATCTCAGCTGGATTAAAACCAAGTTGTCTAAAAGCTTCATCAGAAACAATTAATCTCTTTTCCATACCGTCTAAAAGATATCTGCTACCGTCTGCTCCCTGTAAAACCGAATAATTAGGATATTTAATGGAGCCACCATCTTCATACTTGGCTAATTCTTCACTACTCACTTCTAAAACTTTCTTGGGATCGTAACGAGAAACTAAAGCAGTCATTGAATCAAAAGGTCGTTTTTGACTACGGTCAATTAAATAAATAGTAACTACATCTTCACCATCCTTAGCTTTAATTAATGAACCATCTGGAAATATTCCTCCACTTATATCACCAGGTCCACCAAAACTGTATCGCTCCCATAAGGTGGCAAACAAATTATTACCTTGTAAATGAGGCGTATAGACATAAAGAGCAGCTGTAATTTTATTTTCCGGCTTAACTGCTTGCCCGTCAATAATAGAGGTCTTGCCAGGATAATGAGGGCGGACATAAATATTGTCTAAATAATCCCGAAATTGCAGGGCAGTGGCTCTAACTTGCTTGCCAAAACCCTTCCATTGTGGATTACAAGGTTGGCCGTCAAAACAATAATAGCCCATAGCATAATTAAGCTGTCTTTCGCTAGGTTCGGAGTCCTCAATTAAACCCTGCTCTTTTTGCAACATAGCTAACAAAAACTGGGGATTGATTTTAGCTTCCCAAGCCGCATTGTAAATAATCTCGGTAGCTGAACGATTTTTATAATAATCTTCTTCTGAATTAATAGGCGCATCAGCTGGCCCTGGATTATTACCATTATAAAAATAGCTCTTGAGATAGCTATTATTTTGAATTAAAAAATTCTTAATTTCTATTTGACTCATAGAAGAATGGTTTTCAGCTTCAGCGTCAGATAGTAAATTATTATAATCGATATCTAAATTCGAAGCCAGAGTTAAAGAAGGAATAAGAAAGCTGCATAAAGTAAAAACGACAAATATTTTATGAGGCAGTTTATTCATAAGTTAAAATTAATAGTTAATGTTTTCTATTCCTGTATTATACCAGAAAATCAAATAAACTCCAAAAAGAAAAATGGCAAAAATGAACCTAATAAAAACATTGCTTTTTGCCAGTTTTTAAGCTAAAATGATATTGAAATTAGCTTATTAAAACATGAACTATTTAAGACTATTTATCAGCTTACCGGTTGATGCAGCAACCACTAGGGAAATTACTAAAAAATTTACAGGACTGAATTTACCTTGGGAAAAATTAAAGCTCATTCAACCAGATCAAATACATCTTACTTTAAAATTTCTGGGTGATACACCGATTGATAAAATCCCCCCGCTGATTGCAACCCTGCAAGAAATTAAATTAAATTTTCAATATTTAGAACTGACCATTGAAAATTCTATAATTTTTAACTCTAAAACACCGAAAGTTCTAGCTTTAAAAATCAAAGAAAATAAAAAACTACAAACATTATTCAAAGCCATTGAAGAAAAATTATTCTCAGCTGGACTAGCTCATCGAGAAAACAAAAAATTTTCTGCCCACCTGAATTTAGCTCGCATTAAAAAAACGTCACAGCATAAAGAATTTGCTAAATTTACAGACTGGCAAGTTCATAAGATTATCCAAGCATCATATTTTGAATTGAAAGAAAGTGTTTTAACTAAAAAAGGACCAGAATATACCACCTTACAAACTTTTGACTTATGAAAGAATATAATATTTTAGGAATCAGAGTTCATACTATCCCCAAACACATTATCAAAAATTTATTACATGTTTATCTGAATTCTGACCAGCAACATCAAATTGTGACAGTCAATCCAGAATTTATAGTGTCCGCGCAAAATGATAATAAATTTCGCAAAATTATTAATGAAGCTAGTCTAGCCACTATTGACGGTGCCGGAATTATTAAAGCCCTACAGTTTTTTGGTCAACCAATTTCATTAGATGATAGAATAACTGGTGTTGATTTAACAGAAATGTTACTTAAAATAGCCGTCAATAACAATAATAAAATTTTATTTTGCCTTAATAGCCGAGGGCTAACTAAGCCAGATGATTTTTTTATGAAAATAAAAAAAAGGTATCCTGATTTAGACTTTCAGGTGGCCGATGAAAACATTCTGTTGGAAAAAGCCGATATCTTTAACCCTGAAATAATCCTCGTCGGTTTAGGAGCGCCTACTCAAGACATTTGGATTTGGGAAAATCTGTCCAGAATTCCTTCGGCTAGGATTGCAGTGGGAGTAGGGGGCACTTTTGATTTTATGTCCGGTCGTATTTCCCGCGCCCCCAAAATATTGCGCAGCTTTGGACTGGAATGGCTCTGGCGGGTTTTTCGACAGCCACATCGTCTCCATCGTATTAACCGAGCTATTTTTATCTTTCCCTATTTAGTCGTTAAAGACCGCATAAAAAAATCCATAAAAAACTCAAATAACAAAGAAAAATTATGAATAAAATTCGCACCAGATTTGCTCCCAGTCCTACCGGTTATCTCCATATTGGGGGATTGCGCACGGCTTTATTTAATTATCTATGGACTCAGAAAAATAGAGGCCAGTTTTTACTACGCATTGAAGATACTGACCAAGAACGATATGTTCAGGGCGCAGAAGAAAAACTAATAGCCACTTTAGAAAATATCGGCTTAAAGCCAAATCAGAAGCCATTAACTCAATCCAGCCGGCTAAAAATTTATCAAAAAATAGCTGAAGAATTAGTAAAAAAAGATTCAGCTTACTATTGTTTTTGTAGCCCAGAAAGATTAGATAAATTAAGAAAAGAACAACAATCCCAAAAAAAAATTCCCAAATATGACAACCATTGCCGTAATTTATCAACTGGAGAGATTAAAGAAAAACTAGCTGCTAATCAAAAATATGTTATTCGCTTTAAAATACCGGAAAAACAAACTATCGAAGCTAAAGATTTGGTTTATGGTTCAATTAAAGTTCAAAGCGAAGACTTAGATGATTTTATTATTTTAAAATCTGATCAATTTCCTACTTATCATTTAGCTAATGTGATCGATGATCATGAAA
This sequence comes from Candidatus Komeilibacteria bacterium CG11_big_fil_rev_8_21_14_0_20_36_20, assembly GCA_002787405.1. Taxonomy (GTDB): domain Bacteria; phylum Patescibacteriota; class Patescibacteriia; order UBA1558; family GWA2-36-10; genus PCWQ01. The sequence goes on from PCWQ01000013.1 coordinate 15,515, forward strand.
TGCAAATTTCCCATGTGATCAGAGGAGAAGAATGGCTGCCGTCTCTGCCTAAGCATATTTTATTATATCAAGCCCTTAATTATAATCAGCCGAATTTTGTGCATTTGCCTTTGCTTTTAAATCCAGATAAATCAAAATTATCTAAACGGCAAGGGGATGTGGCGGTAGAAGATTTTTTAGCTAAGGGGTATCTGCCACAAGCCATTCTCAATTACGTCGCTCTCTTGGGTTGGAATCCGGGAGATGACCGTGAATTTTTTAGTATTAAAGAATTGATTAAAAACTTTTCCTTAGAAAAAATTAATAAAGCCGGAGCTATTTTTGATTTAAATAAATTAAATTGGTTTAATGCTGAATATATCCGGCAGATTATTGCCAAGAGGGGAGAGGATTATCAGAATTTAATCAACCAAACTAAAAAAATCCTGCCTGACCATTCAGACCAAGTAGAAAATTTATTAAAACTATTTGGCAGCCGCTTAAATTATTTAGCTGAACTAAAAGAATTAAGTCCTTGGCTCTGGCAACTGCCTGATTACCCAACACAATTATTAATCTTTAAAAAATCTGATCAAGAAAAAACTAAGCAAGGTCTAAAAGAGGTTTTAGAATTATTAACTACTACTGACCAAAAAAAATGGACCAGAGAAAATCTTGACCAGATTTTACAACAAGCTGTGAAAAACGGTCTTACTGCTGGCGATATTTTCTGGCCTACTCGAGTGGCTTTGTCTGGTTTAGAAAAAAGCCCTTCCCCGGCGGAAATTATGGAATTTTTGGGTAAAGAAGAAAGTCTGGAAAGAATCAACCAAGCTTTGGGAAAATTAAAATAAATACAACGTTTGCTAATTTAATCAAAATATGCTATAATATAATTATCCACAAGCTAGAACTATGCCGAAAATAAAAACCCCTCGACTTCGCTCGGGGCAAGTAAAAACAAAAATAAATTTACTATTACTATCCTTTATAACCATCTGTTTATTAGGTTGGTTTTTTTATCCTTCAGAAATTAAAGCCACTGAATATCAGCTCAATGATCTGGAAAATTTAGAAATGTGGCAAATTAATCAGGATATTAATGACAAGAGAGCTGAAATTCAAGAGTTGAACCGGCAGGTGGAGGTTTACCAGAAAAATATCAGCGCCAAACAACGGGAATTGAACAGTTTATCCAACCAAGTCAGTACTTTAAATGACAGTATTGCCAAGATTAATCTGGAAGCCAAGACAGTTGAGTTGGAAATTGAAACTTTGAATTTAAAAATAGAAAATACGGAATTAAAAATTCAAGCTAAACAACGGGAGATTAATGATCAAAAAGAAATTGTGGCTAGAGTGCTACGCCAACTGCATTTAGAACAGCAAAAAAATTCTGTGTTAGAGATCCTACTACTAAACAACAGTTTTAGTGAATTTATGGCTGAGTTAGACCGATTAGGAGATATGCAAAGTAACTTGGTTAAAGGAGTAGAGGGCTTACAGACAGTTAAGATAGCTTTGGATAGCGATAAATCCTCTTTGGAGGACAAACAAATCGAATTAAACACCCTGCAAGGAATTCTAACTACTAAACAAACGACATTAGATAGCCAAAAATCAGCTAAATACAACCTAATGGCTGTCACCCAAGGGCAAGAAGCAAAATTCCAGCAATTACTAGATCAGGCCAAACAGGAACAAGAGCAAATGAACAATGATATTGTTTATTTGGAAAAAATTGCCCGAGAAAAATTAAACCGCCAATTAGAACTAGAAGCAATCAACAGCGACGGATTGATGTGGCCGATTGCCTCACGAATAATCACCGCTTACTTCCATGATCCTGATTATCCTTATCGCTATATTTTTGAACATAATGCTATTGATCTAGCCACCCCACAAGGCACAGCCATTCGGGCCGCTGATTCTGGTTATGTGGCTAAAGCAAAAGACGGCGGTCAAACCGGTTATAGTTATATTATGATTGTCCATGCTAATAGCTTATCCACTGTCTATGGCCATGTCAACCAGATTAGTGTTTCTGATGACCAATTTGTCAGCAAAGGACAAGTTATTGGCTATTCTGGCGGCATGCCGGGCACCAGAGGAGCTGGTTTGTTTTCGACCGGACCTCATTTACATTTTGAAGTTCGCCTTAATGGAGTACCAGTCAACCCTATAAATTATTTGCCCTAAATACCCCATATCTCTAGACTACGCTTGAGACATCTCTCCCTAAATTAGGAAGAAAAAAAACTCGCCGATTGGCGGGTAGAGAGGGTATTTATTTTCTTAAAGGATGAAATTTAGTATGCATTTTTTCCGCATAGCGATCAGAAGCATGTACATAGCGAGTCGTAGTCTCTAAAGACTCATGCCCCAATAATATCTGAATAGCCGCTGGATTAGCCCCATTTTCAGCCAAATAAGTAGCAAAACTATGCCTAATGGAATGAGCTGAAACTGGCACATTAATACCAAGTAATTCGCGGTATTTTTTTATTTTATATTGTAGATAATTTGGTGAGATTCTTTTATGCTTGTCTGGATTATTGCGACCGCGATAGGGGATAAACATAAATTCTGAATCATCATGGCGTATTTTTAAATAATGCTGCAAATGAATAATAGCCCGCGGTGTTAAATAAACAAAACGCTGTTTTTTCCCTTTGCCCATAATATAAATCCGACCACTCAAATCCAACTGATCTCTTTTTAATGAAAGTAGTTCCGAAATACGCATACCAGTGGCAAATAAAGTTTCCAGCATAGCCCGATTACGAAGTTTGATGGCTTGATTCTGTTCAAATGTTTCCGGTGCTTCAATTAACTTGATTAATTCATGCATTTCCGGAACTTGACTATTTTTTTTCTCTGTCTTTAAGAGCTTGATGGCATCAGCTGTAATCGGCGATTGATAATCAACATCGTTTAAAAATTTTAAATAAGACCGCAGAGCTGAAAGAATCCGGTTGATGCTATAACTGGATAATTTTGCCTGACCCTTTTCATTGGAAGCAGTCTGCCGCGAAGTAGAGGAGAGGTAGGCCTTAAATTTAATAATTGACCTTTTGGTTAATTTTTTAAAATCAGTCTTGATATCATCGTTTAAAAAATTTTCCAAAGTATTTAAGTCCCTCTCATAATTGTAGACCGTTTCTGTTGAATAGTTATTAGACTGGATATTTTCCAAAAACTCATCTAAGAGGGGGAGGATATGCTTTTTATTCGCTTTAATCATGTTTATATTATAATTCAAGGAATAATCATTGTCAAATTGAGTGTAAGAGTTATTATACTCAATTCATATCTATAATAAAAAAGGGGCTTTTTATTTCAAATAAACCCGATCGCCAAAACGAACATCAATATAATCAATATCTCCTCCAACAATATTGCCGGCGGTTAGCACTTTGCTTAAACTATTTAATTCCTCATTAATATCTCCGGTGGCATCTAATTTTACATAAAACCCCACCTCGCTCTGTAATTGCATTAAAGACCAATTATTATTAATAGTAATCTTAGTTAACCTGGCTTTAGAGCCAATTAACTCCTGCCAGCCCAAATAAATCTGATTAATAAGATTAATCTCGCTGGTGCTAAAAATATCCTCATTTTGGGGATAGTTGGCCCTTAAATCTTCTAAAATAAGGTATTTGTCATCCAAAGCGCTAATTTGGCGATTTAAGCGTCCTTTAGCGTCTAAAAGGTATAAAGTATCATCATTTTGCCAAATAAATTGAGAAATTTTTTCTTTGACTGTAATAATCAAAGAATTGGGAAATTTTTTCTCAACTTTAACCTCATCCAAATTATAAGCTTCGGCTAAAAGATTTTCTAAAGGTTCTGTTTTTAAAAGAAAGTAGTTATTATTCTTAAATATCAAATATTTACCAGCTGACAACTGATCAGCCAACGTTTCTTCAATTTCCTCTAAAGATAAATCCTGATTATTCAATAAAATAATATTCTTAACCTGTAGATATCTGATTTGAAAAATACTTTGTATTAAAAAAATTATTAAAATACACCAAATAATAAAAATAATTCTTTGGCGATATTTACTTTGCTGTTGCACATAATAACCTCGCTGCACTCTTTTCGGCTTTTGAGGCAAATGCTTCTTCCAGGGTTTATCTTTCTTTTTTTGATATTTCATCTTTCCCCTGTTTAAGCGCTTCTCTTTATTAAGTGTCGTTAAATATTAAATAATAACCCGCGGCAATAATGGATTTATTCTAGTTACCACTTCGTAATTAATGGTTTTGGATAAAGAAGATAATTCTTCAGCTGTAATTCTTTCCTGACCGTCGTTACCTAAAAGGATGACTGTCTCCCCTAAATCAGAATTAAGGCTAGTAGGCAGTTCAACCATAGTTAAATTCATGCAAATATTACCCCGCACCGGACAACGCTGACCTTTAATTAAAACTTCCGCCTGATTGGATAGCAAACGACTATATCCTTCATTATAACCAACCGGCAAAACCGCTATTCGACAATCTTGCGGACAAATATAGCTGCGGTCATAGCCTACTGATTCTCCTTGCTTTAATTCTTTAAGTTGGATTATTTTTGTTTTAAAAGCCAAAACCGGCTTTAAATCTATTTTTAAATTCTTTCCACGCTGACTGGTAGACTGACTGGGCCATAAACCATATAACGCTAGGCCTAATCTTATTAAATCCATCTGTGTTTGCGGCAAGCCAACCGCAGCGGCTGAACAGGCGGAGTGAATCTTAATTAAAGGAAATTTGTTGATTATTTTCCTAAAACTATCTAGTTGCTCGTGAATAAAATTTTGATCCTCGGCTTCTGAATCAGCATAATGTGTAAAAATACTATTAATCGTTAAATATTTCTTGCCTTTTATATAATTAATGGCCTGAACTGCCTCCCCCACCCTGAATCCTAATCTAGCTGTACCCGTATCTATTTTTATATTAACTAAAAATTTTTTACTTGTTTTTTTAGCAAAATTATTTAAATAATTTGCTGTATCTAAATCATAAACCGGCAAAGATATCTGTTCATCTAAAGCAATTTGAAGACTCCTCTCCTCTCTATCAAAATAGCTTAAGACCATAATCGGCTTACTAGAAATTTCTTTTAACTTTAAAGCTTCCTGCAGATTAACAACCATCAGACCGTCAATGTTCTGATTCTGATCAAGCAACCCTGCTATTTCCTGAAAGCCGTGCCCGTAGGCATTGCTTTTAATGACTGGCCAAATTTGAGATTGGGGAGCTATTTTTTTAAACTGTTGTATGTTATGAGCAAGATTCTGACTGTCTATTTCTATCCAAGTAAGTGGCATTATTACTTTTTAATTTCTTTAAAACTCAAATAAGACTGCAAAACTTTAGGCACTTTAATACTACCTTCTTTAGTCTGATAATTTTCCATAATAGCTATTAATGCCCGACCAATAGCTATGCCAGTACCATTAAGAGTGTGGCATAATTCTTTTTTCTGGCCAGCCTGATATTTAATATTAAGGCGGCGGCTTTGAAAATCAGTAGTATTAGAACAAGAAGTAACTTCCCGATATTTATTTTGGGAGGGTAACCAAGCTTCTAGATCATATTTTTTAGCAGCCTGAAAGCCAATATCTCCACTGCAGATATTAACTACCTGGTAAGGAATTTTTAACTCCGACCAAATTTCTTCTTCAATAGCTAAAATCTCCTGGTGATTTTTTTCGGATTCTTGAGGTTGGCAAAAGACCACCATTTCTATTTTATCAAACTGATGACCTCTGAAAATGCCTTTATTATCCTTGCCATAACTGCCTGCTTCCCGACGATAGCAAGTAGATAAAGCAAAATATTTTATCGGGATTTTTAGATTCAAAACTTCATCGGCATGATAACTAACTAGAGGAACTTCAGAGGTGCCAATCAAATATAAATCATCTTTGTCAGAATTAACGTGATAAATCTCATTTTTTTCAGCTGGGAAAAATCCGGTGCCAAACATTGCTTTTGTTTTCACGAGATTAGGTGGCACCACGGGCTGAAAACCTGCTTTTAATAATTTACCAAAAACATAATTAAGTAGGGCCCACTGTAATTCTACTAATTGATTTTTTAAATACCAAAATCTGGCTCCTGATATTTCTGAACCCTTGTCAATGTCAATTAAATCTAATTTTTGAGCCAACTCTTCGTGAGGCAATGGCTGAAAATCAAACTGAGGCTTCTGACCCACGGTCTTCTCTACCTGATTATCTTTTTCACTTGAACCAATAGGTGTAGTTGTAGAATTAAGATTAGGCAACTGGGCTAACAGAGCATAAATTTCATTTTGAATTTTTTTTAATTCCTTTTCTTCTTCTTGGATATAATCGCCTATTAATTTCATTTTTTCCCTAATCTCTGGGCTGGGTTTAGTCTTAGAATGTTTATTACGTTCAGTCCTTCTCCCAGCTATATTTTGGATACGCTCTGAAACTTCTTTAAAAAGATTTAATAACTCATCAACATCAACCTTTACTCCCCTGCTCTGGTTATTTTGAATCACTAAATCTTTATTCTTTTTAACAAATTTTATATCAAGCATAAAAGTTTATTTAATTATTTTTAGGACGCATGGTCGGGAATAAAATAACTTCCTTAACATTATCAACATCACCTAAAAGCATTACTAGACGATCCAACCCAATACCGATGCCAACAGTTGGTGGCATGCCGTATTTTAAAGCTTCAACAAATTCCTGATCAGCTCCTTGGGCCTCTTCATCACCGGCAGCTCTTAATTTCTTTTGCTCCTTAAATCTTTGTTCCTGATCTAAAGGATCATTAATTTCGGAAAACGCATTACAGACTTCAGCGGTTTTAACAACCAGTTGAAACCTTTCTACATAGCCCGGCCGACCTGGCAATTTTTTAGAAAGCGGAGACAATTCAATGGGATGATTAATCAAAAAAGTCGGCTGAATCAAATGAGGACGAACAAATTTTTTGTATAACTCATCTAAAATCTTACCTCTTCCCCATAAATGATCTGCTACTAACTTAGCTTTCTTAGCCAGTGATCTTAATTGACTATCGGAAGTTTTGTCCAAGTCTATTTTTAAGGCCTGATCTAGAACTTCTTTAAAATCCAAACGCGGATAAGGCGGCTTAAAATTTAAAATATCATCACCATTTTTAATTTTTAGTCCATTGTTATTAACTTTTTTTACTAAAAATTCAAAAAATTTCTCCATAAATCCCATTAAAAACTCGTAGTCTTGATAAGCCCAATAAGCTTCCAATTGAGTAAACTCCGGATTATGCTGATGATCAATACCTTCGTTGCGAAAACATCTAGCAATCTCATAAACTTTTTCATAACCACCGATAATCAGTCTTTTTAAATAAAGTTCGGGTGCAACTCTTAAAAACAAATCAATACCCAAAGCATGATGATGAGTCACAAATGGCCGAGCAGCTGCCCCACCAGCTACAGCTTGCAAAACAGGCGTATCCACTTCTGTAAAACCATGCTGATCAAAATACTGTCGAGCTGATTTAATAATCTGACTGCGCAGATCGAAAATCTCTTTGACTTTAGGATTGACTAATAAATCTAAATATCTCTTACGGAATCTCAAATCAGGATCCTTTAAGCCATAATGCGGATCCGGTAAAGGCAATAAAGATTTACTTAAAATAATAACCTGATTAACTAATAAAGTCGGCTCTTTGGTTTTGGTTATAAACGCCTGACCGATAAACTCTACAAAATCTCCAAGATCATAATTATTTTTAAATAACTGGTACTCCTCTGCTCCGATCTGGTCCTTACGGATAAAGGCCTGTAATTCTCCAGAAAAATCCCTAAAATGCAAAAAACATGAACCACCCTGCAACCTAATACTAACAATCCTTCCAGCCAGGACGACTTTTTTCTCTTTCTTTAATAAACTGTCAAAATTCTGCAAAAAATCAGCCACCGTGGTATTTCTTTTAGTGCGAGCCGGATAAACATTAACGGCCTGTTTTTGCAAACGATTCATCTTTAAGAGCCGCTGCTGATATTCGTCGTTAATATCAGTTGTTTTTCTTGTTTGAGTCATAAGACTATAAAATTAAATTGATACAATAATCATAGCTAATTTTGGCTTTAAAATCAAGGTAATCTATTCTGCTTTTGGCAATTGGTGGTTTCGAAATTTCAATAGATATTTAATAAAACTAACAATATGATTACGGGCTGGTTTATTAAAAAAACTTTTCATAATATTTTCACTAGCCGATTGGCGACGATGAAGATGAATAATTTCAGCTTGACCGACATAAGCTACCTTAAAACCATTTTCCCAAAAACGACGTGACCAATCAAGGTCTTCCATATACATAAAATATTTTTCGTCCAATAAACCAACTTTATTCAAATATTCTGTCCTTATTATCAAACAAGCCCCAAACAAAGCTGGCACGTAAAAATTATGATAATGATTAACTTTTTTCATTAAATATTGATCAAGCCAAGTCTGCCCTTTTTTTGTTTCGCCTAAAAGAGTTCGCCGATACAAAGGCAAACGCCAATCAGGAAACCGCGTACAGGAATATTGAATACTCTGATCTGCATTAATTAAACGCGGACCGGCCAAACCAACCTCTGGATGATCTTCCATGTAATTATATAAAATTTCAATACCCGCTGATAAGACCGCCAAATCCGGATTACAAAGCAAAATATATTTACCTCTGGCTTGTTTAATTCCTAAATTATTCCCATAAGCAAAACCACCATTTTTTTTACTCTGAATAAATTTTACTCCCGGAAAATCATCCCTGATTAATTCAGCTAGGCCGTCATAGGAGGCATTATCAACCACGATAATTTCATAATCGTATGGCAGGCGCAACTCAAAAATATTAGTCAAAAACTCTTTGACCAAATTCTTATTATAATAGCTTAAAATAACAATTGATAAATCCATATAATTATTTAAACCATTGACGTACCTCACTTGCCTTAATCTGTCGATTCTTTTTAATTAATTTTCTTTTGGCTCGCATTTTTGGTAAATTTTTTATAAATTCTCCGCAACCAGCTAAAGTGCTCCTCTCAAAAAGCAAAAAATAGAAAAACTTTCGGCTTTCATACCACAAAATTGGCCAGAAATCACGCAAAATATTAGTAACAAAAGAATTTTTATATAAAGTTATAAAATGATTGCGATAAGATAGCCGATTAGCTGTTTGGCGAGTTTTTCTGCTCTCTCTAATATTTTGAGCACTAGCCACACTGCGATGATGATAAGCCCTAGTGTTGGTAATCAGCCAATTCTCCCAACCAAATAGACGCAACCGCCAAGCTAAATCAATATCTTCCTTATAAGCAAAGAAGTCTTCGTCTAAATATTCAAAATAGTCATGGCTACGCGGTATTTTGATACTTTCCAAAGATTCTCGCCGCAATAAGACCACAGCGGCCGAAAGTCCAAAAACTTCTTTATCAGAAAATTCAAAATCCTTCTGACCTTGATGGGCGTCAATCACTTGCCTCTGCCGATTAATTTTCAGACCAAAAGAATCAATGATGCTAGTCTTCCCCTCTTCTTTAAAATCCCAATACATTGTTTTGCCAGCCACGGCCGCTACCTGTGAATTTTTTTCAAGAAAATTAACGGTTTTTTCTAAATAATCCGGCTCTAAAATAATATCTTGATTTAACAATAAAATATAATTCGAATTTGACCACCCAATCAGCAAATTATGCCCCTTGGCAAATCCAACATTTTTTTTCTGCCTAATGATCCTAGCTTGAGGATAATATTCCAAAACAACCGCTACTGATTGATCAGTAGAAGCATTATCCAATACTAAAAGTTCCCAGTTAGGGAAACTCTGCTCCTTTAGACTTTTTAAAAGCCAGGGCAGATATTCCGCGCCGTTCCAAGTTAATAAACTAACGGTAACTTTTGCTCTCTTGGCCATATGAAAAACTAATAATAGTTATTAACATTAATAGTCCTAAACCTAAAGGATGATTTAAAAAGGGAGTGAAAATATGAATGACCACTAAACTAGTTAAAGTAGCTAAAATCGGTAAAAGAATTTCCGGTCGACCAGCTAAAACTCTGTAACCGCGGTTATAAATCAAAATAATCCAGCTCCACATTAAAACTATAAAAAATATTCCAGACTTTAACCATTGATCAAGCCAACCCCATTCAAAAGCATAGGTAGTATGTAATCCTTCGGGATTTTGCTCATTTTTAATCCGCGGATCAACGGAATAATAAGTTAATTTTTTACCAAAACCATAACCAACAATCGGCTGCTCTTTAATGGCTTGCCATAAAGGCGCCAGTAGTTGTAAACGACTATTAGCTGCCGGTTCCGCAGTGTCAATCCCCCTTTGGCTTAAGCTAGCCAATCTCTTCCACTGAGGGACATTCAAAAATAATTGTAACAATATAAAACTACTCAAAACTAAACTACCCAGCAACAAACCAGACAAAAAAAATATTTGTTTTTTCTGATAAATAATCAAATGGACTAATAAAAAAATCAGACCGACAACCAAACCCAACCAGAAACTACGCGATAAGCTAATATATAAAGCTGTCGTGAGAATGGACAGATAAATAAAATTACCCCCGTTTTGATATTCCCGAAGCTGCTTAATAAAAATAATAAACCAAGCGGCAATTAAATAAACCTGTGACTGCATAAAAATTCTCCAGAAATTACCATAAAAAAAAGTTATTTCACCAGTCCGCGTGTCTCTAATCCATTTGTAAATTGAATTCATATCTAACCAACTATATTCCTGAGCAAAAATGTTAAACATCACTAAAGTCTTTAAGGCAATAACTAAAGCAGCCGCCTTCAAAATATCCACTACCTCCGTTAAATATTTAGCATCATAAAACTGATACCAGACTGGTAAATATAGCAAATACAAGTAAGCATTAGCGTCAAGAAAAATATCAATTGGCGCATATCTTTCATAATAAGCTAAAACAATCCCCCCAACAACCAACAATAAAATAAGCAACCAAATGAACCATAAACTTTTGTTTGTTTTAATTTTCAATTGTCTCCTACCTAAAAATAGCTGGATAACAAAAACAAAAATTACACTAATAAAAACAACTAAACGCGTATTAAGAACCCCATAATAAAAACTGTGCCCTAAAGAGCCCCAAAACAATTCGGCTAACGGCAAGAAAAGAGTGTAGATTGGATTCTTTAAACTTAAGACAATAGTGCTTAACCCAACCAACGATAAAATAAGCAAATTTAATTGGCTAAAATTAAAAGCCAACCAAGATAATAGTTCTGCTATGATAAAAATAGCCAACCATATCCTCCAGCTATCATTCCTCTTGTTTTTGGAGAAATAGGACATAAATTAAAGTCAAAATAAGATTAATCGGCACTAAAAACACAACAATCAACCATTGCCAAAACGGTTTATGTTTCCAGAAATACCACAATAAGCTTCTATCAAAAACGAGTTGATTTTTAAAAACTAATTGCTGGCCAAAGCTGGACCCGCCGGCATGAATAAGAACTGTTCCTGGAAAATATTTTATAGTAAAACCAGCTTTATTGGCCCGCTGGCAATAATCAACTTCTTCAAACCAAGCAAAAAATTTCTCGTCCAACATACCAATGCGCTCAATCACCTCTCGCCTGATAATCATCGCTGCTCCCATAATTTGTTCTACCTCCTGCTCTTGATCATAATCGAAATCTTTAGCTAAATAATGATCCAGAAACTTGTTGTCGCCTAAAACATTTCGCAGTTTCAACATCACTAATATTTGGGATAAAATATCCGGAAAGCGACGAATAGATGGCTGAAGAGAGCCGTCATTATTTAAAATTTTAGGCCCCACAATACCAACTATGGGATTATTATTTAGATAATTTAAAATATTAGAAAAAAATCCTGGTAATATTTCTGTGTCCGGATTCAATAAAAAAATACAATCTGCCCGCGCCTGCTTAATAGCTAAATTATTTGCCTTAGCAAAACCATAATTTTTATGAAGGCAAATCATCTTTACTTTTGGATATTTAACCATAATCATTTCCGGCGTTCCGTCAATTGAATCATTGTCAACGACAAAAATCTCTAAATTAAAACCATAGCTATTCTCGAGAATTGAATCAAGGCATTTAGCTAATAATTTTCTCACTTTCCAATTGACGATAATAACACTAATATCCGGTTTACTCATCATTAATTTAATTTATTATTTATTAATTCCAACATTTTATTAACTGTATTAAACCAAGAATACTGTTTGACAAAATCACGACGCCTCTTCTCCTGCTCTTTATTGTTTTCTTTCAAGGCCTGATCTATCGCTTTGTTAAAGTCTTGATAACCATCAGCTGTCAAAATCATCTCATCTACATTATCAGTGCCAATATTGCTGCTAGCTACCACCGGCTTACCACAAGCTAAATATTCATACATCTTCATTGGATTAGTACTGGCACTAAAGCCAGCTTTTTTGTGAGGTATAATACCAACATCAAATTGCTGAATATACATTGGAGCTTCATTATACTTCTTATAACCTAAAAAATGGACGTTTTTATATTTTTCTAAATTCAACTTAACTTCATCTTGCTCATTCCAAACAGGTCCAACCAAAACCAATGATTTTTCCGGATTATGTTCAGCTAAAAATTTAATCAAATCAAAATCAACTTTATCTTGAATGACGCCAATATAACCGATAATCGGCCGCGAAATGTCAGCAATATCTCGGTTGATTAAAGAGAACTCTTTATTATAATGTTTGAGATCAACACCATTGGGTATCCAATAAACGTTGGATTGATCATCAAAAAAATGTAATAAATTTTTAGAAACACTAAAAATTAAATCGGCTTCTCTTTTTATTATATTATAAGATTCCTCCAGCTTCTCTTTCTGATTGAGATATGAAGAATGTAGTGTCCAATTATCAACAGCATCAAAAACTGTCAATTTTTGACCTAAGTTCTGCCAATAAGGAGCAATAAAAGGAAAAAACGACCAAACAATCAAATCGCCGAAATTAAGAGTTAAGGCCGTCTTTTGAATTCTTTTTAAAACTGCTTGCGGCTGAAGAAAAAAACTAATGTCAGAATAAACATAAAGCTTGTCGGATATTTGACTAATTTTATAAGTAGGACCGCGCTTGATAATCTGACTATCTTTAATGTTTAAGACTATGCACTCTTTATAATTACGAATGGCTCTTTTAAAATTCAAATTTAAATAATCTACAGCTAAAACTTTTCCAACCTCCGGTCTATTCAATAACTCTCGCAAAATATGATAATTGCGATTAGATACTCCTTCGTCCCATTCAGAAAAATTGGACATATTAAACATAATAACGTCAAAAGTTTTCATCCCGTTTTTACCCTAAAATTCTCTTTAAAATTAAACTTTGCTCTGAAGCTGAGGGAAAATCACCAGCTCTGACCAGAGCTTGTTCTGCTAGTTTATCAGCTTTTTGAGGATTATTCAACAAAGATTGAATGTTTTGAATCAACTGTTCAAGGTCGTCACTAGCTACCAGTAAGGCGTCTTGTTGATCAGTTAAAATTTCCTCCACTCCTCCGCCTTGGCCCGCAATAATCGGCAAACCACAACGAGCCGCTTCTAAAAACACTATGCCAAAACCTTCCACGTCGGTCTTGTTAGTCCGATTAGGCAGCACAAAAATATCAGCCAGTTGATAATAATAAACTAAATCCTGATCATCAATATCCTCCAAAATAAAGACTTGTGATGTTAGCTTATATTTTTTTATTAATTTAAGTAACTCTTCTTTTAAGGATCCTTGCCCGACAATAAAATATTTTAAACTAAAATTACTTTTCAATTTATTAATTGCTTCAATTACTAAATCCTGTCCTTTCCTTCTATTTAAACGACCCACCGTCAATAATATTTTATCTTCTGTTTGAATTTTGAATTTCTTTTTTAAATCTTCCAATTTATTTCGATCATATTCTGTCTTCAAATCAATGCTGGGATAAAGTAAACAAATTTTATCCGCCGACAACCTCAATGGTGCAATAACTTTAGCTGTATACTGACTGTTGACTATAATTTTTTCGGCATTTTTTAATATTTTATTAGTTAACTCTGGTTTATTTTTTAAAGCTAAATTTATATCCAAACCGTGTAGAGATATAATATAGGGAATTTTGAATAACAGATTTATTAGATAAGCCATAGTGCCTAGGGGTAAAATATTTGGTGTAAAAATTTTTTTAATTTGATGCTGCTGAATAATTTTATTTAATTTAAAAAAAGAGAACAGCCAAACGGGTCTGATAAACTTATTTGTTAATTTTAACTTAATAATATTATTCTGAGCAAAAACTGCTGCATGATCAGTGACTACCCAATATTCTTGCTGGTCTAAAAATTTAAATAAATTATAACAATAGCGGGCTACTCCGCCTTTATAAGGATAATATTCATGAGTTAAAAGTAAAGTTTTCTTCATGATTATCTGGATTTTGACCGGCTAAAAGAGTTTTTGATAAAAATTAAATCCGCCTTCTTTAAAGCGCCAGTTATAAACATCAAAATAAAATAAAGCAGACCGCCTACAATAATCGTCAGTGGCCAATAGATAACAGTTTTTAAAAAATAAACTGCGGGTAACATAACTAAAGCTGAGAATAATGCATAAAATAAGGTCCGAAACATACCCCAACGAAGTTCAATCACTTTTGAAACAGCCTGTAAATTTAAACTAAATAAACAAATTGTACTAATGCTGGAAGCTAAACTGGCCCCCCAAATACCCAACCTTGGAATTAAAATAAGATTTAACACAATATTCAAAACCATGACTAAACCCAAATTTCTAGTGTTAATCTTCTGCCGATCGGTAGCATTCAGAAAATAGGATAAAGCAAAATTAATAAACAAAAACGGAATACTAATAATTAAAATCTGCAAAGGCAGAATAGAATAACTAAAACTTTCTGTATAAATTTTGTTAATAATCTCTTCAGCTAAAGCTACAATGCCTAAACTAATTGGCAGAGAAATAAAAGCTAAATAATTAAATGATTTCACTAGAACCTTTCTCAAGCTCTGATAATCATTTTTAAAATAATCTGAAAAAGCCGGGTATAAAGAAGCGACAAAAGCTAAAGGAATAAACTGGAGGGCAAAAGTTATTTTATAAGCCACGCTGTAAAAACCAACTTCCGCATCTCCCAAAAATAATTTTAGAAAAAAAGTGTCAATATAGGCATACACTTTAGCAAAAATAGCCGCTAAAGCAAAAGGTAAAGTAATTAACAAAATTTTCTTGACTAATTTTTTAGAATAGACCAAACGAAATTTTACTCTAAATCTTTTATTTAAAACCAGCCCCGAATAAATCAAATTAAACAAACTGGCGGTAAATAAAACAATCAAAAATAAAAAGACATTCTTTGTAAATTGCATTAAGCTGAAACCAAGAGATAAAACAATGATCTGAAAAATCATTGTCCCCCACGATTCATACCTAAGATTCTGCCGACCACGAATAAAAGCATAGAACAACAAAATGAAACTATCAACTGCTACAATCGCTGTAGTTAAATATATTAATGTTCTTACCTGATCGTTATAAAAGAAAATACGATCTAAAACAATAATCAACAGCGCTGTGACAACACTAAATAAAAGTTTTAAAGTAAAAATCTGATGAAACCATTTTTCGTTGTCTGGTGAATTTTTAGCCACTTCTTTAATCAGAACCGTTGATAAACCGATGTCAATCAAAACCGAAAACATAGTAGCAAAAGAAACAGCAAAAAAATACTGCCCAGTCGCTTCTGCTCCTAAATAACGGGCTAAAAAAGTAAAATAAATAAAAGAAAGTAGCTTTTGAAAAACTAAAGCCACCATAAAAAAAGAGGTATTAGCCGTTATTTTTTGAGTAGTTACCATAGCTTTATTATAACAAAATATGCCTAAAAAGAAAATAGATAAATAATCATAAAAACCCCTTAAAATAAAGGGATTTTATATGTTTTATTAATAACTTTATCAGCTTACTATTTGCTTCACGCCCCGGCTTAACTTGATATTCACCGTTCCCGTATTTCAGCTTAGTTCAATATGTCGTCAGCTTTATCGCTTACTCCACTGCGGAGCGCGTCGGGCTTTTTTAAGGCCTGGTTTCTTTCTTTCTTTAATTCTTGAATCTCTAGTCAAAAATCCTTCTTTTTTTAAAGCCGGACGCAATTCCGGATCCTTTTTAATTAAAGCTTTGGCGATACCGTGTTTAATACTATCAACCTGTCCCCTCACTCCTCCGCCATGGGTTTTGATAGAAATAAAAATTTTATCCTGTCCAGTTATTTTTAAGGGTTGCAAAATTATTTCCTGCCATTGAAAATAAGGTAAATATTCTTTATAGTCCTTATTATTAATAATTATCTTTATGGTATTAGATTTTTCATCTAAAATTCTTACTCTGGCAATAGCGCTTTTTCTCTTGCCTACAGCTGGAACATAATTATTTTTCTTGTCTACTTGTTCGGTCATAACTAACTTATAATTAATCTTTTTAACATTTTGCTTCTCAATTTATTCTTAGGTAACATATTATAAATAATTTTACGCAAAACTTCAGCTGGATTATCCTTTATTAGATCACTCAGCTTCTTGGTGCGAATGCCGCCAGGATATCTGGTGTGTCGATAGTAAATCTTACTATTAATTTTATTTCCGGAAAATCTTATCTTTTGCACATTACTTACTTCCACTCTATCACCACAATCAACACTGGGATTATAAGATGGCTTATTTTTTCCTTGCAGCAAAACAGCAATCTCCGAAGCTAACCTTCCGGCAATTCTTCCTGTAGCATCAATTTTATGGGTTATTCTTTCCATTATTTTTTATTTAAACTAATTCAATCTGGGCCATCTTGGCTCCATCATTCATCCGCCGACTAATTTTAATGATTCGGCAATATCCGCCAGCTCTAGTTTTATATTTAGGGCCTAAAACATCTAAAATCTTTTGAGTGGCTTTTTTATCGTGTACAACCTTATTCAACTGTTGTTTATTATGGACTGATTTTTCTTTACCTCTAGTAATCAATCTTTCCACTAAAGGCCTAACCGCTTTAGCTTTGGCTTCAGTAGTAACCACTTTTTCGTACAAAATAAGAGAAGTAGCCAGATTTTCTAACATGGCTTGGCGAGGGGCTTTAGCCCGATCTAATATTTTATTAACTTTGCGATGTCTCATGAATATTATTTAGCTACTTTTTTCTCTTTTTTTTGTTTTTTCTCCTCCTTACCTTCTATAGCTTTCGTTTCTTTTTTAGCTTTCTTCTCTTTAACTGTAACTTTTTCAGGGGTTTCATTAATAAATAAGCTAAAATGCTCTTTTAACCTCATAGCACCCTGACTAATCGCCTCTTGAGCGTCAAGACTGCCATCCGTCAGAATATCCAAGGTCAATTTTTCATAGTTGGTCATTTCACCAACACGGACATTCTCAATACTATATCCAATATTCAAAACTGGAGAGAAACTTGAATCAATGGCAATATTGCTGATTTCCAACTTTTCACCTTTATTCTTCTGCTCTACAGTCACATAACCCAATCCTTTCTCCGCTGTAATCTCCATTGTTAGTTTAGCTTGTTTATCAGTCAAAGTGGCAATTACCAAATCTTTATTAATGATTTCCACATCAGAGTTTTTAGCAATATCAGCGGCGGTTACCACTTTTTCTCCTTTAGCTTCTAATTTTAATTTAACTGGTTCATCAGAAAAAACTTTCAGCCGCAATTGCTTCAAATTTAACATAATTTCTATTAAATCCTCCTTAATATTTTCTATTGAATCAAACTCATGCTTAGCGCCTTCCACTCTAAAAGAAGTAACCGCTCCCCCTTCTAATGATGAGAGCAACACCCTTCTTAAAGCATTTCCTAAAGTAACTCCAAATCCCGGATAGCAAGGTTCAATAACTACTTGATATTGGTTGTTTTTTAAATCTTTAATCGAAATTTTGTCTGGTAATGTAATTTGTTTCATGACTTTTAAATAAATTGTTTATTTTTTATTTTAACGAGAATAAAATTCAACAATCAAATGAGCTTCTATATTTTTTGGTAATTCATCTTCGTTGGGTAAACTATTGATAATAATAGACAGATTTCTACTATCAAAAGATAACCAACCAGCCGGCTCAATCTTATCCGCATTTTCCTTTATTTTTTTCCAATAATCTTTTTTAACTTTATTATCTTTAACTTTAATCACCTGCCCCGATTTAGTAAGATAGGAAGGTATATCAGTTTTTACACCATCAACTGTAAAATGTCCATGACTGACTAGCTGGCGAGCCAAACGTCTAGTGGGAGCCAAACCGGATCTGAAGACAACATTATCCAAACGACTTTCCAATAAAACTAAAAAATTGCGTCCTAAATCACCTGACATTTTTTTTGCCTTATCAAAAGTCAAACGAAACTGTTTTTCTAAAAGTCCGTAGATAATCTTAGCTTTCTGCTTTTCCATTAATTGACGTCCATATTCGGAAGCCTTAGCAAAAGTCTTTTTTGGTCCGTGCATGCCTGGCGGATAATTTTTCTTGGCCAGTGGTGATTTAACTGTGTCCGCTACATTTTCACCGAATCTACGACTAGCTTTATGTTTTGGCTGTAAATTTCTACCCATTATATTAATATAAAGTTAAAAGTATAAAATTAAACTCTTCTTATTTTCTTTGACCGACAACCGTTGTGTGGAATTGGTGTAACATCTTTAATAGAGCTGACTGCTAAACCATTGCTATGAAGGGCTCGAATAGCTGCTTCACGTCCAGCACCAACTCCTCTCACAAAAACTTCTACTTCGGATATACTATAATCCTTCACTTTTTCAACAGCGTTCCTAACAATAATGCCAGCGGCATATGGTGTTGCTTTCTTTGCTCCTTTAAATCCGCTCAAACCGGCAGAAGACCAAGACAAAGCATTGCCCTGCTGATCAGTTATAGTAATAATAGTATTATTATAAGTAGACTGAATATGGGCTTGGCCCTTTTTTATTATTTTCTTAACTTTTTTTCTGGATCTTACTTTTTTCATATCTCAAATCTTTAAAATACTTTAAGTCTTTTGTGCTGATGGAGCCCGACCACTACCCATGGTGACCCGTCTATTACCGCGAACCGTTCGCGAATTAGTTTTAGTCCTCTGACCTTTAACCGGTAGGCCTTTGGCATGTCTTGTACCCCGATAAGCTTTAATTTCTTTTAAACGTTTAATATTGGACAGACATTCTCTTCTTAATTCTCCTTCTATTTTAAAATCACCTTCTATTTTTTGTCTTAATTTATTAATCTCCTCTTCTGCCAAATCTTTAACTCTGGCATTTAAATTAATACTTAATCCTTTTAAGATCTTGCGAGAGGTATTTAAACCAACACCATAAATATAAGTTAAGGCAATCTCTACTCTTTTATCTTTAGGAATGTTGACTCCTGAAATTCTAGCCATATTTTTAGTTTAAAGTGTAAAGTATAAAGTGAAAAGTCTTCTTATTTCTTGCTTTCTACTTTTAACTTTATACTCTCTACTCATTTAATTATCCTTGTCTTTGTTTGTGCTTGGGATTTTTACAAATACAAACAACTTTATTATTTCTTCTAATAATTTTACAATCTTTGCATATCTTTTTAACCGAAGCTCTAACTTTCATCTAAATTATTTTCTAAAAATTATTCGACCCTTGGTCATATCATAAGGACTCATTTCTACTGTTACTTTATCTCCTGGTAAAATTCTTATTTTATACATCCTCATTCTACCGGATAAATGAGCCAAAATTTCAGGCCCATTATCTAAAATGACTTTAAAATAAGCATTAGGCAGGAGCTCCGTCACTTCTCCATCAAGCTCTAAAAACCCTTTTTTATTAACCTTTGACTCTATTTCACTCATTAATCTTATACAAAAAAAGAAAATCATTATATAACTAAAAGTTATATAAGAATTTCCTCTAAAAACATGAAAATATTCCGTTTTTTTTCTATAATTCAACGCTCCTATATTATACAGATTTTTATCTATTTGTCAACAATTTTACTATGTTCAGTTGTTTAGAACACTATTTTTATCTCCTCTTGTAATTGAATACCGTATTTATCCCTTACTTTTTGTTTAATAAAACTAATCAACATAATAACCTCCTCTGCCGTGGCCGTTCCAGTATTGACAATATAATTAGCATGTTTTTTAGAAATCTTAGCCCCCCCCATTACCTTGCCTGGCAGGCCAGTCCGAGTAATTAAATAGGCCGCTGGTATTTTTTGATATTTCTTGAACTGCTCTATATCTAAACCCCTATCTTTTAAAGCTTGGAGATCAACACTCTGAAATAAAACATTTTTAAAAATACAGCCAGCCGAAGGTTTCTGAGGTTGAGTTTCCTGCCTATATTGCAATCTTTCTTGAATTAATTTTCTAGCAAGATCAACATCGCCTTTCTCCAACTCTAATTGCACTTCTAAAATCAAAAAATTTTTTTCTTTAAAAATACTATGACGATAATCAAAATTAGCTTCTTTAGCTAACATTTCTTTAAATTGATCATCTGCTAAATCCATATATCTTATTCTCTTGACTACATCGCCTATTCCCCGACCATAGGTCCCAGCGTTCCCTCTAATTGCTCCGCCTACTGTTCCAGGAATACCGGCGACAAATTCTAAACCAGTTAAATTATTTTCCAAAGATTTATTTAATAAAAAAGACAAATCAACGCCTGCTCCAACTATTACTTGAGTGTCGTTAAAATCCAATCGCTGTAAATTAAGTTTGATAACCAAACCAGGAAAGCCCTCGTCCGAGATCAAACAATTACTACCACGACCGATGAATAGTATTTCTTTTTTATTCTGTTTAGCCCAAGACAAAGCTTCTGCCACCTCTTCAATTGTGTCTACTTCCACAAAATATTCAGCCGGCCCGCCGATTCTAAA
Organism: Candidatus Komeilibacteria bacterium CG11_big_fil_rev_8_21_14_0_20_36_20; assembly: GCA_002787405.1. Taxonomy (GTDB): domain Bacteria; phylum Patescibacteriota; class Patescibacteriia; order UBA1558; family GWA2-36-10; genus PCWQ01. Next base: position 36,479 of record PCWQ01000013.1, read on the forward strand.
AGTGGTGTAATCTTTTAAAGGAATGTTTTGTTGTAGATTCATAATTTTTCTATCCATTTATCAAAAATGTCTTTAAATTCTTTAAGTTGTTTTTCTTCCCGAATAGTATGCTTAGCGCCCTTGATAATATGCAGTTCTTTTTGAGTCGCTAAATGATCAAATAATAATTTTTGACTGTCTAGACATTGATCATTTTCGCCGGTAATTAATAAAATTGGTATTTTGAGCTGACCTACTTGTGGTAAAACATCATACTGTAAAATATCCTGTTTAAATTGAAGCCATCTCATTTTTTTAACCACCCCCAGTTTAGAATGGCTTTCCTGAATAGCCCAGCCAGTCTTTTCCCACTCTGCCGTGTCCTCACTTTTAAAATCGTCCAAAGTGATTTTTCCAGAAACTACCGTAGAAATAGGCGCCAGAGCTTTGATTTCTTTAAAATACTTTAAAGCATATAAAATAATACAGATGCCGCCTAAACTATGCGCCGCCAGACAAAACGGCTCTTGATACCAAGTTTGCCCTTTACTCCATTTTATCACATCTTCCAAGTCTTCGTAATAATTAGTCAGATTGGCTTCTTCCATATTACCTTCACTCTCGCCGATAGTATGTGTAGTGTCAAATCTAATCGTGGTATAATCGCTATTATAAAAGGATTGAGCCATCAGCTCAATATGTTTTTGCTCCTTAAAACCACCAAAACCGTGCATAACAAAAGCCAACCCCCGACTATTTTTGACTTCATCAATTAAAACCGATATTTTTTTATTATCTCTATTTTTTATAAATGTTTTTTGCATAATTCTTTTTTTCTTTTATTTATTTCTGCCTGAAATAATATTTGCGCTGTTTTTGTATAAAATTTATTATTTTTTAATCTAAAATTATAAAGATCTGACGGCAATATCTTATACTCTCTGGCATCACTGTAAAATTGCTCTTTGAAAGCATCTGACAGTTGATCAGCATCTATTAAAAATCTCTTACTTAATTTTTTTGGATTTTTAAATTTATGCGCCGGCACAATCTCAATAATCTCTCGAATTTGAGCATCGCTATAACGAACCTGTTTTAAAATTTTTTTAATAATCGCCGGAGCATATTGTTTTAAACATGCATCCTATAAAATCTATTGTAAGTTTCTTCTGGAATTTCGAACATTTCGGCAATATTGCGATCGCAATCGGTGTGAGTTTGATTCTAATTGACATCACGCCAAAACTAAAGCGCGCTCTAATCCGAAAAGTATAATTCCATATCCCTCCGGAAAGCTGCTGAATCATCAGCGGCTTTTTTATTTTACCATTTCTCTGGCTAAATTATCTATATCTCCGGCGCCGATAAAAAGCAGAATGGAGTCCACCGGATTGATTCTGCGAATAATTCTTTTCACTTCTTTAAAATCTTTGGCATAATGAGCTTGCGAATTATCCATGGCTAAAACTAAATCATAACTGCTGATTTTTTCCTGTTTTCTGTCTTCACGACCGCTGACTTTATAAATCTCTGAAACAATAATCTGATCAGCCAAAGTAAAACTTTTGGCAAATTGTTTTAATAACGTCTTGGTGCGGTTATGATGATGTGGTTGAAAAACAGCAATCACTTGTTTATCAGGATAAAAACTCTTAACGGCTTTAAGTAATCCTCTGATGGAATCGGGATGATGGGCGTAATCGGAGATAATAATATTGCTTTTAAACTGCCCAACTTTTTCAAAACGCCGCCAAGTGTCTTGGAATGAGTTCAAGCTGTTCCAAATCTGATGCTTGTTAATACCCATATAATCAGCCACCGTAATGCTCGCCAAGGCATTGTAAATATTGTATTCTCCTGGAATCTGTAAAGTAAAATTAGCTAATACTTTATCTTTTTTATAAATATCAAAATGTTGCTGATAGTCATTAATAATTATTTTTTTAAAAGCATAATCAGCTTTGCCTCTACCAAAAGTAATTGACCGACCGGCGAATCTAAAATCATAGCTATTTTTATCATCCGAATTTTTTATTAAAATTCCGTCTGATGGCAACTGATCAATAAATTTTTGAAAATGTTTTTTTATGTCGGCCAAATTTTTATAAAAATCCAGATGATCCTCAGCCACATTGGTCAAAACAATGATCTGTGGTTTAATTTCCAACATATGGGCCCGCCATTCGCAGGCTTCCACCACCAAAATATCCGAACTACCCAGACGAAAATTACTCTTCCATTGAGGTACTAGGCTGCCAACAATCACTGTCGGATCTAGTCCAGCTTTCTCTAAGGTTAGACCAATCATCGCTGTCGTGGTTGTTTTGCCATTAGTACCGGCCACGGCGATAGTCTTATATTTCTTACTTAATTCTCCTAAGAATTGAAAATAGCTTAAAATTTTTATTTTTAATTCTTTGGCTCTCACTAATTCTGGATGATCGTCCGGCAAAGCCGAAGAATAGATAAACAAATCCAAATCAGCGGAAATATTTGAGCTCTTTTGTTCAAAATGAATATCAATATTTTGATCCAAAAGACGTTTAGTCACTTCTGATTTTTCTAAATCAGACCCCTCTACTTCCTTACCTAAATTTAAAAAATAATAAGCAATCGCCGAAAGACCAATGCCTCCAATGCCAGCTAAATATACTTTATTGATGTTTTTTATATCTAAATTCATTTTTTATTCACAACTTCATTAATCACTTTAATATACTTTTTAACTGCGTTTTTAGGAAATAAATTATAAAGATTATCCGCTAAAACCTCTCTTAAATTATTATTTTCCATTAATTTTTCTAAATAACGTTCCATAATCTGACGTGAACCCTCTTTAACTATTAAAGCCGCATTATTTTTAGCAAAAAAAGCGGCATTTTTCTCCTGGTGACTATCGGGCAAAGGAACTAAAACTAATGACTTTCGTAAATTGGCTACTTCTGTAATCAGCGACATCCCAGCTCGGGAAATAATAATATCAGCTTTAGCCAACAACTCTATCATTCCGCCAACAATCCTCTGATAAGGATAATAATTTTGCAAATTAAGTTTTTGATCAATATTACTATTGCCTAAGATATGGTGTACCTCGTATTGTTTAGTTAGTAAAGGAACAAGAGGGGCAATAAATTGATTTAAACCGCGCGCACCCAATCCCCCACCGGTAATTACTACGATCGGCTTTCCTTCAATTTTTTTATCTAAACTTCTAACCGGATTACCAGTAACCACTGTTTTATCTTTCTTGAAATTATTTTTTAAAATCGGAAAACTAACAGTAATTCTTTTAACAAAAGGGGCCATCAATTTATTGGCTAGGCCAACTTCTATATCTTGTTGATGAACAATGGCCGGAATTTTTAAAAGCCAACCAGCCCAAACCACCGGCACAGCCACAAAACTTCCGGCTGTTAAAATAACATCCGGTTTAAATTTTAAAAGTATTCTCACACTTTGCCAGAAAGCCCACTTAATTTTAAAAAAATCAAAAAAATTCTGCCAAGAAAAATAACGACGCAGCTTACCACTGGCAATGCTAACAGCATTAATATTGTAAGAGGCGATAAAATCTTCTTCTGGGCCGTATTTACTTTTAATGAACAAATAATTCGCCGGATATTGACGAGCAATAGCTAATAAGGGACTAATTGAACCCAATGTCCCGCCTCCGGCTAAAACTATTTTAATTCTTTTATCTTCCATTATTATCGCTGGTTAGTAAATCGGGAAATATTAGCTAAAATACCGATACTAACTAAAGTAACAACTAAATTAGAGCCCCCTAAAGAAACAAAGGACAAAGGCACGCCAGTTAAAGGTAAAAGTTGAATAATACCGGCAATATTAATAAAAATTTGGGTGGAAAGCCAAACTGTAATACCTAAAGCCGTCAGTTTGGCGAAATTATCCGGTGCATTTCTAATAATATAAAAACCCCGCATCATCAAAATAACAAATAAAGCCAAAAAACACAAAGTAAAGATAAAACCAATTTCCTCAGCAATAATTGCAAAAATAGAGTCGTTAGCCGGCATAGGCAAATAAGATTTTTGTCGGGAATCTCCCAATCCCAACCCCAGCCAGCCACCTGAACCAACGGCAATTAAAGACTGCTTAATCTGCCAGCCAATACCACGCGGATCAATATCCGGATTTAACCAAGCCGTGAAACGACTTAAACGATAAGGAGCGGCTTTAATCAACACTAATAACCCGGCTAAACCGACGCTAATAATCGCCGCCAAGTGTGACCATTTAGCTCCTGAGGCAAAAAACATAGCCAGAGCTATCAAAGCTATGATTATCAAAGTACCAATGTCAGGCTGTTTAATTATTAAAACACTAATAATAGACAAGATTATCACGAAAGGAAGCGTACCAGTTTTAAAATTTTTTATTCGATTACCTTTTTTACTTAACCAGTCGGCTAAAAACAAAATAAAAAATAATTTAACAAACTCACTGGGTTGAAAAGAAATTCCTCCTAAATTAATCCAGGAAGTGGCGGTGCCGTACTGATTGCCTAAATTAGTAAAGACAACTAGAAGCAACAATATAAGCGAAACAATCAGAAATAAATAAGCCAATTTTTCATAAACCTTATAATTGATTCTCAGAGCTATATAGAATAACAACAACCCAGGTAAAATTCCATGCAACAGTTGCTGTTTAACAAAAAAATAAGTATCATGATGCTTACCGAAAGCTAAAGTGGAAGAAGCGGAAGATAAAAATAAGAGTCCAAAAAATAATAAAAATCCAACCACCACTAGCAGAACTAGATCCGGTTGATTGCCAAACCCCCTCCCCCAAAAAGGACGGGCTAGCCAAGCAATAAAATTATTTTTTCTTTTTCTGATCATAGAACAACTTGTCAAATAATCTGGCTCTCTCAAATTCGTTGACAAACATATTAAAACTGGCGGCTGCCGGTGAAAATAATAAACATTGATCATACGACCCGGCTGATTTTAAAGCTAATGACCAAGCTTTTTCCAATGTATTAATATTGATTATCATTTTCTGAGAAGGATATTCAACTTTTTTCAATTCTTTAATTAACTTTTGACTGGCGCTACCGGAAAGTAAAAATAACTTACTAACCTTCTTTTTTATCTGTTTAGCCAATTGATAATAATCCAATTTTTTATCTTCACCGCCGGCAATTAAAATTACCGATGATTTTTTAAAAGCATTTAAAGCGGCTAAAGTGGCATCCGGCGTGGTGGAGGTAGCGTCATTAAAAACAGCCAAATTTTTTAGGTGCCCCTTATACTGCAAACGATACTCTAGGCCATGAAATCGACCGACTGCCCGTTTAATATTGTGATTACTAATCCCCACAAGTTTAGCAACTGTTACGGCTGCCAAAACATTGGCTAAATTATGTTGACCGAGTAATTTAACATCATCAACCGGCATTATCTTTTCTTTTCTTTTCTTGTCAAAAAAATAAACCCAACCATCAGCTAAATAGCTACCTCTGATTTTTGATTTTAAGGAAAAAAAATAAACTTTGGCTTTAGCCTTTTTAGAAAACTGTTTAGTGAATTTATTATCAGCATTTAAGACTACGTAGTCACCTTTTTTCTGGTGCTGAACTATAGCCTGCTTAGAATTTTTATATTCATTAAAATTTTTATATCTATTTAAATGATCATTTAAAACATTGGTAACCACAGCAATCTGTGGAGAAATTTTATAATCCCGCAAACCCTCCAGATGCCAGCTGGATAATTCTAGTACCGGCCAACTCCAGAGAGATAATTTATCCAAAACGTTCAACATCGGATTGGTGGCAATATTGCCAGCAATAACGTTGTTTTTAATTTTTGTTTTCAAAATATGATGAATCAAAGTAGAAGTAGTCGACTTACCTCTAGTGCCTGTCACTCCAATTACTTTTCCCAGATATAGCCCAAAAAATAAAACAGCTTCATTGATGATTGGAATACCCAAACTTCTAGCTTTAGTTAAATATTGAGAATTGGCTGGCACGCCTGGATTTTGAATAATCAAATCCTGCTTAATAAAATCGTCCATTTTGTGCTGACCTAAAGTATATTTAATGGTAGAAGAATGGGGCGCTTGTTTTAATTTATCCAAACTCATTTTTAATTCTTTGGCGTTTTTTAAATCAGTTACCGTCAAAAGAGCTTGTTTTTTTAAAAGCCATTTGACCACTGCTGCTGCTCCACCGTGCAACCCCAGACCCATCACTAAAATTTTCTTATTCTTAAAATTATTTACCATAAGCGCAAATCAATGATAGCGATAATCAAACCAAGAACTGCAAAAACACCAGAAATAATCCAAAAACGCATAACTACTTTCGTTTCTGACCATCCCTTGGCTTCAAAATGATGATGAATCGGCGCTGACAAAAATACTTTCTTATGCCTGATTTTTTTGGAAATTATTTGAACAATCACTGATAAAGATTCCAACATCAACAAAAAACCAATAATCGGTAAAAGCAAAGAATAACCAGTTAAGGTAGCGACAATACCTAGGGCAATCCCTAAAGACATTGCCCCCGTATCACCCATGAAGAATCTGGCCGGATTAATATTGAACCATAAGAAAGCAAGGAGAGCCCCCATAATCACTCCACAAAAACTGGCTAAATTATAATTTCCTTGAACAAAAGCAATGGTGCCAAAAGCGCCAAAAGCAGTCAGAACAATACCACCAGCCAACCCGTCTAAACCGTCAGTTTCATTAACTGAAAAAGCAGTGGCCACAATAATAAAAATGAAATAAGGAATAAACCACCAGCCCAAATTAAACAATCCAACAAAAGGAACTCTGACTACGTCCCATTCCAGTTTAAAATAAAACCACCAAGCGCCAAAGATAGCGATTAAAGTATAAATAAGCAAACGATGCTTAACGGTTAGTCCTCCACCCTTGCCGCCACCCTGACGAGTAACATTAAACCAGTCGTCCAAAAGTCCGACTAAAGCGGAAGCCACTAAAGCTCCAAGCGGCAAATAAGTTTCCGCCCGAGTAATAAAATTAAAATTACTAAAAAAAGAATCTGGCCACAACTTACTCACCCACAAAAAAGCCAAAGCCAGAATCAAAACTGTCAACCAAATTAACACTCCCCCCATGGTCGGCGTGCCTGATTTTTTCTTATGCATGCGCGAAAAAACCGGAGTATGCCCTTCGTTGCGGATACTTTTAACTAATTTATACTTATACAAAAAATGAGTCCAGAAAGGAGTCAAAATAATTGCCAGAACAAAGGCCAAGGTGGTTAAAGAAAGAGTTTTAATAATTTCTAAATCAGGCATTATAAATTATAGTTAAATGAATTATAGTCCAGAATATTATATAAGAAAATAAAAATAGATAAATTAATGAGTAGAATGGTGGTCAGTAAAAAATAACTCCAAATCCTCTGCTTGGTCCAGAGCCAAGTGGCTAAAATAAAATTCAAGATTGAAACCACTAAAACAATACCTGGAATAAGATAGAGCCATTGCCACTGACCGATCATATCAATGCCGGCGTAAATATTATAATGCAAAACAGCCAGAGGGCTCTGGATAATCTTCTTAAATAAAAATAAGCTCCCGGTGGCTAAAATAAATAAAACGGAAAAATTCACTAACCAAAACGCTAATCTGTCCTTATAGAAAATTTTGACAGTCTTGAATATTTGCATATTGACCTTATTTTAACATAAATAAACAAAAAAATCTACTCTCTAATTAGAGTAGTTTTTCCTTAATTCGTCAATAGTATTAAACTGCCACCACTTCCTTGACTTCCGGCATTTGACCTTTAATTTCCTGCTCTATCAAACCTTTTAAAGTCATATCGGCCATAGGACAATGGGCACAAGCGCCAGTCAAGGATACTTTAACGATCCCCTTCTTTTGGTCATAATCAACTAATTCAATACTGCCGCCGTCTCTTTCCAAAGCCGGTCGAATTTTATCTAAAATTTTTTCTATGTTTTTCATAATTAATTTAATTATTTTTTTTACTTAACTCAGCAATCTTATTGCTGGCTGCTAATAAAGAATCAAAAGTGCCCGTGTCCAGCCAATAACCTTGATAAACACTGTGTTTTAAATTATCCTCTTTCAAATATAAATTATGAAGATCAACAATTTCTAGTTCTCCCCGAGCTGAAGGTTTTAAAGTTTTAGCTTTAGCAACAACGGTTTGATCATAAACATACAAGCCACTTATCGCAAAATTACTTTTAGGATTTTTAGGTTTTTCTTCTATGCTGATAATATTGCCTTGCTGATCAAATTCTGGAACTCCAGAAGCACGAGGATCTTCTATTTCTTTCAAAAAAATATGAGCTCCGTTTTTAAAATTCTGAATAACGTTTTTTAAAAAATTCTCATTACCCGTAAAAAGATTATCTCCTAAAATCATCGTTACATTATTATTACCTATAAAATTTTCGCCAATTAGAAAAGCTTGAGCTAAACCCTCCGGCTTATCCTGAACCTCATAAGTTATTTTAATATTGAAATCCTTGCCGCTACCCAGTAGTTTGACAAAATTACCAATATTGACTGGATCAGAAATAAGCAAAATATCTTCAATACCAGAGTCAATTAAAGTCTGCAACGGATAAAAAACCATCGGCTTGTCGTAAATTGGCAAAAGCTGTTTGCTGGTTACACGGGTTAATGGATGTAATCTAGTACCACTACCGCCGGCTAAAATAATTCCTCTCATATATTTTAGTAATAAACTTAAAAATATAAATAATAAAAAATTTTAAAAGTAGTATAACTATCTCAATTCTCTACTTTTTATCATTTTCCTACTTTAATTATTATCTCAAATGAAGATAATTTGTCAATGAGACTAGATAAATAAAATTCTAATCAATTATTTTAATTTACGCCACCAGTCCTGATGATTCTGATACCACTCAATTGTTAGATCTAATCCGGTGGAAAAATTCACTGTCGGCTGCCAACCCAATGCTTTTTTAATTTTGGAAAAATCAATGGCGTAGCGATAATCATGGCCCGGACGATCCGTAACATATTCAATCATCTCCTGGCCAAATTTAAATTTCTCTAAAAGCAGCCCGGCAATTTGTTTGTTAGTCATTTCTCCTTCTCCACCAAGGCAATAAGTCTCACCTAGCTTACCTCGATGAATGATTAAATCAAGAGCCCGGCAATGATCTTCCACATACAGCCAATCACGAATATTTTGGCCGTCGCCATACAAAGGCATTTTCTTTTTCTCTAATAAATTAGTAATAAACAAAGGTAATATTTTTTCTGGAAACTGATAAGGCCCATAATTGTTAGAACAATTACTAATGGTTATTGGTAGACCATAGGTATGATGATAAGCCCTGACTAAATGATCGGCGCTAGCTTTGGAAGCGGCATAAGGACTACTGGGATTATAAACAGTCCCTTCACTAAAATACCCCTCTTTCCCTAAGCTACCAAAAACTTCATCCGTAGAAACCTGATGAAAACGAACTTTATTATTATCTAAAGCGGCTTTAAGTAAATTGGCTGTTCCCAAAATATTAGTTTGCAAAAAAATATCTGGCCCACTAATAGAGCGATCCACATGCGACTCGGCTGCGAAATGAACAATTAAATCTATTTGGTATTTTTTGATGAGTTCTGAAACTAATTTATAATCATTAATATCACCTTTGATAAAGACATAGTTAGGATTATTTTCAATACTTTTCAAATTGTCCAAATTTCCAGCATAAGTCAATAAATCCAAATTAATTAATTTATAATTCGGGTATTTATCTAAGATGTAATGGATAAAATTGGAGCCAATAAAACCAGCTCCGCCAGTTACTAAAATATTCATCTCGTTAGAAATTAATCATAATTTTACTAATCCCAAAAGAAATCAAATGTTTCAATTTCTAACGGGACTCATTGATTTATTTTATTTTGCCTTGTAATTTTTCAAAAGTCTGATCTAATAAATCTGCTTCATAGTCACTCCTCTGCCAAAGATGAAGATTATCATTACCATAGCGAGGAATAATATGCCAGTGAACATGATCAATAATCTGCCCAGCGACCGGACCATTATTCATACCAAGATTATACCCCTCGGCTCCTAGAGCTTGTACTAGTGGCCGAGCAATCTGATGAACCTTACCGGCTAGTTCTTTAGCTTCTTGATTGCTCAACTGAGAAAAATTATCCGCATGCTTTTTAGGAATCACCAAAGTATGCCCCTTGGTCACTGGATTAATATCCAAAAAAGCAAGATGATTATCGTCTTCGTAGACAACCTGAGCGGCTATTTTTTCATGGGCAATTTTACAAAAAAGACAATCCATAGTTTTATATGTTAAATTCTACTTAACTTGAAATAATCTAAAATTATTTTCAATCATCACCGGCTCCACTAATTTCAAACCCACTACTCCTACTTTATTCTCCTCTACAACTAATTCCTCATCTGATTGACTAGTATAGAAAAAAATTGGAGTATCATCTATTATTTTAACGATTTCCGGCCAAATAGGCAAATTCGGCTGCCAGACGACAACTTTATAATAAGGAAAAAATATCTTATCGCCCCGTTCACTGATAATTACCGCATTTTGAGGGGCAATTTGACTGACTTGCTCAAACTGCCGATAATAACTCTCCATCGTTTCTTTGGTTTTTAACAAGCCATCATGGGCAGTATAAAAAGCTGTTTTAAAACCAAAAATAGCTAAGGCCGCCACAATTAGATATCCTCCTTTCCATCGACCAGCTGCTTTAATTAATAAGGCCACCAAAGGTAAAATAAAAAGATATAATGGCATAAAATACCGTACATAAGAAATGCTGATAGTATTATAATTTTTAACTAAAGGATCAACTAAATCCCAACTACCATAAAAAAACAGAATAATTACAAAGACTAAGGAAGTAACAAAAAAATAATAACGCCAAACTTTTGATATTTTATCTTTCAAAATTAAATATAAAATACCACCTAAGGCAAAAATAATATGGAAAAAAATCAGGCTAACAAAATGTTTGCAAAGATTATACCAAATTAAACGCGGATGAAAGCCAAAAGGAATAAAAATAGTTTTCAACCAGGAACTAGAACCGCTAAATTCAGTCGGCAAATCACCTGATTGTAAATTTAAATAACCAAAAGACAAATATCCACCATAAACAATTTTGTTAAGAGATAAAAACAAAAATAAAATAAGCATAAATACCAAAAATCCGGCGATTGTTTTCTGATATTCTATTTTCTTGCGGTTAACATAAAAAACAAAAACCGCTATCAGTAAAAGCCAAATCATTTCAGTCGGACGAACTACTATAGCTAAAGATAAAAACAAACTACCCAACAAACAAAACCACCAGCTCTTACCCCTATCCGCCGTAGTTAATCTCTTAGTAATCAATAACCAACCCAGACTGGCTAAAAAAATAAACAAAACTGTCGGTAGCATAACCACATTAGCAAAATAAAGCCAGGGTGCCAAAGGCAACATTAATAAACCAACTAAAAAAGCTAAATCCAAATCCTGAAAAATATAATAAACCAAACGATAGATAATATAGACCGTTAAAGCGGCCAACAGCGGCGTTAAAAACAGAAGACCAATACTACCCAACAATTTAAAAAATAAGGCAAAAATTACAATCACTGGTAGGAAGGTGATGGGCACCAAGTGGCCATCCACCACATTAACACTACGCGCATGCAATAAATTATTAGTTAGTTGATTTAATGGTTCAAAAGCAAAAAAAGTATGCTGCTGAGCCAGCAACTGGGTAAAAAAATAATTAGCATTAGCGTCAGGCCAGTTGAAAATCAAATGATGAAACTCAGACCAGTGCGGCCAAAAAATACTTAAAGTAATAAAACTATAGACACCGAAAAAAATTAAACACAAAATACCTAAAATAATATTAAATTTTTTCTCTTTACTTAAGCTCATTAATATTGGTTAGTATTTTATTAACATATTTATCAATAGTATACTTTTGAACACTATGGCGACAATTATCAGTCATTAAGGCAATTTTCTCTCGCTGTTGATATAAACTCATAATTTTTTTGTTCAAGCTGTCAAAATCACCAGCTGGAAAAATCCAACCATTTCTTCCCTCTTCAATTAATTCAGCCACACCTCCAATGTCGGCGGCCATCACTGGTAGACCAATGCTCAAAGATTCATAAATAACCGTCGGTGAATTTTCATAACAAAGCGAAGGCACGACCACCACGTCTATCTTTTTCAATAAGGGAGATAAATCCTGATGATAAAGCCAGCCGTAAAAGATGATTCTTTTATCCCCTTTAGCCAATTGCTTGGCCTTCCTTAAATCCTGACCGACTCCAACTATGTGCAGACGAAGATGAGGTGATTTAATACGACGAAAACTTTTAATGAGTTCTAAAGCACCCTTAGCTCGGTTAATTTGACCTAAAAATAAAAGCTCTAAATTAAAGCTACTAATTTTTTCTATCTTTAAAACTCTTTTAATCGGATTGGGCAAAACTATCTTTTTTGATTTGGTAAAAAAATTGCTTCGCTGATAATAATCCCTTAAAAATTTTGAAGGTGAGACAACTATCTCCGGCGAACCAATCAAACGACGCATAATCCTAATATAACCCAAATATTTAAAAAGTTTATGAATCCAGGATTTTTCCTTATCCTTAATGATCAGGCCGGAAGGAGTAACTAACTGTACGTCATGTAAAGTGTGGATGTGTTTTATTTTTAATTTTCTTAATAAAGCTGGTATTAAAAAACCAAGCCCCATCAAATTATGAGTAATTACTACATCCGGTTGTTCTTTTAATAAAATCTTTTTAACTGTCCAGTAAGAAAAAATATTAAAGATATCAAAGAAATGCCAAAGTAAACGAATAAAACCAGGGTATTTAAAATCATTCAAATAATAATACAAATTAAACGGAGTAAAGCGATAAATTGGCACTTCATTAACTTCATCCTGGAAAATTACTTTATGTTTTATTTTCATTAGAGCCGTTCCGGGTAAACTGGGTTTGGTAGTCACCACAAAAACATGCTGCCATTCTTTTTTTAGGCCTTCTGCTTCAATAGCGGCAATCATCTCCGCTCCTCCTCTGACAAAAGGTGGATATAAATTTGTAATAATTCCAATTTTCATTCTTTTATTTCATGCTATTGATCACTCCATCTAACCTATACCCAATCTTATCCCAAGTATATTCCTTCAACACTTTTTCTCGTCCAATTTTTCCCATTTGCTGACACTCGGTAGGGTTATCTAATAAATATTTGAGCGTGTTAGCCAGTTTATCCACATCACCCGGCTTAACTAAAACTCCTGCTTCTCTTTTGCCAATAACTGAACGCACACCAGCTAAATCCGAACTGACCACCGGCACACCTGAGGCCATGGCCTCTAGAGACACTACGCCAAAGGCCTCTGATTTATCAATTGACGGCAAGACAAATATATCGGCTAGGTTATAAAATTTGGGCAAAAGATTATCAGCCACAAACCCCAAAAAAATAATTTTCCTATTTAACCCAAGGTTACTAACCATACCTTGATAGGTCTCTCTCAATTCTCCGTCACCGACAATTAAAACCCTAAAGTCATCACTGCCACTTAATTTATTGACGGCCTGAATTAAAACGTTAATCCCCTTAAAATAATGGGCCTTATCTAAAGCACCGACAAATAAAATTATTTTCTTATTATATAGATCATACTGTCCAATTATGGATTTATCTTTATATCTTGGTTTGAAAAGAAGATGATTGACTCCACAAGGGATATCAATAAATTTATCTGGCTCCGCTAGCAATCTTTCCTTTAAATTTGACTTCCTAGCGTAATCATAAGAAGTCACTATTATTTTATCAGCCCGATCCAATATCCTCGGCAAAACATTATGAGTATGCCAGTTGAAAAATTTAGCCATAAAACCAACCCCGACTACATCCATATGGTAAGTAACCAACAACTTAAGGTCTTTTATTTTATCTAAAAAATAAATAATCTCTGCTCCACCAAAAAATGGATAATGCAAATGAATGACATCATAAGACCAAAGTTTCCAGAGCAATTGCGGTAAAATTCCGGCATTGCCATATTTGAACCACGGATGTAAACGCTGAATTTGAAAAGGATATTCTTCTCTTTCAACCCTTTTATATCTCGGAGTAAAAACGGTCACCTCATGACCCAAAGTAGCCAATGACCAAGTATTATAATAAGAGACGTTGCCGATGCCGCCTTTATAAGGAGGAAATGTTGGGGTTACCTCTGCAATTTTCATATAAACAATTTATCCTATCTTACCAGAAAATAAAATTTTTAATTATCAACCAGTATAACCCAAAAATTATATTGGCTAATTTTAACATCAGAGAATCTAGGGGCTGAAATAAGATCGAACCCTGAAAATTAAGCACCACTTGGCGGTCTGTTCTTTTTCTCTTAGTTTGGATATAACGGCGTCTAGCCAGCAAAAAATGCCACTGCCGCGGGGAAAGGACCCAAAAACAAGCTCTTAATTTTTGTTTAAAGCGACCATCAAATAAAGCATATAATAACTGCCCTACTTCCATCAATAGCCAAGCCGGCAGAATCAGACAAAGCGTGGCCACTTTATAATTTTTTAACATTACCCACCAACGATTTCTTTCAAACCAATAACTCTGCTTCATGCTCCGATTAAATTCATATTTATGATAAATCACGCTATCCGGAATTAAAAAATTATCATAACCCAATAATTGCAAAGACCACCCCAAATCTAAATCTTCTAGATACATAAACATTGTTTGATCAAACAACTCATCCTTATTTAATTCTTCCAAAACCTTAACTGATAAAAAAACACCTGCTCCTGAAGCATAGTTTATTTTTTTAATTTTATTTTCCCAATCCTCTCTGCCTAAACCAGTACTGTAACCGAAACCTAAATAATGGATAGCATTACCCAGAGAATTTATTTTATGCTGGTCTGACCAAAATTTTATTTTAGACTGCAGACTGCCAAATTTATTATGCTTGGCAAAATCATAGAGGGGTTGTAAAAAACCACTCGTAATAACTGTATCCTGATTTAGTAAATAGATAAAATCCGCTCCTTGACGCCGGGCATACTGATAACCAACGTTGTTACCACCCGCAAAACCAAGGTTCTCTGCATTTTGAATAATGGTCACGGCTGGATAATTTTCTTTTAAATAATTAACCGAATCATCTGTGGAATGATTATCAATCACTACAATTTCCAGTTCAAAATCAGAATATTTTTCCTGACTTAAAAACGGCATCAAATCAGGCCAGTATGATAAACCGTTAAAATTTAAAATTATAATAATGACTTTATCTTTTTTCGACATGTTTAATGGCGTCCTCCCTCACTAACTTAGTAATCTCGGCGTCAATTTTATTGAGGCGGACAGAAACCTTAAACAAAATATAGAAAATAACCACAATAG
The DNA here is from genome assembly GCA_002787405.1 of Candidatus Komeilibacteria bacterium CG11_big_fil_rev_8_21_14_0_20_36_20. Classification (GTDB taxonomy): domain Bacteria; phylum Patescibacteriota; class Patescibacteriia; order UBA1558; family GWA2-36-10; genus PCWQ01. Next base: position 51,912 of record PCWQ01000013.1, read on the forward strand.
AAATATAAACAATCAAATCAGCTCCGCGACCAACCCCTAATAAATTAGCCAGATAAGAAGTGGTTTCTGGCTGCCAAAAAACCACCAAAATAGCCAGCCATAACAGACACCAAACGATAAAACCTCCTAAAGAAATTTTATTATTCTGCTTTTGCTTGAATAATTTAAAGAGAATAATAACGACAAATAAAGTAATGATAATTTGTAAAAACATTATTTTACTATTTTGCTTAACAATAAATCTTTAAGAATTCGCCAACCATCCCCAAATCCCTGACCAAAATGATGATAAATAACCGTCACTGGCACTTCTTTAACTTTCAAGCCCTGACCGAACGCTTTAGCAATTATTTCACTGCAGTGAGCTTTGCCATCCTGCTCAATAGAAATTTGCTGAGCAGCTTTTCTAGATAAAACCCGAAAACCGTTTTGTGGATCAGTCAGCTCAATATGCAAAACAATCTTATTCACCAGTCTAGCTATAGGTAAAATTACTGATTTTTTAAGCCAGGGCATCTTAGAATGTTTGCCTAAAAAACGGGAACCAAAGACCACATCGTAATGACCGCTAACAATCGGGGCAATCATTTCTTCAATCTCTGTCGCGACAAACTGGCCATCAGCGTCAAAATGAACAATGATGTCCGCCCCTTGCTCTAAAGCATACTGATTGCCGGTTTGCAAAGCTGCTCCTTGATCGCGATTAATTTTATGCCTTAAAAGAGTCACTGGGAATGGCCGCACCACTGCCACTGTCTGATCAGTAGAGGCATCATCAACCACTACCACCTGATAAGGTAAAAAAGACAAATCCTTTAACACTTGCCATATTCTTTTTTCCTCATTATAAGCTGGAATTATTACGTAAATATTCATCCTGTTGCCAGTTATTGATTTTGCTCAAACCATTGCTTAGTTAATTCTAATCCTTTTTTTAAATCATAGTTAGCTTGCCAGGATAATTTATTTCGGGCTTGACTAGAATCTAAACAGCTGTCACGAATTTCACCTTTAATCGCCGGTCGACTAATTATTTTGGGAGATGCTTTAAAAATATTCTTAAGAAGATCAATCAAATCTAACAAAGCAACTTTTTTACCTGTACCAATATTATAAATTACATTTTTAGCATCTAAAGATTTAACTAGGGCCTCGACTACATCAGCTACATAAAGATAGTCCCTGGTTTGAAGACCGTCTCCATTAATTAAAATAGATTTCCCCTTGATGAGATTATCTATAAAAATAGAAATAACTCCCGCTTCTCCATAAGGATCTTGACGGGGACCATAAACATTAGCCAAACGCAAAATAACATAAGGGATTTTTTGATCAGATAAAATAGTTAAATATTTCTCAAAAAATAATTTAGTCAGCCCATAAGGAGAAATAGGATGAGCTAGAGAGTCCTCTGATGTTGGTATTATATCTGCTTCCCCATAAACACCAGCGGTAGAAACAAAAATAAACTTTTTTAACTTATTCCCCAAAGAATATTCCAGTAAATTCAATGAGCCCAAGATATTTGTCTGGGCATCAAGTGATGGTTGTTCTACAGAAACTCGGACATTTTTTTGAGCTGCTAAATGATAAATCACTTCCGGCTGAAATTTGGATAAAACCTTATGGATTTGAGTTTGACTAATATCCAATTTCACAAACTCCACTTCCGGATTGATATTCTTTTTTTGACCGGCACTCAAATCATCAATTATCAAAACCCGGTGGCCTAAGGCCACTAAAGCGTCTACTAAATGGGAGCCAATAAATCCAGCCCCGCCGGTAACAACAATTTTCATAATTATTCTTGTTGATCAATACTAAGATCCGGCTTATGCAGAAAAGCAGTGGCTTTATAATAATCAATTGCTTCTCTTAAGCCGTCCTCCAAACTAACTAAAGGAAACCATCCTAACTCATTTTTAGCTTTACTAATGTCCGGTAAAGCTGACCTGGTCATATATTTATAAGCTTTAGTGTAACTAATGGTAGAATCAGATTTGGTTAGATCTATGATCTTTTGAGCAACCTCTGTCAAGGTGATGGCTTCGCTGTTGCCTAAATTAACTGGATCGCTGATTTCAGAAGCCATCAAGAGAATCAAGCCCTCCACAATATCTTTGACATAGCAAAAACTGGAAGCTGTCTTTTTGTCGCCAGCAATCTCCACGGTTTGATTATCTACCGCAGCTTTAATAAAATCAGGAATTTGCCGACCGCTATGTTGTAGCATCCGCGGACCGTAGGTGCCAAATAATCTGGCAATACTAGTATCTAATTTATAAGTATCGCGATAAGTAACCACCAGGGTTTCGGCAAAACGTTTGCCTTCATTATAGCAAGCTCGCGGTCCTAAATAATCCAATAACCCGTAATAATCCTCTTTAACTAAACTACCATCTTTAGGTGGACGACCATAGACTGCGGCAGTAGAAGTCAGTAAATATCGGGCTTTATATTTCTTGGCTATTTCTAAACTTTTTATAACCCCTACTGAATTAGCAATAGCTGTTTGCACTGGAAATTTTGTAAAATCTTTAGGAGCAGTCGGGCAAGCTAAATTATAAATCTCCTGAAAACCTTGCGCGTCAACTTTAAATTTTTTTAATTCCGGTAAAAGCTGATAATCTATATCTTCGCTAATATCATGTTTGATAAATCTAAAATTTGGATATTCTAAAAGAGACCTGATATTTTCAACGTCGCTGGAAATAAAATTATCAACACAAACTACATTATTACCTCGCTGCAGTAATTGCTCGCATAAATGTGAACCGACAAATCCAGCCCCACCCAGAACTAAGATATTTTGATTTTCAATATAAAGTTTGGTAGACATATTTTTTATTTTATATTTAATTAATATTTACCCAATAAATCATAAAGACGAATTTGAAAAAGCTGCAGTAAAGTCAGCGGATAAGAATGCCACTTGACAGTTGAATTAAAATTATTGGACCAGACTATCGGCACTTCCTTGACCTTAAAATTATATTTTTTAGCTAAAAAAATCAACTCATAATCAAAGCCAAAACCATTAATTGTCATTTTATTAAAAATGAACTTCATTTTTCCAGGCAACAATTTAAAACCGCATTGGGTGTCATAAATACCAGGGGCGACAATTAAACGACTTAAAAGATTGCCCGTCTTGCCTAAAAAAATTTTAAACTTACTCTGTCTGATTTTAATCTCCGATTCAGGCAAAGCTCGTGAACCAATCGCTAAGGTTTCCTGATCAGCATGTTTTAAAAGTTTCGACAATTCCGTAATAGCGGTTGAATTATCGGCATCCATAAATAAAATTAATTCACCCTTGGCGGCCAATAGACCTTTCTTTACTGTATAGCCCTTGCCGTGATTTTTTAAATTATGTAAAACTTTAACTCCCGAAATTGATTTAATTAAATTTAAAGTACGGTCGGTTGAATCATCATCAATCACAATTATTTCAAAATTAGAAAAATTATTTTTTAAAAAATCTTTAACTTCTCCTACAGTTTGGGTAATAACTTTAGCCTCATTAAAAGCTGGAATAATCACACTAATCTCCATGGCCATCAATTATTTAAATAAAACCTCAAAATTATAACCATTCTTATCTTCCGGCGGACGTAAATAAAAATTATCTTTTTCCGTACCATTCCAATCGTAGATTCTCAATAAAGAAGCTGATCCTTTATTTGGTAAAACTAACACCTCTGGGCGGCGATCTCCTGATATATCCCTAGCTAAAACCTTCACACCACCGCTTAGGTTTTGATTATAAGCTAAAAATTCTCCTTTTAATGTACCTTTTAAACTAAATAATTTAATTTTTGGCTCTGCATTTTTAGCTGGAATAGCCACTATTTCCGGCCAACCATCATCATTTACGTCACCCACACTAATCTTCACTCCCGCCGTCATAGAACTCTCAAAAGCCAAAAAATTTCCTTTGATGAGATGATGATCGTCAAAAACTTTAATCTCCGGCACATAACTACTAAACGGTGCTGTTACAATCTCGTCTTTCCCGTCATTGTTAACATCACCAACAGCCAGATTGACTCCGCCGTGAAAATTAGCCTCATAGGCAAAAAATTGAAAAAGCACTCGGCCTTGATCATCAAAAACCCGAATATGAGGACCACCGCTAGCCATTGGCGCCGTAATGATTTCTAACTGACCATCATTATTGACATCGCCG
>PCWQ01000014.1 GCA_002787405.1 Candidatus Komeilibacteria bacterium CG11_big_fil_rev_8_21_14_0_20_36_20
TTTGATGTTTAATTGTTATTTCTACATAACCAATTATATCATCTGTCTATGTCGCATTTTTAATTAGAATAATACGGGAAAGAGGCAGTTTATACTAGATTGACATCTTTTCTAGTTCGCCTAAAATTTAATTTTAGGCGCTTTTTGTGATATTTATCAAGAAAATAATTGCCCAGCAAGAGCAAATATTTCCGATATTTAATTTTATATTTCCTTGGTATGCACATAACTTTTTAAATAAAAGTTCTTAAGATAGCCCGGACAATGCCTTGAATGGAAGGATTTTGAGCATAAATTGGCTTCATGGTTTTATTAGCTGGCTGCAGTCGAATGCGGTCTTTTTCCCGATAATATTTTTTCAGGGTAGCATAAGTATTATCTAAAAGAGCTACCACCACGTCACCATTTTTAGGATAGAAATTTCTTTCCACAATCACATAATCGCCATCTAAAATACCTTCTTCAATCATTGATTCGCCCCTGACCTTAAGAACATAGCTATTTTCATCCTTTACTAGAGTAGAGGGCACAGCGATCATTTCATTGTCTTGGATAGCTTCTATGGGCTCGCCAGCTGTAATTAGTCCGGCTAAAGGCAATTCAATTGATTGGCCAAAGCGATGCTTAATTATTTCTAGAGAACGAGCCATATTATGGCCACTCGTGATTAGACCTTTGTCTTCCAGAGCTTTAATATGTTCGTGGACAGTGGCTGTAGAGGAGAGTCCAAAATAATCAGCAATTTCCCGATAGCTAGGAGCATAATCATTTGTTTGAATAAACTGGGTAATAAAGTCTAAAATTTCTTTTTGTTTTTTAGTTAAATTTGGCATATATTTTTGTTAAAAACTTATACTTATATTATATACCGAACAAAAACCGAAAGTCAAGGATAATCCTGTGGATAAGTAAAATTATCATATTTAAATAAGATTTTTATTTAAAATGAAGTCAGACCTTCCTGCCCGCTGAAGCTCTGAGTGTTGGCGAGAAGCAAAGAAGGGTGGACAACGCAACCTTTCTTCGGAGTTTAAAAACAACTCCTAAGTAAATTATAAAATCCCCGCTAATCTAGATAGATCGGCGGGGTGTTTTCTTTTTGATTTATTATTTTATTGTATAGTTAAATAAAAATTTTCTTCAGGAGTTAAGATAAAAAGCTTGTCTCCTTTTTTGTTAAATAAATACATTTTTTTCCAAGGATCATCTAAAAGTTCTACTGAATTACGTTGGTCTCGACCGTCAACTTCAGTGATTTTGGTTTTTTCATTGACTTCGCTGATAAAATAACTGCCATTGGGGTGCCACAAAATATCAGAGACGATTTGCGAAGAGCGATCAATCAACTGCTGTTGACTTTCTTTATAATTATAGAGAACAATTTCATAGCCATTAGTTAACAAAAGATTATTATCATGAAGATCGGCTTTGGTAATAGGAATCAAAACTGGTTCTTGATAAATATTTTGAATATATAATGTTGAGCCAATGGTAAAGAGCAGGTGCCGTTCATCAGCCATTAGGACGTCTAGTTTGCCCAGATTAACATCAGAAATAGTTTGAACAGGGGATAGATTATTTTTATTTAATTGTTCGACGTAATTGTTTTTATTGTTGGTGTATTGAATAATTAAATAATCATTAAATAAGGCAAAATCATTAATTGTTTTCTCGCTGTCAAAATCAATTGGCTGGGGTTGGTGATTGACAATTTGGGTGTTGTAGCGAAATATTTTTTCATCTTTGGTATACCAAATAATATTCGATTCTTTATTATCCCAGATAATTTTTTCTATAGCAGAAAGAGGGAGCCATTGGATTTCTTTTTGGTTAAGGTCAAAAGTATAATAGAGCTCTTCTTTTTTGATTAATAGAAATTGGTTATCAAGCGACCAGTCAACTAAATTATAAGCTTGTCCAAGAGTAAAAATAAGGAAATTTTTATCCTGGTTGACATCAGTAATAAACAGTCGGTTTTGTTCATCCAAATAAGCATATTTATCCTTATTTTTATTAATTAAAAATTCAACACTACCTGAACCAAGTTCGGTTTTTTCTTGATTTTCTAAAAATAAAACAACATCTTCCACAAAAGTTGTTTCACCTGAGTAAACAGATAGTTTTTTCTGCCAGGGGGTATAGTTATTTTTAGTTATTTTAAGCGTATAGGTGCCGGGGGCAAGATTAGTTATTTGTTTAGGAGTTTTATGTTTTGATTTGAGGTCATTAATGTAAATTTCAGCGTTGCGAGGATAAGATTTAATATAAAAAGCACCTGTTTTTTCTATCATGCCAATATCAAAATTATATCTAAAGCCGGAAGCATAGAGGATTAATAGTGGTGTGACAATAAAAAACAATAGTAGAAAGAATGAATATGTAACTCTTCTGAGGGCTATTCCCATCTTGTTAGAAATTTAATTTTGCGGTATCATTTAGGATGTAGTTTATTATCACTATACTATGTCTGAATTTATTATTCAAGGCGGTAATACCTTGCACGGTAATATCAAAGTGGCTGGTTTTAAAAATGCAGCTACGCCTATTATTGCTGCTAGTATTTTAACTAAAGAGGAAATAATTTTGCATAACGTTCCTTTAATTGAGGATGTTAAAAAGATGTTGCAGATAATTGTCTCAATGGGCGCTAAAGTCAATTGGTTAGATAAAAACAGCGTTAAAATTGATAATTCCCAATTGAATCCGGATAAGATAGATATGACGGTCGTTAGTTGTCTGCGTTCTTCAATTTTATTAATGGGGGCACTTTTAGCCCGTTTTGGTAAGGTTAGAATCAAAGAGCCAGGTGGCTGTCAGATCGGAGCTCGTTCCATGGACGTGCATTTCAGGGCTTTGGAACAATTGGGTGTTGAGATTAAGTCAGATGATAATCAATATATTTTGAAGAAAGTTAAACCGGCCCAAGAAGAGATAGTTATGACCGAGATATCTGTGACAGCCACGGAAAATATTATTTTGGCGGCTGCTTTAAATCAAGGTACGGTTTCAATTCGATTAGCCGCTAGTGAACCGCATGTGCAGGATCTTTGTTGGTTTTTAGAAAGTTTAGGGGTTGAAATTAAGGGAATTGGCAGTCATGATTTGATAATCAAGGGAGCTACTATATTACACGGCGGAGAATATACTATTATTCCTGATTTGATAGAAACCGGCACTTTTATTAGTTTGGCCGGAGCAACCCGTTCTAAAATTACCATTGAAAATACAGCCCCGCAGTTTATAGCTTTAGAATTAGAAAAATATAAAGAAGTTGGCTTAAAGTTGGAGATTGAGTATCTTAATCAAGATCCTCAAGGACATTATAAATTAGCCAACATCAAGGTTGACGGCAAAGTTAATTTAAAAGCTATCAAAAAATTGCATGATATGCCTTATCCCGGTTTTGCGGCTGATTTAATTCAGCCGTTTGCAGTTTTAATGACTCAAGCTAAGGGTACTTCTTTAATTCATGATTGGATGTATGATGGGCGTTTAAAATATATCTCCGAGTTAAAGAAGATGGGGGCCAATATTGTTGTTTCTGATCCTCATCGAGTAGTGGTTATTGGACCGTCGCCTCTTTTTGGTAAAGAAATCAATAGTTTTGATCTACGGGCCGGGGCCACTTTAATTATTGCCGCTTTAGCTGCTTCAGGCACCAGTACGGTGACTAATATTTATCAGGTTGATCGGGGTTATGAGCAATTGGATTTGCGTTTAGCAAATTTAGGAGCTAGAATTAAACGCATTAATGATCAATAATAGAAAAATTTAAAATGGATCAATTTCAAACTGATATAACTACTTCTGTAGAGAAAAAAAATCCTTGGTGGAAAAAGATTGCCAAGGTTTATGCTTTAGTTTTTGTTTTAGCCATTATTTTTATAATTGGAGTGGCTGTGGGGAGCACCCCTTCTTATCCTCAAACTTCTCAAGAAGTGTTAGAACAAACTAGTAACGAGTTAGCTGATATTTTTTCCGGCAATGATCAAATTAAAGTTGGTTTATTTGGTGAAGTCTGGGATATTATTCATGAAGATTATCTATACAAGAGTAGTGTCAGCGACCGCGATTTGTTTTATGGGGCTGTTTCGGGCATGGTTTACGCTTTAGGCGATTCCCACTCTGTTTTTTTGAATCCGGAGATTACAGATGAGTTCACTCGAGAGTTAAATGGTAGTTTTTATGGTATCGGCATTGAAATTGGCAAAAGAAAGGGTTATTTAGTCGTTATCTCTCCTTTAGCTGATTCTCCGGCAGAAAGAGCTGGTTTAAAGCCCGGTGATAAAATCTTAGCAGTAGATAATTATGATCTAACAGATGCATCTGTAGATGAAGCAGTAACTTTAATTAGAGGTGATAGAGGCAGCGACGTCACTCTGATGATTTTGTCAAAAAATGAGACTTCCACCAAAGAAGTGACTATTACTCGTGATAAAATAGATATACCAAGCGTTGAATATAATTTGGAAGATGATATCGCTATTATTAAAATTACTGATTTTAATAATGACACCGGTGATCGTTTTATTAAAGCGGCTCAAAAGGTGCTGCGGGATAATCCAAGGGGCATTATTCTTGATTTACGCAATAATCCTGGCGGTTATTTAAGTACAGCCGTGGAGATAGCCAGTAGTTGGCTCGAGCCCGGTCAAGTAGTAGTCAGGGAGTCTTTTAGCGATAAGCATAAAGATAAAAGTTATGAGGCCCTAGTAAAGGACAGTTTAGCTAATTTTAAGACAATTGTGTTAGTTAATGATGGATCTGCTTCTGCTTCAGAGATTGTAGCTGGTGCTTTACAGGATTATGGTCAGGCCACGATTGTCGGCGAAACAACTTTTGGTAAAGGTTCAGTTCAACAATTAATTTCTTTAGAAGATGGTTCCTCTGTAAAATTAACCACAGCTGATTGGTTAACTCCCAATGGTCGGACTATTGAAAATCAGGGCATCACTCCAGATATTGAAATTAATTTAACAATAGAGGATTATGAAAATGATTTAGATCCGCAAATGGACAAAGCAAAAGAACTAATTTTTGAATAATCAATTAGTATGAATCCCGTTAGAAATTCCCGAATTTTAGCGGGTGCATAAATTAAATTTTATTTAATTAGTTGTTACTATAATTTCTAACGGGATGAAACAAACAAAATTTATTTTTATAACTGGAGGAGTTTGTTCCGGCTTGGGCAAAGGAATTGCTTCAGCATCAGTCGGAGCGATTTTAAGGGCCTCTGGTTATTCTGTTTTTACTTTAAAATTAGATCCTTATTTAAATGTTGATCCGGGAACCATGAGCCCTTATCAGCACGGCGAAGTTTATGTTACTGATGACGGAGCAGAAACTGATTTAGATTTAGGTCATTATGAAAGATTTATTGACACTAATTTATCAGAATTGTCTAATTTAACCACCGGGCAGATTTATGAAAAAGTTTTAAAAGGTGAGCGTGCTGGGCATTATTTAGGAAAAACAATTCAAATTATTCCTCATATTACTGATGAAATTAAAAATTATATTAAAAAGGCGGCGGTTGAAAGTAAAGCGGATTTTTTATTGTTAGAATTAGGAGGTACGGTTGGTGATATTGAAGGCGAACCATATCTGGAAGCAGCTCGTCAGTTCCAACGGGAAGTTGGCCGAGAAAATGTGATGTTGATTCATTTGACTTTATTGCCGTTCCTGAAGGCATCCAGCGAATTAAAAACCAAACCCACACAAGCGTCAGTCAGGGAGTTATACCGCCGTGGTTTGCAGCCGGATATTATTTTAGCTCGTAGTGATAAAAAATTAACCAAAGAAGTAATTAGTAAAATTGCTCTCTTTGCCGATGTCAAGGAAGAGGCGGTGATTCCGGCCCAGACCGTCAAAACTATCTATGAAGTTCCTTTGTCTTTTGAGAAAAAGTATAAAATTTCCAGAATTATTTTTAATCGTTTGAATTTGCCGACCAGAAAACCAAAACTTGATGAATGGGAGAAGTTTATTAAGAAAATTAAAAGTACTAAGAAAAAATTGTCTATTGCCTTAGTTGGCAAATACAATGAAAATATTGACGCTTATATTAGTGTGGTGGAAGCCATTAAGTCAGCTTGTTATCACAATAATGTTGATTTAAATTTGGTTTGGGTTAGTTCAATTAAATTGGAGAAGAAAGATAAAGCAGAGTTAAGAAAATTAGATAAAGTTGCTGGTATTGTCGTGCCGGGTGGTTTTGGCTATCGGGGTATTGAAGGTAAAATTATGGCCGCTAAATATGCCCGCGAGCATAAGAAGCCATATCTGGGCTTATGTTTGGGTATGCAAGTGGCTACAATTGAATTTACCAGGCATGTGTTAAATACTAAAGATGTCAATTCTACTGAATTTGATCCCAAGACTGCTAATCCGGTTATTCATATCTTGCCGGGGCATACTGCAGATGAAGATAAGGGTGGTACTTTAAGATTAGGCGCCTATCCTTGTGTCTTGGATAAAAATTCCCTTAGCTACAAAGCATATGGGCAGCCCAAAATAGAGGAAAGACACCGCCATCGCTATGAATTTAATATGGATTATTATCAGCCATTGGAAGAAGCAGGCATGCGTTTTGCCGGACTTTCACCGAATAAAAAATTAGTGGAAATCATTGAATTAAGAGACCATCCGTTTTTTGTCGCTTCTCAATTTCATCCGGAATTCAAATCTCGGCCACTTAGACCCCATCCATTATTTAGAGATTTTATTAAAGCCAGTTTGAAAGTTTAGAGATAATAAAATAACCCCTTTTCTAAAGGGGTATTTATTTTTAATAAAAATAAAAAGGGATCAGCCGAAGCCAATCCCTATGGGTGCCTGCATATTTTATGGAGGCAGTATTATAAGGCTCGGTGTCTTATTTACAGACACCATTTGCTTGGGTAGAGGGGGGCTGGAACTACCCGAAGCGGGGAGGCATTTGTGTAAGAGCACCGAACCATTTTAATTTAATCAAAGGACTGTTACTTGAGTATCTTATATTATTTTTAAATAGATGTCAACCACTTTAGAGGATTTACCTCTAACGGAGTCAGGTTTTTAAAAACTTGCTTCTAATAAATTTTAATAATATAATCTAGTTGAAAATAAAAGTACTTTACAAAGGAGATAGAAAGTGAAAAAAACACTAATGTTTGTTGTCCTCTTCGGCCTCTTAATTACTAATTTAAGTTGGGCTGATTGGCCAATGTTTCAGAGAGATACTCGACATACTGGTCGGGCCAATATTATAGCCGCTCAAACCAATAATCTGAAATGGCAGCTTGATTTAGGAGTGAATATTTCACCCTATGGCGGACCTAGTGTGGGCCTGTATAATGGTTCTCGACGCATTGTGGTAGGAACTGATGATGGCGTTTACGTCATTGATACTAGTGGTTTTATTTTTGAGCATATTTCTACCGGTTTCCCTGTAGAGACAGTGGTGGCTATTTACAATAATACTCTTTACTTCGGAGCTGGTGATACTCTCTATGCTTATCAGCCAAGTGGGCTATATTGGAGTCAACCCTTAGACGATAATGATCTTACTCATGTCACTATTCAGGGTGACACAATTTATGTCTGCGACGAAGATCGGCTCTGGTCGTTTAGCTTAAGTGGCGATTTTTACTGGATGAGTGACAACTTGAGCGGCAATATCATCTATGCCGCTCCAGCTGTAGACCAAGAAGGTAATGTTTATGTGGTTAGTAGTCAGGCCCTTTGGGACGACTATGTGCTCTATGCTTATCGTTCAAACGGCAATTTATGGTGGTCTTATGACTACCTTGCCTTTGAAGGAAATGGAGTGCAGATGACGCCTACTCTTGATAGAGAAGGTAATGTTTATCTGGCTACCTATTGGTCCAGTTTTTGGCCCAGTAGCATCCAGTCACTCAAAGATGGCGATCGCAATTGGAAACATAGTGCAGAAGCGTTGCATTCCTCGCCAGCTTATCATAACGGGGTGATCTATTACGGCACCACTGAAGGACTAGAAGCGCGTTCTTCTGACGGAACTCTACTTTGGGCCTATTATACGCCGAGCGCTGTTAAATATTCCTCACCGGCTATTGGTAGAGATGGAACTATTTATATTGGCACTGAAGGAGGTAGATTTTTAGCCATTACTAATAGCGGCGGTGCTAAATGGAGTTCAGATGTTTTGCAGTCGGCTGCTAGTTCACCAGCGATTGATGAAAATGGCGTGGTTTATGTGGCGGCCGGACAATCTTTATTTGCCTTTGCCGATTCTACAACCGATTTGCCACCTGACAATAGTAATCTAGCTGCTCCCACTCATATTTTTATTTATCCCAATCCTTTTAATTCATCTGCTAAGATCAGTTATTATCTTACTGAAGCAGGATGGGTAAAAATAGACTTATATGATATTAGGGGGAGTCACATCAAAGCTTTAGCTAACCAGCCACAAGACAAAGGTCAACATCAGGTTTCTTTATCCGGTTTAAGTAGCGGGATTTACTTTGTTCGTTTCAAGACTAATAATTATTCGCATACCAAGCGGGCAACAGTGATTAAGTGATTGTCAAAAAACACCCTTTAACTTTTCGAGCTAAAATTCGATTTGCTGAGGGTGTTTTTTATTTAAATAATTTTTAAATTATTGACATTTTATTAGAAAAATATTATGATTAGTCGCGTATTATATTTATATTCGGGGATCGTCTAATGGTAGGACACCTGGTTTTGGTCCAGGCAATCGGGGTTCGAGCCCCTGTCCCCGAGCCACGCATAGCGTGGCGGAGGGGTTTGCACCCAGACGAAGCCCAAAGGGCGGAGTCGGGTCCCCGAGCCAATGAATTTTATTATATTTATTAGTTCTAAAAATTTGCTTTGGATGAAGCATTTTTTTGATCTTGACATTTTATTGATAATATGCTTAAATGGAGCATTAATTTACATAACTTTTGTAAACGTACCTATAAATAAACATCCTAATTAAAGGAGACATTGTAATGATAGACCTGAAAAAATGGCCGATTGTACTAGCCGTAATCATAATCCTGCTGTTTGTAGGCTTGATTATTTTTCATGCAGCTTTTGTCTCGTTTGTAGACAATTACGAACTGGGATTAGTCTACAATCGATTCAGTGGTGAAATTACGCCATTGGAGCGCACAGGATACTTTATCTTTCCGCCTTTTAAGTACTCAGTACACTCGATTGATTTGCGACCATATCAATTATCTATTACCGCCAGTTTTGGAAATGAATTTTCTTCGCGCGGCGGTTCCGGTATTCCTTCCCGTGTCTTAAATGCTAAATTGGTAAGGTTTAACCCCGAGGGACTGGAAACCTTTGTGGAATGGCACGGACGCGATGCTGGTGACGATCTTGGTAATCTCAAAGAAATCATGAAGTGTTATGCCTTTGACAAGGAAGGCGGGAAAGATTGTCCATTCATCATTGTCTTGAGCGAGATAAATCCGAGCCAAAGCCCCGATGATACGGAAACGGATGGAGAATAATGAAAAGCAAAAATAAATGGTTAGTTGGGATTTCCACTACTATTTTTGCTATACTTCTCCTGTCTTATTTTATCTTCCTCAATTACACAGAACCTACCGAGATTGGAATTGCCAGGAATATTTTTACTGGTAAAATGTGGATGCAGGAAGGCGGAGGATGGCACAGAACAGCACCATGGGTCTTAGTAGCAAAGATAGATACCCGACCAATGCGGGTAGCCATAACTACTGCTGGGCATGGCTTTAATGCCAGACTAGTTCAGTTTAATTGCAAAGAATGGAGAAGTTTTGTAGAAACTGAAGGGTTTCGCTACTGGTGGTGGACAAATCGTATTTCCTACAACTTTGGTTATGACGAAGAATACCGAGGTATGAAGGACATAATGAGAGGGTATGCTTTTGCTACAAAAGAATATCCTTTCATAAAAATTCTCGAGCAATATACACAATAATGTGTTAAATGGCGTATTAATTCTCACAGGGGAAGATACGCCATTTTGTTTTTCTATTTTTTATTTTATGTTATAATAGATCTGATTTATAAAAAAATTATCTATGAAGAAAGCAAAGTATTTATTTTTAGTATTATTACTTCTGCCGGGAACGGCTTTAGCCCAAACTGATCCTTTTGGGTTAAATGAGTTAAGCGAGACAGAATTAGGAACTAAGGATTTGAATGATACCATTGCCGGGGTCATTAATATCGTTTTGGGTTTTTTGGGCATCCTAGCTATACTCGGCATTATCTACGGCGGTTTTAAAATGATGACCTCCGGAGGTAACAGTCAAGACACTGACGCTGGTAAACAGGCAGTGGTGGCCGGAGCGATTGGCTTACTGATAGTTTTTGCCGCTTATGCCATTTCCCGATTTGTCCTTAATTCTCTAGTTAACGAAACAATATAAACAAAGCAAAAAACCACCTTGTAACTTTTTGAATTTAGCTCAATTAGCTTAAGGTGGTTTTTAGGATAAATTTTTCTAAGACTGTTTTTTTAACTTTTTTTCTTTCCTCTTCTTTGCGGCTGCTATTTTAGCTGTAGTAACGGCCTGATTGATTATCTCCTCGGGGTAATATTGAAAGATTGTAGTTAGGATATCGGTAAGATATTCAACGTTCTCTTCAGGCGGAATTTTTTTATCTTGACCATTCATAGGTTGCTTCCTAGGGTTGATTTAATTTGAGTTTACAAAATATTATTTTAATTTAGGAGTTTTAATAAGTTTTGTCAAGTTTATTTTTGATTGAAAAAATCTTGAATTTATGGTATTTTTAATTCATCTAATTTAGCAATAAAATATGAAGATTTCAGAGGAAATTGTACTGTTGTATAAAAAACTGGATCGGATTTACCACAGGAGAGAATTAATCAGCCAGGAAGAAAACAAGATAGAAGTTGAGGACATTACCAGTCACTTGGCTTCTCTTTACGAAAAATTAAGGAATAGTATTGATTTTAAAGATGCACATCTGTTACGTCGTTTTGCTATTGAAAGAAACCTAAAGCGGCGTTTTATTTTAGAAATGCTTAAGCCGCAAATAGCTAAGAGTTTACTGGAGGAATTAATTCGGGCTCATTATTTGCCGAATAATTCTGTGCCGGAGAGTTATATTAAACAAGTTGAAAAAATCATTGAAAAATATAATGATTTTTTTCTCTTGATGAATGACATGTACCACGGCGACGATATTAAGGATTATTTTGAATGGTTGATCGGTATTGAGGCCTGCGAAATTGATATGCTTCTACAGCCGGAAGATATTGAGGATGCAGTCATTGAGGCCATGTATCAGGTAACCAAGACTCGCATCAAACTTAAAGGTGACGAGATAAATATTGAGGAAAAAAACATTCAGCTTTACATTGCTATTCACAAGTCTTTGGTTAAATCTGATGATACAATTATTTCTTATCATTTATTGAATCTATATTTTAATAACTGGCTTAAAGCTGATGATCGTTTAATTAAGTTAATGGCTAGCAAGTTGCCGGCTATTTACAATACTATTCAGTATCATCTTAGGCACCCCTACCAAAGAAAAATCTTGCAGTCCATTAAGGAGCCGGTGGTGACCTTTCAAATTTTATATGAATTGATTTTGAGCAAAGGCCAGGATATTGAGAGTTTACTAGTGGATCCTGAATCGTTGGAATCAGAAGCAAAATTGTTAATTAACCAGAAGTATAAAAAAATTCGCGGACGTATTCGCCGGAGTTCATTGCGGGCTATTATATATATCTTTGTTACTAAAGTTCTTTTAGCTTTAATTTTGGAATTTCCTTATGAGGTTTATATAATTAAACATATTAATTATTTTAATTTAGGCATTAATGTTGTTTTTCCTCCTTTACTTATGTTTTTGATTACACTGACCATTGTGCCGCCGAATAAGGAAAATACAAAACTTATTTTGGAAAATTTGCATAATTTAGTTTATAATCGTCCCTCCCAATCAATTCTCTGCAAATTAAGCACTAAATTTCGCAAGAGTTTAAGGGCTCACATGTTTTATTATTTTATGTACACACTCCTATACGTCGCTGTCTTTGGTCTAATTATTTACATGTTGCGTCGGCTGGAGTTTAATATTTTGAGTGGTGGTCTATTTTTATTCTTCTTATCAGCTGTCAGTTTTTTTGCCATAAAAATACGCTCTACAGCCAAAGAGTTGATGGTTTTGAAAAGAAAAGAAAGCATTATTTCATTCTTTATGAACTTTTTTTCTTTACCTATTTTAGCCGTTGGTCGTTGGATGTCAGTTAGATTTAAAAAGATAAATATTTTCGCTTTTGTTATGGATTTTATTATTGAAGCTCCCTTTAAAATGTTTATTTCCGCTTTTGAAGACTGGTTAGGTTTTATGAAAGAAAAGAAAGAGGAGATTTATCACGAGAAATAAAATGGTTGATAGCCTATGGTGTACATAATAGTAGTCTACTATTAGCTATACGTTATCAGCTATAAGCAAAAAAATATGCCTTTACACAAAATTGCGGAATTAGTTTTTACTTTAGTGATGCTTTTATTTGTTTCAACAGTAGCTCTAGGAGTTTTGGTAGGAGTTACTATTTTGCAGGAACTATCTACCTTTGAAGTTAGTTTTAATATCCAGATGATTTTTGTGGCGGGCATGGGCGGAACTTTTTTATATATCATGAAAATGATAATTGATAAAATAAAAGATTATAATCGTTATATTTAATGACTACAAACAAAGTCACGACCATTGGCGGAGCAACTCGCGATATTATGTTTTATACAGATGAAGCGCTTTTGCTCGATAATAAAGAGGATTTGCTTCGACAGAAGCTGATTGCTGTTGAATACGGCGCTAAAATTTACAGTCAGGACGTTTTTTTTACTTATGGCGGCGGTGGAGCCAATACGGCAGTTAATTTCGCTTCTTTAGGTATTAAAACCCAAACCATTTTGTCTGTGGGGGATGATTTTGTCGGACAAAATATAATTAAGTACCTCAAAAGTAAAAAAATAAACACAAATTTAATTCAAAAACATCCCCAATTAAAAACAGCTACTTCTTTTATTGTTAATGTTGGTCAGTATAAAGAACATGTTATTTTTGTCTATCGCGGCGCTAATGATGCTTTGCGTTTAAATAATCAATTAATTAGAAAAATTAATACTCCTTGGGTTTATTTAGCTTCGCCTTCATTTAAGATGATGGGAGATTTTAAAAAACTATTTGATCATTGTCGTCGGAAAAAAATTAAGGTGGTTTGGAATCCCGGAGCCGATCAGTTAAAGCTTGGTTTAAAAAAGTTGGCTAAATTTATGAAACAGACAGTGGTTTTTGATGTAAATCGCGATGAGGCCTTGGAGCTTTTGGTTTCCTTAAAAAAAGATAAGGTTAAAAATAGTGTTAATTATATTTTAAAGAATTTGCATCAATATGGACAAAAATTGACAGTGGTGACGGATGGCCATAGGGGAGCTTATATTTATGACGGTCAAAAAATATATTTTCGTCCAGCTTCAAAACGAAAGGGTATTAATACTACTGGAGCAGGCGATGTTTTTGGTTCCAGTTTAGTGGCTGGTTTAATCAAGTATCATTGGGATTTAGAAAAAGCTTTAAAGTTAGCCATTATTAACAGTACGGCGGTTATTATGAAAATTGGCGCCCAAGAAGGATTATTAACACAAAAAGATTTAAAAAAATATAAATTATGAAAAAAGCAATTGCTGAAATTTCAGCGCGACATTTACATATTTCGCCACAGCATTTAGCCAAACTTTTTGGTCCTAATTTTAAATTAAAAAAACAGCATAAACTTTCCCAGCCAGGTGAATTTGCTTCCAAACAGACTTTGGAAATAATCGGCTTGAAGAATAAACTTGAAAAAGTTCGAATTGTCGGTCCGGTCAGAAAAAAGACTCAGATTGAATTGTCTTTAACGGATTGTATCTTTTTGGGTATTAGACCTGTTTTAAGATTATCAGGTGATGTTAAAAACTCACCGGGAGTGATCTTGAAAGGGCCGAAAGGAAAATTAAAAATAAGAGAAGGAGTGATTATTCCTAAGAGACATCTGCATCTTCCAGAAAAGCAAGCCAAAAGTTGGGGTCTTAAGAACAAGCAAAAAATTAAAGTTTCATTTAAAGGTCCGCGAGCAGCGATTTTAAAAGAAGTAATGGTCAGAGTGGGCGATTATAAAACCCGAGTGCATTTAGACACTGATGAGGCCAATGCCATTGGCATAAAAAATAATGCCACTGTGGAGTTATCTTTTTAAATAAAGTATAATTTACTGTCTTTGCGAGGAGCCCAGAAGGGCGACGCGGCAAACTAAAATTATAGATTGCTTCGCTACGCTCGCAATGACGATAATTAAGTTGTGATGAATAAAAAATATTTATTAATTTTAAACAACGGCAGCAGCAGTTTAAAATTTGCTCTTTTTGAGTTAAAGAAGAAAATTCTGGGGCGAGAAATATTAGCAGGTTCGGTGACTGGTAATTCACAGCAAAGTGTTTTGCATTATTATTTAAAAGGAAAATTAAAAAAAATTAATTATTCCGAACCACATGATTTAAAGAATGCTTGGCAGTATATTTATAGTTTAGTGGAGGAATATAATGTCGGCTATGTTGGTTTTAGGATGGTTCATGGAGGAGAGGAATTTGTTAAAACAGCTAGGGTTAATAAGCAGTTTCTCAGAAAGATTGTCAAATATAATAAATTGGCTCCTTTGCATAATCCTTGGACAGTCGAGTTGATGAAATTAGTCAAATTATATTTACCCAAAGTAAAAGTAGCGGCTAGTTTTGATACGGCCTGGTACCAGAATCTAGAGCCGGAGGCCTATCTTTATTCTTTACCACTTAAGTATTATGAGCAATATCAGATTCGTAAATATGGTTTTCATGGCTTAAGCCATGAAATGGCTACAAAATATGCGGCCAAAAGATTGAATAGAAAACTGAATAAATTGGCTGTCATTACTTGTCATTTAGGTTCAGGCGGCAGTATTACTTTATTCGAGAGAGGAAAAGTCAAAGACACAACCATGGGGTTTTCACCAAATGAGGGTTTGACTATGGCTACACGTAGTGGTGATTTGCCAGCTAGTATTGTTTTTTATCTGGGATCAGAATTAAAGATGTCAAATAATCAGATCAAAAATTTGCTAAATAAAGAAGCTGGTTTATTCGGTCTTTCCGGCATGTCTGATTTGCGGGAGATTTTAAGAGCTGCTGGCTATAGAGTGACCAACTATAAATCAAAGAAAAAATTCAGTATTCAGCAAAAAAAAGTAGCCCGACTGGCCTTAGCCGTTTATATTTATGATATTAAGCGCTATTTGGCTTCCTATATTAGTTTAAGTAAAAAACTAGAAGCAATTGTTTTTACCGGCGCAGTGGGAGTTAATAGTTCTGTTATTAGAAAATTAGCGCTCAAGGATTTAGCGGTGCCAAATAAATGTAAAATTTTAATTGCTCCGGAAGGAGAGATAATTAATTTAGTTGATAAAACTATCAAATGTCTGATTTCCAAGTAATTAAATTAGCTCAAGAATCTGATATTTTGGAGAATTTAGTAGAGTCAGAAGAGAAGCTACAGGATTTAAATGACCGGGCTAATATTATTATTGATAAATATAATTCCATGACTGCGGGCGTAGAACATTCATCATTTTTTAATTTTAACAATATTTATTTTTGGTTGGTTTTAGTTGGTTTACTACTATTAGCTTTTGGGTTATTATTTTTATTGGCGGCATTAAAAAATCCGACACCTAAAATCAAAAAAGAAATAGTTAAGCCCCTAAGACCAGTATTAACAGTTAAAACTAGCGAAACTTTTCAACCTAAGATAAAAAAACATGCGGTTAAAATCAAAGTGCAGAAAGTTAAATAGAATATACCCCTCTGTCCTGCGCCTGCCTGCCGGCAGACAGGAACATCTCCCCCTAATTTAGGGGGAGAAAAACCCGGCAAATGCCGGGTAGAGGGGGTATGAAATAGAATTTATAATAAAAAAACAAAATAGACTCGCTTGCGGCGAGTCTATTAATTTTAGGAGTAAATAATTGAGCTATTTTAAGCTTTCGCATGCTTAATTAAATAAGTCAAGCAAAAAACAATAGAATATAAAACCAGAAAATACATGTAGTAAAACATATAAGCACTAGTCTCCATCACTGAACCAGCATATAATTTTGGCACTCCGGCATTTATTATAATACTCATAGCGGTTATAATAACTCCTGTTGCTATTCCTATTATTATAGGTTTAGGTAGTCTACTGGAGGCTAATATTGCCCCTATTGTTGTTCCTGTAAGAATTCCTATAACTGTGAAGATGATCAAGCCAAATCCTACAATGTCTTGTTTTTCTAATATTGAAGGATAGAAAAATAAGAAAGCTGAAGTAAGGATTAGAAGGCAGATTATATAAACAGTCCAACCTTTTTTTGTGAATTTACTCATAATATTACCTCTTAATAAAAAGAACTATTATAAATATTAACTTCAGTATATTATATTTATAATTTTTATTCAATAACAAGAATTAATTAGCCAAAAACAGAAAATATTGCTACAATAAATGGCGTTATTAAAGCTATTTTTTTATGTCATATCTTTGGAACTTACCGCAGAAAATTGATCCAACTATCTTTGATAAATTCCCGGAATTACATCCCATTGTTGCCCAGTTACTTTATCATCGCGGATTAACTACCCAGGAAAAAATTGATGAGTTTTTATACCCTGATTACAGTCAGGATATTCATGATCCCTGTTTATTTAAGGACATGGACAAGGCCTGCGACCGCATTTTTCAAGCCATAGACCAGCAAGAATTAATTACTATTTTTGGAGACTATGATGCTGATGGAGTTAGTGCGGCCGTGATTTTATGGTCTATTTTAAAAAATTTAGGAGCTAAAGTAGATGTTTATCTGCCTCATCGGGAAAAAGAGGGTTATGGTTTAAATAAAAACGCAATTAAAGAATTAGCTCAAAAACAAACAAAATTATTAATTACCTGTGATTGCGGAATTAGTAATGCCGAAGAAGTTGATTTGGCTAACAGCCAGAAAATTGATGTCATTATTACTGATCACCATAGTATTCCTGAAGAAGTTCCCAAAGTATTAGCGATTATCCATCCGCAGATGAAAGACGAAAAATATCCTTTTAAATTTTTATCTGGTGGGGGAGTGGCTTTTAAATTAACTCAAGCTTTGATTAAACATTCAGGTAATAAAATTTCTGATCCGGAAAAAGAAATTCAGGAAAAGTGGCTTTTGGATATGGTGGCTATTTCTACAGTAGCTGATATGGTGCCCTTGCTTGGTGAAAATAGGACTCTATTAAAATACGGCTTGATAGTTTTAAAAAAAACACAGCGTCTTGGTTTGCGAAAAATGATTGAAGTAGCTAGTATTGATTTTAATAAAATAGACGCTCGAGCAATTAGCTTTGGCTTGGCGCCACGGATTAATGCTGCCGGTCGCATGGATCATGCTAATTTAGCTTTTTATTTATTAACTGAGGAGAATGAAGATAAAGCTTTAAAATTAGCTACGGAATTAAATCAATCAAATCTAGAAAGGCAGCGACTTACTGAACAGATTTTTAATCAAGCCCAAAAATTAGATATTGACTTAAAAGAAAGTCTTTTAATTTTTTATCAGTCAGACTGGCCGGCTGGTTTAACTGGCTTAGTTGCTTCACGATTAGCTAGAAAATACTCTCGACCTTGTTTGGTGGTTACTGACAGTTCAGATGGTTTGGTTGGCTCTGGACGAAGTATTGAGAATTTTAATATTACAGACGCTTTAGAAAAAAATAATCAACTATTAATAAAATTTGGTGGCCATCCGCAAGCTTGTGGTTTTTCTTTAGTAAAAGAAAATTTTGAAAAATTGAGTATTAGTATGAAAGAAATTGCCAACCAGCAATTAAAAGATATTGTTTTTCAAAAGAAGCTAAATATTGAAATAATGATTGATTTTGAGGAGATTAATTGGGAAATTGTTGATATCTTAGAAAAATTTAAGCCCTTTGGCAAAGATAATCCTGAACCGCTGTTTATGTCAAAAGACGTGGCCATTACCAGCGCCAGAAAAGTTGGCAGAGACGGCAGCCATTGGAAATTAGAATTAATAAAAGGCAGCAAAAAACGGGGAGCCATTGGCTTTGGTTTAAGCAACATTAATTTGGAAATAGGTCATCAAGTTGATCTGGTTTATAATTTAAGCATTAATGAATGGAATGGCAATCGGGAAATTCAATTAATTATTAAAGATATTAAGCATCATGATAAAGGGTAAACTTTTTACAGATGGGGGAGCCAGAGGTAATCCCGGGCCATCAGCCATTGGTGGAGTTTTATATTCTGAAGATAAATTAATAGACAGTTTTTCTGAATATTTAGATCATGGCACTAATAATCAAGCCGAGTATCAAGCGTTGATTTTTGGTTTAAATATAGCTTTAAAAAATAAAATTACAGAGTTAGAATGTTTTTTAGACAGTGAATTAATCGTTAATCAGCTTAATCAAGAATATAAAGTTAAAGATAAAATTTTGGCTAAATTATTTGTCAAAGTTTGGAATTTAAGTCAATTATTTAAAAAAATATCTTTTACGCATATTGAACGCTCTAAAAATAAAGAAGCTGATGCTTTGGTCAATAAAGCTTTGGATGAGTATTTAAAATAATACCCCCTCTAAATCCGCCTAACAGCGAATTTTTTCTCCCCCTTGATAAGGGGGAGATATAGTGGGGGTATTATTTGATTAATCTTAAAAGCCTTTGGTGTTCACCAAAGGCTTTGTTGATGTAGCTATTTATTTTATGACATTTTAAGCCCATTTGTTTTTGTAAAATTTGTCAACCGCTGCGTTAGCAGCTAAAACAGCTTTATTGTAAGAATCAAATTTTTCAAGTGGCACTTTTGGTAATATTTGTTTGCTCGTACTTATAGCTGGTTTAAATTGCACGGAAAAACTACCTGAATTATTTTTGATAATAATTTTAACAAAACGATAATTCAATGTTTCAATAACTGGTTGAGTCATAGTTAATCTCCTTGATTATATATTTTAAAACAACATTTTTTCATTTTTTATGAATAAGTTATTTTTATAATATTATTTAAATTATGTCGAGATTAGGTTGTTTTTTTATTGGAAAAATGGTATTTTATTAACATGGCTTATCAGTTTAATTGGTCAATTTTTGGCCATAAAAATCAGCTTAAATTTTTACAAAACATAGTCAATTCAGGCAATCTGGCTAATACTTATTTGTTTTATGGCTCTCGCGGTTTAGGTAAAAAGTATACGGTCAACTATTTTGTCCAATCAATATTTTGCCAGGATGATAAGATACGGCCTTGTCAAAAATGTCATCATTGCCGTTTAGTTAAAAAAAACACTTTTTTGGATTTATACCGACTTGGTAAGCAAGGGCAGAGTTTAAGTGCGGATGAACTGCGTTATTTTTTGCACAAATTATCTTTGTCTAATGTCAGTGGCGACCGTAAGATTGCCATTATTTGTGGAGGAGAAAATATTAATTTGTTTGCCGCCAATGCTTTATTAAAAACTCTGGAAGAGCCACCACGCCAGACAACTATTATTTTAATTAGTGATGATATTAATAGCTTGCCAGCCACGGTTATTTCCCGCTGTCAGTTAATTAAATTCAAATCGCTTAACACTAATGATATGGAAAAATGGCTGAAACATTTTGATTTTAGCGAGCAGGAGAAAGAAACGATTATTAATTTATCTTTTGGTAAGCCGGGTCGGGCTTTAAAACTTATGGAAGATAAGCTAGAAAAATTTAAGCAAAGTTGTGACTTTATAATTAAATTACTATCCGGTAGTACTTTTTATTATATGCAGACTATTGATAAGTGGTTTGATGTTTTAAAGAAAGAATACCCTAATTTTAAAGTTTATGAATTGGGTGATTTAACTAAAGAATATCTTGATCTATTTGAGTTGTTTCTGAGAGATCTATTATGGATCAAATTGGACCGTCCAATCACTAATGTTTTATATGTTGATCAGTTAAAAAGAATAGCCCCTCAATTTACTAAAGATGATTTATTGAATAATCTTTTGTCTTTGAATGAAATGCGACAAAAATTAAAATATAATGTTTCGCCACAGCTATTGTGGGAGAATTTATTTTTAAACGTTAAATAAAATATATGGTAAAACAAAAAGTAATTTTATTGTTAATTTTGCCGCTAATTTTATCTGGCTGTATTATTAGCAAAAAAAAAGAAAATACGGTTACTGTTAATTCAGGAGGAATTTATAGAAGCGCAGATGTCGGTAAGACTTGGCAACACACTACTCAAATTTATACAGTTGGAGCCACTCAAGCGGATTTTAATACGGCCAATATCACAACTTTGGCTTTAGATAATCGAGACGTCGCTGCTATTTATGTAGGCACTCAAGCTAAAGGCATATTTTATAGTTATGATTACGGCAAGGGCTGGTTTAATACTTTAACTGGTCAGGGCGTAGTTAATGATATAGCGGTTGATTCTAAATACAATTGTACAATTTTCGCTGCCGTCCATAATACTATTTATAAAAGCATTGATTGTTCACGCACTTGGGAACCCACTTATTTTGAAACCCGCTCAGGACAGTTTATTACGGCTTTAGCCATAGACAAAAACGATAGTCGTTTTGTTTTTGCCGGCACCGTAGAAGGTTCTTTTCTGATTAGTGAAGACTATGGATATTCTTGGGATGTCATTAAACGTTTTGATAAACGGATAAATGATATAATTATTCAGGATCATACTAATAGTAACATTTTGTATGTAGCTACTGAAGATACCGGTGTTTTTAAAACAAGCGATCGCGGCAAGAATTGGGAGGATTTGATGTTAATAGATGTTGATGAAGCGGAAGTTGATGAAGAGGCATTATACCAGGAAGCAGTAGTTGAGTTGAGGCAAAAAAATAAAATTGATGAAATGTCAGAAGAAGAATACAATGAATTTATAAATTCAAGTAAATTTAAAAAATACGAGGACGGTATGATATATTTAGAAGAAAATAAATATAAACCATTTAAAAAAATAAGCGGTTCCGGCACATCATTTGCCCTAAGCCAAGATCAGAGCAAACCTGATGCCATAATTTATGCCAATAAAGTTGGAATTTTTAGATTAACAGTAGGACAGGATGAAATGTGGCAGCAAATAAAATTATTAACTCCGGAGAAAAAAGAAAACATCCATTCTCTAATTGTTAATAAACAAGACGGTAATGAAATTTTTTATGGCACAGCTAAAGCCATTTATCATTCTGTTGATAATGGTGAGAATTGGTCCATTAGTGAATTACCGACTGCTTATACCGCTAAAGTTCTACAATTTTCTTTAGATAATAAATTTTTATATTTAGGAGCTTATAATATTGCGAAATAATTAAAATAATTTTATGAATAGTATTATAGAAAAAGATAAACCACAATTTGAGAAGGTTTTAGAGTTTTTTAAAAAGGATATTACTTCTTTGCGAACTGGTCGGGCCGCTCCCAGTTTGGTAGAAGCGGTTAAGGTGGAATGTTACGGCACCAAATCTGATTTGATGCAACTGGCTTCCATTACCGCTCCAGAGCCACAAACGATTACCATTAAGCCATGGGATAAAAATATACTCAAAGACATTGAAAGAGCTTTGCAGAGTTCTGATTTAAATATCAATCCGGTGGTTGACAGTGATTTAATTAGAATTAATTTTCCTTCTTTAACTGAAGAAAGCCGCAAAGAATTAGTTAAAATTTTACATAAAAAACTGGAAGAAGCTCGTGTTTCTCTTCGTTCCCAGCGGGAAAAGACAAGAGAAGAGGTTATCACTCTGGAAAAAGAAAAAAATATCTCTGAAGATGAAAAATTTCAAGCTCTGAAGGATTTAGAGATTATTACCAAAGAGTATAATGATAAACTTAAGGAAGTAAGCGATGCTAAAGAAAAAGAAATTATAACAATTTAAATTATGGCCACAATTATTTCATTTATATTAATTTTAGCTTTATTAATCTTAGTTCATGAACTAGGTCATTTTGTCACGGCCATTAAGCTTGGTGTTGATGTAGAGGAATTTGGTATTGGTTTTCCACCTCGTCTTTTTTCTTTTAAGAAAGGCAAGGTGATTTATTCGGTGAATTTGATACCCTTAGGCGGTTTTGTTAAAATTAAGGGTGAAGCAGGAGATCACGGCGATGATCCACACAGCTTTGTTAATCAAAAATTTTGGAAAAGAGCTTCAATCATCTCAGCCGGAGTTTTAATGAATTTTGTGGTGGCTTTTGTGCTGTTGGCGGTTAGTTTTTATTTTGGTTTACCTCAAGCTTTAGATGGCACCGAAGATGTTAGTCAAGTCAGAGATCGGCACACTGTTATTGCCGAAATTCTAGAGGACAGTCCAGCTCAAGGAGTCGGATTGGAAGTGGGTGATATTATTGTGTTGATTAATAATCAACTAGTGATAGATGCCGAAATGGTTTCAAATCAAATCACAGAAAGTCAAGGACAGGAGATTAATTTAGTAGTTGATCGACAAGGACAAGAATATCAGTTTGAAATTCAACCTCAATCAATAACAGATAGCCAAGGACCCATTATTGGAGTTGGCATGGTAGAAACTGGGGTGATTGATTATGGTTTTTTTGCCAGTATTTGGCAGGGCATAAAAATAGGTTTTCTAATAATGATTATGACTGTCAAAGCTTTTTATAATTTGATTGTTAATTTAATTAGCCACGGCCAATTAGACGCTCGTTTATCCGGTCCGGTAGGGGTGGCTGTTTTAACTGGAGAGATGGTCAAATTGGGTTGGATTTATGTTTTGCAGTTTATGGCGATTTTATCCATCAATTTAGGAATAATCAATTTTTTGCCTTTTCCCGCTTTAGACGGAGGAAGAATTTTATTTTTAATGATTGAAAAAATTCGCGGACGAAGTTTGAATATGAAGTTAGAAAATTGGCTTCATAACAGCGGCTTTATTATTTTAATAGTCTTGATAATTTTTATAACTTTTCGCGACATTAATCGTTACAGCAATAACATTATGGATTTTTTTAAAAATTTATTTTAGTGGCTTATGAAGTTTTTGGTAAAAGACTCAAAATATAATCCCGTCGCTTTGATGAGATTTTTAGGTTATCATCAAGAAAGAAACGGAAGTTTTGCCCGTCGCTTGAGCTCAGCACGATTTCCAAGACTACATGTTTATTTAAATGAAAAGAATAAAGTTCTAGAAATATCACTTCATTTAGATCAAAAAGGGGCTTGCTATGGAGGGCAAACTGCTCATAGTGGAGATTATGAAGGTAACATTTTAGAACAGGAAAAGAAACGAATCAATAAATTATTAGAAAATTAATATGAAACAATCAAAATTATTTGGTAAAACTCGCAAAGATATCAGTCAGGATGAAAAAAGCATTAATGCCGAGCTTTTAACTAAAGCTGGTTTTGTGGAAAAACAGATGGCAGGAGTTTATGATTATTTACCTTTAGGTTTGCGGGTTTTGCGCAAAATAGAGAACATTATTCGTGAGGAAATGGAAGCCATTGGCGGTCAGGAAATACTAATGACTGCTCTGCAAGCTAAAGAATTGTGGCATCAAACCGGACGCTGGCAGGAGCTAGAGCCGATTATGTATCAATTTCAGGATCATCATGGCAGTCAAATTGGGCTGGCTACAACTCACGAGGAAGTGATTACAGATATTGTGAAAAAGCATCTGAGTTCATATAAGGATTTACCTCTTTATCTTTATCAAATTCAAAATAAATTTCGAGATGAAAAAAGGGTTAAATCAGGACTGTTACGCGGTCGTGAATTTTTAATGAAAGATTTGTATAGTTTTCATATTGATCAAAAGGATTTGGATGAATATTATCAAGTGGTTTATCAGGCCTATTTGAAGATTTTTAAGAGATTAGGGTTGGAAGCTTTTGCTGTAGAAGCTTCGGGTGGAGCAATGAGTAAACAGTTTTCTCATGAATTTATGGTTAAAACAGAGGCCGGAGAAGATGAGACTGTTTTATGTGAAAAATGTGGCTGGGCCCAAAACGCTGAAATTGCTAAGGTGAAATCAGGTGAACAATGCCCTCAATGCCAAACGATAGTCAAGAAATTTAAAACTGTGGAAGCGGGTAATATATTTCGTTTAGGTGATAAGTACTCCCGACCTTTAAAATTACAGTTTACCAATCAAAAAGGGAAATTGCAGGAGGTTGTAATGGGTTCTTATGGTATTGGTCTAGGCAGAGTAATGGGGACTATTGTTGAAGCCAGCCATGATCAGGATGGAATTATTTGGACAGAAACAACTAGTCCTTATCAAGTACATTTGCTAAATTTGGCAAAAAATGATAAGACACAAGGGAAAGCAGAGCAAATTTATAAGGAATTACACCAGCAAGGACTGGAGGTATTATATGATGATCGAGATATCTCTTTTGCCCGAAAATTAAAAGACGCCGATTTAATTGGTGTCTATTGGCAGTTAATAGTCAGTGATAAACAGACAGAATTGGAATTAGTTAAACGTAAAGATCATCAAAAAATTTTAGGAGATCTGAATAAGGTTTTATCAACTATTAAAAAGAGTGTGAGATAATGTTTAGAAATCTTTTTAAAAATTTTTCCAAGGACCTCGGCATTGACCTAGGCACCGCTAATACTCTGGTTTATGTAAAAGATCAGGGTATTGTTATCAATGAGCCCTCAGTAGTAGCTATCAACAACAGAAATGAAAAAATTATTGCTATTGGTGAGGATGCTAAAATCATGTTGGGAAAAACACCAATGCATATTACAGTTATTCGTCCTTTGGTTGATGGAGTGATTTCTGATTTTGAAGTTTCTGAAAAAATGATTAAGCATTTTATTGGAAAAATTCACCGTGAATCTTTTACTTTTATGCCTCGACCAAGAGTTTTAATTGCTATTCCTCTAGACGTTACGGAAGTGGAACGAAAAGCGGTTGAAGATGCAGTTATTGGCGCCGGAGCAGCTGAAGTGCTATTGGTGGAAGAAGCGCTGGCCGGAGCGATTGGCGCCGGTTTGCCGATTCAGGAAGCTTCTGGCAGCATGATTGTTGACATTGGGGGTGGTACTACAGAGATTGCCGTTATTTCATTAGGAGGAGTAGTTTCCTGGAAATCTTTAAAATTGGCCGGTGATAAATTAAATGATGCTATTATTCAATATGCTCGCGATAAATTTAATATCATTCTCGGCGAAAGAACAGCTGAAAGAATTAAAGTACAAATAGCTTCGGTTACACCTTTAGAAGAGAGTTTAGAGGCAACCATGCGTGGTCGTGATTTATTAACTGGTTTACCTAAAGAAATCAAAATCACCGACGCTAATATTAGGGAGGCAATTATTAAGCCAATTAAATTAATAGTAGATAATATTAAAACAACTATTGAGAATACTCCGCCGGAATTAGTAGCTGATCTCTATGAGCGGGGAATGGTTTTGTCTGGTGGGGGAGCTTTGTTAAGAGGCTTGGATGATTTGATTACCCAAGAGACAAAAATTCCTGTTTATATTACTGATGATCCATTAACAACGGTGGTGCGGGGCACAGGTAAAATATTGGACGACATTGATAATTTAAAAGAAATACTTTTGCCTTCAACTAAAGATATTGGTTTAGGATAAAGATTATTTATGTTAAAGTCTAATCTAAAGACTTTCCTACTTTTTTTGATTATTATTATATTTTTTATTTTATTAAAAAATAGTGATCTTTTTGATATAGGGATTATTTTCCGCGGTTGGCTAATACCGCAAAAATCAATTAACACTTTATTCAATCCGCCAGATAATTTAACGGAAGAATATCAAAATTTGTTAGCTGAGAACAGTCGTTTGCAGACTTTGACAGCGGAGAATCAACAACTGAAAGAATTATTGGATTTAAAAAAGGATAAAAATTATACTTTGCAGGTGGCTCATATTTTAAGTCGAGACTCTATTAATAATAATATTTTGATTATTGATGTTGGTCGTAATCAAAATATTGAAGAAGGGCAAGCCGTGGTTATTAACAACGGGATCATTGTCGGTAAAATTATCGATGTTAATGTTGATTCAGCTAAAGTTAGACTTTTGACGGATAGATTGACTAAGCTGGCGGTGAGAATTGGCGATGAGCAGAATATTTCTGGTCTGTTGACTGGGGCTTTGGGTTTGGGTATGGATTTGGATTATGTGCCTCAAAATCAAGATATTAAAGAAAATGATTTAGTCGTTACTGCTGATATTGATGTAAAAATTCCAGCAGGACTAGTTGTGGGGCAGATAGAAAAGGTTGAATTTTCTGAAGAAGAAGTATTTAAAAAAGCGGTGGTTTCTCCTTTAGTGGATTATAGTAGCTTAGTGCTGGTGGCGGTTATTACCTCCTAAATTTATTATGAAATATTTATTTATTATTTTATTTTTTTTAATAGCAATTTACGCTTTCACTCTTTTGAATTTCTACAGCGATCATTGGCTTTATGTGCAGCCAATGTTAATTGCTGTTCTGTTAGTTTATTATAACATCAGCCAAAGTTGGTTATATTATTCTTTTGCCTCTTTAGCCGGTTTGTTCGTGGATTCTTTAAATGGTATTTTTGGCCTACAAGCTATTATTTTTGTGATTATTATTTTTATATTAAGGAGTCTACAGTTGACCCTTTTTACTTCCAAAAATATTCTAACTATTATTTTATTGACCATTTTAGCTTTTATCATCTTTTGGCTTCTATTATGGAGTACTAGTTTTATTTTTAATTTTCAATTATATTTTTTAACTAAAGAAATATTTATTATGATCTTAAGGGGGCTAGTGGTTAATACTTTTATGACCATTTTTCTGCACATTTTATTCTTTAATTTCTGGCTTAAGAAACAAGAGCGGCATTAAACACTATGAAAAGTAACCCTTTTAAAATACAGGAAGGTTCAGTCGGTGATGCTAAAGTGGCTGGTTTTGTTAGTGATCGAGACAGTGGTAATTATTTGGATTTAGAAGCAGCCGGTAAGTCTCAATATTTAGGTAAATTTTTTGACAGTCGCCGAAGCGTCAATTTAAGTATGGTTTTTTTGTTTCTATTATTGACTTTGTTTATTAGGGCAGTTTATTTGCAAGTAATTAGAGGTGATAATTTTCGCAACATTGCGGAAGGTAATCGTATTCGTTCGGATATTATTCCCAGTAATCGTGGTTTAATTTACGACCGGTTTGGTAATCTTTTAGTTAAAAATGAGTCTTACTTCTTTCTTTACCTGACTTCGGATTTATTACCGGAAGATGAATTAACAAAAGAGAAGTTGTTTGACGATTTAGCCAACGTTTTAAAAATTAATAAAGATGAAATTAAAGAAAGAATTAACACTAACAATGTAAACGGAGAGGTTTTAATTTATGAAAACTTAGAATATGAGCAAGCTATTCAATTGATGATAATGTCAGAAGACAATCTGAGTATTAAAGTGACTCATGAACCCCGTCGACAATATTTTGCAGAATTAGGATTATCTCATATTTTAGGTTATCTTGGCGCAGTGACAGAGGATGATTTAGAGGATGGTAAATATCAGTCGCATGATCGTTTAGGTAAGAGTGGTATAGAATTAATTTACGAAGATGTTTTAAAGGGTCGGGATGGAATCAGGCACGTAGAAGTGGATGCTTTATATAGAGATAAAAATATTGTTTCAATGACAGAGCCCATAGATGGTAGTGATATAGTTTTAACTATTGATGCCCAAGCGCAAAAAAAATTGGCTGAAATAATGGATGATAATTCGGTGAGATATAATAAGCCGAAAATGGCGGCAGTAGTTTTAGATGCTAAAGATGGGGGAGTATTAGCCATGAATAGTTTGCCTACTTTTGATAATAATATTTTTACGACAGTCTTAAATCAGGATGATTACCAGAAGATTATCAGCGATCCAAATGCTCCTTTATTAAATAGAGCAATGTCAGGCACTTACCCTCTCGGATCTATTTTTAAAACAGTAGTAGGTAGTGCCGCCTTGGAAGAAGGATTGATTAATGCTAGTTTTACAGTTCGTAGTACTGGTGGAGTAACTGTTGGCAATAATTTTTTTCCCGACTGGAGACCGGGCGGACACGGTTTAACTAATATTTATTGGGCGATTGCCGATTCTGTTAATACTTTTTTCTATTCTATTGGTGGTGGAAATAACCAGTGGTTGAACGTTGGTTTAGGTGTTGATAAGATGATGGACTATGCCAAAAAATTCGGTTTAGGCAAAGAAACAGGGATCGATTTAAACATGGAATCTGCCGGATTTTTACCAAGTAAAGAATGGAAAGAGAAGACTTATGGGGAAAGATGGTATTTAGGCGATACTTATAATCTATCCATTGGTCAAGGGTATTTATTAGCTACACCTTTGCAAGCGGCCGTCTTAATGTCTTATTTTGCCAACAATGGCCAGGTTTATCAACCGCACTTGATTAGACAGACTGAAGAGGATAAAATAATTGAAGATTTTGATCCTCAGCTGGCTTTGACGAATATTATTTCATCTGATAATTTAAATATTATTAGGCAGGGCTTAAGGGAGACAGTAGCGCGAGGAACAGCCCAAAGTTTGCAGTCAGTGCCAGTCAAAGTAGCGGCTAAAACCGGCACAGCCCAGTTTAACAACAATAAATCACCTCATTCTTGGTTAGCAGCTTTTGCCCCTTATGATGATGCAAAAATTGTCATAACTGTCATGGTAGAGGAAGGCGGAGATATTGGATTAGCGGTGACTATAGCCCGGGAATTTATGGAGTGGTATTTTTCCCAATAATTTGCTAATATTTAACTGACAAACAATATAAAAAATTTTATGGAAAAAAAGGTATTAACTCAAGAAGGATTAAATAAATTAAAAAAAGAGTTAGATTATCTATCTAACACCAAAAGGCAGCAGGTGGCTGAGCGCATTAAACAAGCCAAGGAGTTCGGTGATTTATCAGAAAATGCCGAATATCAAGATGCGAAAGAAGAACAGAGTTTTGTGGCAGGCCGCGTGCATGAATTAGAGTATTTAATCAAAACATCTGAAGTGGCCGACAGTAGTGATAATAAAGATTTGGTATCAGTTGGTTCGCAAGTAACAGTGGAGAAAAATGGACAAGTCACCACTTTTACCATTGTTGGTAGTACTGAAGCAGATCCTATTAATAATAAAATTTCTTTAGAGTCTCCCATGGGAGGAGCTTTATTAAATAGAAAAGTTGGTGAGGAGGTAGAAGTGGAATCACCGGTTGGAAAAATGATGTATAAAATTTTAGAAATAAACTAATGTTTATTAAAAAGATTGGAATTGATTTAGGGACAACCTACACTTTGGTTTATATTCCTAAAAGGGGGATTGTTATTCATGAGCCATCAGTAGTGGCTATTTCAGTATTTGATAAAAAAGTAATGGCCGTAGGTGATGAAGCAAAAGAGATGATTGGCCGTACACCTGATTCAATTGTAGCTGCTCGGCCGCTTAAGAGTGGAGTTATTGCTGACTATAAAACAACAGAAAGCATGTTAAAATATTTTATTAACAAAGCAGTTGGTGGTATAAGAATTTTTCGACCAGAAGTGATGATTGCTGTGCCAGCTGGGATTACTTCTACAGAAAGAAGAGCGGTTATTGATGCTACTTTAAATGCCGGCGCTAAAGCGGCTTATATTATTAAAGAGCCGATCGCTGCTGCTATTGGAGCGGATATTCCCATTGGTTCTGCTTCTGGGCATATGATTGTGGATATGGGCGGTGGAACCAGTGAAATTGCTGTTATTTCTTTAGGGGGCATTGTAGCCAATACTTCTGTAAGAATCGGCGGCAATCGTTATGATGCGGCTATTAGCGAACATATTAAAAAGAAATATAATTTAGCCATTGGCGAAAGAACAGCTGAAGATATTAAAATTAAAATTGGCTCAGCCCAATTTTTACCAAAAGAGGAAAAATTGTTTTTAGATATTAGAGGCAGAGATATGGTTACCGGTTTGCCTCGTACCGTTTCTGTCAACTCTGATGATGTCACCGAATCTCTACAAAATGAACTGCAAGGTTTGATTTCAGCTGTGAAGTCGGTTTTGTATAAAACTCCACCTGAATTGTCAGCTGATATTATGGATAAAGGTATGGTTTTGTCAGGTGGAACGGCTTTATTGCGTAATATGGATAAACTACTAGCGCAAGCTATTGGTGTGCCTGCCTATGTGGCTGATGATGCTTTACTATGTGTTGCTCGTGGTACGGGCATTGCTTTAGAAAATTTAGAATCTTATAAACGCAGTATTTTATCTGCTAAATAATTAAATTATGGCTACTATTGGTTTAGAAGCCACCCGGGCTAATAAAAAACATAAAACCGGTACTGAATGGTACGCCTGGCATTTGCTCCAGCAATTTAAAGAATTGGCTAACCTGCATAATAATAAGTTTATAGTTTATTATAATCAGCCGTTAGATCAGGAGTTATCATCTGTGGCGGCTAATTTTTATTTTAAACAATTAAATTGGCCCTTTAGAAAATTCTGGACTCATTACCGATTGGTGTGGGAATTGCTCTGGCATCCCGTAGATAAATTCTTTGCCAGCAATGCCGTACCCTTATTTATTCGCGGTGAAGTGATTTTAACCGTTCATGATCTGGGATTTTTAAAAAACCCAGAATTATATCATCCTTTAGAAAGAATTTATCAAAAAATATCCCACTGGTTAGCTATTAAAAGAGCTAATAAAATTATTACTATCTCAAAAACAACTAAAAAAGACATTATTAAATATTTTCCTGAGTCTAAAAATAAAATTAAAGTTATTTATCTTGGCTATAATCAAGATGAATTTAAACCAACGGTAAAGGAAGATAAGCAAAAGATTAAAAATAAATATCAGCTAGCAGAGAAATTTATTTTATATATTGGTCGTTTGGAAACTAAAAAAAATATTCAGAATTTAATCAAAGCGTATAAATTACTGCTAGATAAAAATTATAATTTAGTCTTGGCTGGTCGGCCTGGTAATTATGGTTATGATCAGATTTTAGATCTAGTTAAAGATCATCAAGATAATATAAAAATTTTAGGTTATATTAATCAAGTAGATTATCCTAAATTATTGGCGGCGGCTGATTTATTTGTTTTTCCTTCAAAGTTTGAAGGTTTTGGTTTGCCGGTTTTGGAAGCTATGGCCTCTGGCGTGCCGGTGGCTTGTTCGGATATTCCCGTTTTGCATGAAATTGCTGATCAGGAAGTTTTATTTTTTAATCCTGATGATTCTCAAGACATGGCTCAAAAAATTCAGCAATTAATTGAAGATAAGAATTTACAGTCAGATTTAATCAATAAAGGATTACAAAAAGCCCATAATTTTTCTTGGCAAAAATGCGCTCAACAGACTTTAGAGTATATTGACCTGCCAAAGCCTAGCGAATGCTAGGCTTTGGATGGTAGGCAAATACAGTGATTAAATTTTTAAATTATTGACAAAATTACTATTATATGTTATATAATAGAAAAGGCTTAAATTGATTGAGATGATCGCTTTGATGTAAAAATCGGAGAGGAAAGTCCGAACACCTTAAAAAGAGTAGTTGGTAACACCAACCGTTTTAGATAGCAATATCTAAAACAGGACAAGTACAACAGAAAATATTCCTATTCCGCTTTGCGGGGTTAAGGGTGAAATGATTAGCTAATAAGCTAATCCGTTCTGTTGGTGACAACAGAAATGAGGCAAACTCTACTTGGTGCAACTTTGAGTAGGCCGAGCTCAGTCAAGCTTAGCTTGATCAGTTCGGCGGGTTGAAGGCTTGATCTTGACGGCAACGTCAAGACTAGATAGATGATCGTCGCCCTTGCTTAGCAAGGGAACAGAATTCGGCTTATGATATCAATTTAGGCCTTTTTTAATTGTCTTTTTTATCCCGTTAGAAATTATTTATAAAGTTGTTGTTATTTTGGTTAAATTGCGTGAATTTCTAAACGGGATAAATATTTACTAAAAAGCTATCAAGTGATATTATAATGATAGCAGATTATATGAAAAAAGCTGATTTTATTATGAATATTGCCTTGATGCCGATTGATTTCGTTGTTTTATTTTTGGCGTCTATTTCTGCCTATTATTTAAGATTTTCTGATAGTATCACTCAACTTCGTCCGGTTTTATATGAAATGCCTAGTCATGATTATTTAATTTTGACTTTACAAATGGCTATTTTTGGCATTTTTATTTTTGCTTTATCCGGTTTTTATACCATGACCAGTAAAAAATTAACTACGGAATTACCGAAGATTTTTACAGGTGTTTCAATGATTGTTATTTTCTTAGTGCTGGCTATTTTTTTACAACGAGAGTTATTTTCCTCTCGTTTTATTATAATTTTTGGCTGGGCGCTAGCTATTGTTTATTTATCTATTATTCGTCTGATTATCTTTTCTATTAGAGATTATTTTTTTAAAAAAGGATACGGTTTAGCTAAAGTTATCGCTTTAGGTGAAGCTAACAATCGCCAGATCATTATCGATGCTTATAAAAAAAATCCTCGCCTAGGTTATCAGGTGGTTGGTGAGATTGATGATGTTAAAGAGTTGATGAAGTCTTCAGTGGCTAGAGATTTAATCAAGGAGAAACAAATTGACAGCATTATTCAAACTGATTCTTCAATGTCTAAAGATGAAACATTGGATCTTTTGACTTTTTGTCAGGAGAATCACATTGCCTTAAAGTATGTGGCCAGTCTTTTTCAAACACAAAATATTAATTTAAATTTAAGCAGTGTTGGTGGTTGGCCAATTGTAGAAATTAAAGCGTCACCTTTAGATGGTTGGCGTCGAGTCATCAAAAGAATTTTTGATTTAATTGTCGCTCTTTTTTTACTGATTATTTTATCCCCTTTGTTTTTAATTTTAGCAATTGTTATTAAATCAACTTCCCTTGGTCCGATTTTTGTTAGTTTAGACAGAGTGGGTAGTAAAGATCAAAAATTTAAGCTTTATAAATTTCGTTCTATGATTAAAGAAGCGCATAAATTGAAAAAGGAAATGATGGTTTATAATGAAAGAAGTGATGGACCTTTATTCAAAATTAAAGATGATCCACGAGTTACTAAGTTTGGACGTTGGTTACGACGTACCAGTCTCGATGAATTACCTCAACTATTTAATGTAGTTAAAGGGGAAATGAGTTTAGTAGGGCCTCGCCCTCATGAGCCAGAGGAAGTTTCTAGATATCAGCGTGGTTATAAAAAATTACTGGCGATTAAACCAGGTATGACCGGCATGGCTCAAGTATCAGGCCGATCGAGCTTGCCTTTTTCCGAAGAAGCAAAACTAGATATTTTTTATGTGGAAAACTGGTCTATTTTGTTGGATTTAATAATTTTGATAAAAACCACAAAAGTATTTTTGAAGAACGATGAAGCTTGCTAATTTTGATTTATGAAAAAGATTGCTTTAGCTCATGATCATTTATTTCAGATAGGAGGCGCTGAAAAAGTTCTGGCCGCTTTAGCTAGCTTGGATGAAGAAGCGCCTATTTTTACATTAGTTAATAATACTAGAATTACGCAAAATATTTTAAAGCAGAGTCGTATCATAACTTCTAGTTTGCAAAAAATTCCCGGTACCAGTATTTTTAAAATTTTTAAATATTTCTTAGTTTTTATGCCCAAAGTTTGGGAAAAAACAGACTTATCAGCTTATGATTTAATAATCAGTTCTTCATCAGCTTTTGTTAAAGGAGTTAAAATCGGGAATAATTCTAGACATATTTGCTATTGCTATGCGCCAACCAGATATTTATGGGATGATAAAGAGGAATACATCGGTAATTTACCGGAAGGTAAAATTTTAAAAATATTTTTGCCAAAAGTTTTAAATCGCTTACAAATTTGGGATTTTAATAAAGCCCAACAAATTGATTATTTTATTGCCACTTCCAAGTTTATTGCCGATAAGATTTTAAAACACTATAAAAAGAGAGCGATCATTATTTATCCGCCGGTAAAAATTGATGATTTTACCATCGTTGACCAAGTGGAGGATTATTATTTGATTGTCAGTCGTTTACGTCCTTATAAAAAAGTTGACCTAGCGATTAAGGCCTTTAATAACCTAAAGCTACCTTTGAAAATTATCGGCGGCGGTTCTGAACTACGACGTTTAAAAAGAATGGCCCATAATAATATAGAGTTTTTGGGAGAATTAAATGATCAGGATCGAAATTATTATCTATCGCGCTGTAAAGCTTTTATTTATCCGCAAATAGAAGATTTTGGCATCACGGCCATTGAGGCCATGGCTTCCGGACGGCCAGTGATTGCTTATGCGGAAGGAGGAGCTTTAGAAACAGTGGTGGAAGGAGTAACCGGAACGTTTTTTTATGATCAGACTTGGGAATCTTTGGCTCATAAAATTTTGCATTTTGATGACCGGAAATTTAATTCACAAATTTTACGCTCTCATGCGGCCCAATTTGATGAAGTAATTTTTAAACAAAAAATATTAAATTTTATCAATAGTTTATGAACATCGGAATAGATATTAGAGCTCTAGGGCAGAAGAAAGTTACCGGCATTGGCAATTATATTGTTAATTCATTAAAGTATATTTTTGAGTTGGATAAAGTAAACAATTATTATTTGTTAAGTTCTGGTTTAAGAAGTAAAATTGATCCAGATATTAAGTTTAAACAAGAAAATGTTTCTTATATTCATGTCTCTATTCCAAATAAAATATTAAATCTTAGTCTAAAGGTAGGATTTTGTCGGAGCTTAAACAAATTTTTTCCAGAAAAAATTGATTTACTTTGGCTACCCAATATTAATTTTTATAAATTTGATCAGACTGTACCCACCATTCTCACTATTCATGATTTGTCCTTTTTACACAGTCGAGAATTTTACTCTCTCAAAAGAAGAATATGGCATAGATTTATCAATGTTGATCAGCTGGCTTCTGAAGTTGATAAAATTATTGCTGTTTCAGAAAATACGAGAAGAGATATTATTAGATTTTTAAACATACCTAAAGAAAAAATTTCTATGATTTATCCCGGGGTGGAAGTCAATAAGATGGACAGAGAGAAAGCTGCACAGCTAATTGCTCCCTTTAATCTGAAGAGAAAATATTTTATTTTTGTCGGTACTTTGGAACCAAGAAAAAACATCTCAGGTTTAATTAAAGCTTTTGATAGATATCGGGCTAAATATGAAGATACGGATTTAGTAATCGTTGGCAGTAAAGGATGGATTTATAGAAGTTTGATTAATAAAATTAATAAACGTCAATATATTCACTATTTAGGCTATATTAACGGTCCAACGAAGGATGCCTTATATTATTTGAGTCAGGGTTTGATTTGGCCTTCTTTTTATGAAGGTTTTGGCTTTCCGCCATTGGAGGCAGCTTATCATGGAGTACCGGTGATTGTCAGTTATAAAACATCTTTGCCAGAAGTTATGAAACAACAGGCCCTTTATATTGATCCTTATAACTCTTCCGATATTTACCAAGCTTTGAAGCAGTTGACTGTTGATAGGGCTTTAAGAGAACAGTTTAAGGTATCTGGAAAACATTTTTCAGTGCCTAATTGGACTAGGGAAGCCAAAAAGATTATCAGACTATTTGAATCGTTTAATAAGAATAAATGAAGATAGTTATTGATTTAAGAATATTTGGACTTGAGTCAGGCGGCCTGGGTCGCTATAATCAGAAATTGTTTGAAAATCTGATTGTTCTGGATGATAGGAATAATCAATATATTTTATTATTTAAAGAAAAGCCGGATGATCTTCCGCCACTACCGGATAATTTTAAAATTAAAGTCTGTAATTGTCATTGGTATACTTTAAAAGAACAAATAATTTTACCTTTTGTTTTATCAAAATTAAAGCCGGATTTAGTTCATTTTACTCACTTTAATGTGCCGTTATTTTATAAAGGAAAATTTATTGTTACTATTCATGATTTAATTATGAGCCGTTTCCCTAGTCGGGGAGCTAGCACTTTGAATAGAGTTCTATTTTTTTTAAAATATCGTCTTTATAATCAAATAATCAAACATGCAGTTAAAAAATCAATAAAGATCATTGCTGTTTCAAAATTTACAGCCCAAGATATTAAAGATTATTTTAAATTAAGTGAACAGGAAGCCAAAAAAATAAAAGTAATTTATGAAGGAGTGACTATTCCTCAAGCCACAGAAACCAAAATTGACCTGCTGGAAAGATTTTTTCTATATATTGGTAATGCTTATCCTCATAAGAATTTAAAATTTTTAATTAAAGCTTTTCAAGAATTTTTAAAAAAGCATCCGGATTTTTATTTAATTTTAGTAGGTAATAAAGATTATTTTTATCAGAGATTAATTAAAAAAATAAGTAATAAAAATATAATCTTTACCGGCTTTGTGCCGGACAATCAGCTGTCTAATTATTATCAACAGGCCACGGCTTATATTTTCCCTTCTTTGTATGAAGGTTTTGGTTTGCCACCTTTGGAAGCCATGGCTTATAATTTGCCAGTTTTGTCCAGTAAAGCAGCTAGTTTGCCAGAAGTTTTAGGGCAAGCGGCTTTGTATTTTGATCCCGGCGACGAGCGTGATCTATTAAATAAAATGGAATTAATTGTCGATGATCAAAATTTGAGAGATAAATTAAAATCAGCTGGACAAGAACAGATTAAAAAATATTCTTGGCAAAAAATGGCTCAAAAAATAATAGAGTTTTATAGAAAATAATTTTTAAACCAAACATAAAAACTATCTGTAAAGATAGTTTTTATGTTTAATAAAGAGAGAAATTTAGGCCGCTTGCCTTATATCGTTTATATTTATTACTTTATCATCTTTACCTTCATCTGTTTCAAGTGTTTTTAACACATTTTGGACAAGTTCATAGGTCTTATTATCTCCGGCTTCCATTGCTGCCTCACCGAACTCTTTAAGTGTAGTTTTAGCTTCTTTTATCCGTAATTCATAATTTTCTTTTTTACCCTTAAAGTTATGATAAGGCCAATTTTCAGCAGTAAGATTATAATCATTACCGTCAACACTTGAAGTATAATAAAAATTTTTTTTTATCATTTCTTCAATTTCTTCTGGTTTTATTGGATCGGCTTTGGCAACATCTTCTTGACTTTGCTCGATAAATTTTTTAAAAGCGTCAATGTATTCCGTTGGGTGATTCACCGGATTTTCCGGTTTAAAATTAGTATGTCCGAAGTATAAAGCGCCATGCTTTACTGTGTTTTCTAAATGAGGATATTTAATTCCGTCCTCATCATTAGTTAATTCTGCATAAGCGCTACGGCCGCAATCTCCAGAAAAGTCAAAATAGTCTTTCCTTTCTTGCTCCATACGCTCTGCTTCAGATAGCTCAGTTTTCTTTTCTTTACTACCTTCTAAAATTCTAATACCCACTTTACCTCTTCTATCTATTGGAGGTTGATCAGGTATAAATTTTCTGATTTCCATAATTTTATAATTTTAATTATTGTCTAATTATATAGATAACATATCATATTATCTACTATTTATCAAATTGTTTTTAGAAGGCCGAGGTAAGTAAGGTGTTTTTTATTTTGTCTTTTTATTTAAATCTGTTATAATATAGTCAATGCCAATTAAGAAAAAAACAACTAAAACTACTAGAAAAACTGTTTCTAAAAAAATTGACTTCAAGGCTTTAAAGAAAGACCTGCTTGATGATTTAGACCAATTTCTTTTAGAAGAAACCGACATTAGTCGTCAGCAAAGGCAAACAGAGAAACAAAAAGCTTTAGCTGAATTGGATCGTCTGATTAAGCAGGATTTATCTGAGCGGGAGTTATTGTACCGTTTACAAGAAATAAAGAATAATAAGAAGGAAGACCTTCTAAAAAAAGAAAATATTCAAAATATTGATGTGGTTAATCATTCTCACTATGTTTTGGATTTAAGACAGTCAAGAGAAGATAAAAAACCAACTAGAACCAAATTAAAAACTTACAAAAACAGCTGGACAAAACTTAAAGAAAAATTTGATCAGCCAAAAGTTACTGAGAAACGGGAATTTCATTATCCTCAAGAGGAAAAGAAATTTTTTGATTTCAACGGAACTTTGAGTTTAGCAGTTAAACCTCTGAAACTACAGAGTATTGGCAGTCGGGTGATTGTTTTTGCTTTGGTTATGGGTGTAATTTTGATGCCAATTAGAGGATTATTTTGGCTAGGACAAATTCAAAGCGATAAAGATGAAATTTTGAACTTTGGTAAACAGGGGATTATTAATTTACAGACCGGTGTAATTTCTGCTTCAGAAAATTCTTATCAAAATGCTCAGGCCGATTTTGAAAAAGCGTTAGAGCAATTTAATCAAGCCCAAGATGTCTTAGATGAGTATCATCAATGGATGTTAAAAACAGCTTCTTTAATGCCGGTAATTGGTAAGCCAATATCTTTAAGTCAAAATATGCTGGCTATTGCCACTAATATCTCTGAAGCAGCCGCCGTTTTAAACCAAAAATTACAAAAAGAGCAGACTTTAACCGAAAATTTAGTTTTTATTAATCAACAAATAGAGAAAACACTACCTTATCTAACTAAGGCCCAGAAAGATTTAAACGGCATTTCTGCCTCTGCTTTGCCTAATGATCTTAGACCATATTTTAACGGTTTAAAAGACTATCTACCATCAACACTTGATAATTTACATAGTGTTCATGAAATATTCACTATTTTGGAAGAAGTGCTTGGTCATGATACTGAAAAAAGATATATAGTTTTATTTCAAAATAATAATGAGTTGAGAGCCACCGGCGGATTTATTGGCAGTTTTGCTTTATTTGATGTTTATCAGGGAGAAATTGTTAATTTGGAAATACCGCAGGGCGGGATGTATGATCTGGAAGCTGGGTTAACAGTAAAATATCAAGCGCCTCAAGCATTATCTTTGATTAATTCTCACTTTAATATTTGGGATGCTAATTGGTGGCCTGATTTTCCCACTTCAGCTGAAAAAATTACTTCTTTATATGAACAAAGCGGGGGGTCTTCAGTGGATGGGTTGATTGCTATTAATGCAGATGTTTTAAAAAAATTACTAGAAATTTTAGGACCGATCACGATGGATGATTATGGTGTCACTATTACAGCCAATAATTTATTCTCCGTTATTCAAGAAGAAGTGGAATTTAATTATGACAAAGAAGCCAACACACCTAAGGCAATTATTGCTGATTTGGTACCGCGAGTCTTGGAAAAATTACTAAGCTTTAAGGAGAATCAAAAAGAGGTAGTTACTGCCTTTGCTAAAATATTATCCACCAAAGATATTCAAATTTATCTACATGATGATAATTTGCAGAAAAAAATAGACGGTTTTGGTTGGTCAGGCAGAATGTATGCTACGGATCGGGATTATTTAAATATAATTAGCACTAATATTGCTGGTGGTAAGACTGACAATGACCTTTATCAGACCATTGATCATCAGGCCGAAATTCAACCAAATGGTGAAATTATTAATACCCTTAGAATCACCAGAACTAATAAAGGTCAGGAGGACAATCCCTTGGCTGGCATAGAAGGCGGTAATGTTTCTTATCTAAGAATCTATGTGCCTCTTAATAGTCAATTTATTGAGGCCGTAGGTTTTGATAAAATTCCTAATGCTTATTTCCATCCAGCTGATGATAATGCTCAAATTGATCCAGATATTGCTCAAGAGGAAAATA
This sequence comes from Candidatus Komeilibacteria bacterium CG11_big_fil_rev_8_21_14_0_20_36_20, assembly GCA_002787405.1. GTDB lineage: Bacteria > Patescibacteriota > Patescibacteriia > UBA1558 > GWA2-36-10 > PCWQ01. The sequence goes on from PCWQ01000014.1 coordinate 39,767, forward strand.
AAATGATAGATAATGTTTCTAATACCGAAATTTATAATAGTTTAGGTAAAACAGTGTTCGCCAATTGGACAGCTCTTAAGCCAGGTGAAACAAAAACTGTTTCTGTTAAATATAAACTACCTTTTAATTTAAATTTAGGCGATCCTCTAGTTAATAATTGGTGGCAGAAACTTTTTCAATCTAATTGGCGTTTAGATAATTATAGTTTATTAGTTCAATCACAATCTGGCAGTAAAAGGACTATTTTTAATTCTTCTATTTTATTGTCAGATAACATAAAGGTTGTCTGGAATAATGCTTCAGAAAAAGAAAAAATGAGCATTACGGATGATTTGGTCGCTTATAGTCAAGATTTGATTTATGATCAATATTTTGGTTTTATAGTGGCGACAAAGTAATACATCATGTGGCATAAATTGTGGTTTAAAATCAACAACACAGTCACTGGGGGCGCTTTCTTAATCGCCTTTTTTTCTCTACTTTCAAAATTATTTGGCTTGCTTAGAGAAAGATTAATTGCTCATAATTTTGGAGCTAGTGAGTTATCGGATATTTATTATGCGGCTTTTCGTTTGCCTGATTTGATTTTTAATACCTTAGTTTTAGGAGCCTTAACTTCCGCTTTTATTCCTGTTTTTCAAAAAGTTTGGCTGAAAAACAAAAAAGAAGGATTATTGCTGGCAAATTCAGTTTTAAATCTTTTTCTATTGTTAATCGGTTTCCTAGTAGTTATTGCTGTGATTTTTACACCACAGATTGTGCCTTTAATTACACCGGGTTTTGCTGATTGGCAATTGGAGCAGACTGTTAAACTGACTAGAATTATGCTCTTAGCTATAATATTTTTTGTAGGTTCCAATCTTATTGGTGGTATTTTAAATTCATGGAAAAGATTTTTTAGTTTTTCTTTAGCAGCTAGTTTTTATAACATTGGCATTATTATTGGTATTATCTTCTTTTATCCAAAATTCGGCTTAATTGGTTTGGCTTGGGGAGTATTTCTAGGTGCTTTTTTACATTTAATTGTACAATTGCCAGAAGTTTTTAAATGCGGTTGGCGTTATCAATTTTTTTTAAAGTGGACTAGTGATCTAAAAAAAATATTAAAACTTATGCTCCCGCGAACTATTGGCTTAGCAGCCGGGCAAATTAACTTAGTGGTCATTACCATGATTGCTTCAACTCTGTCCGCGGGAAGTATTGCAGTTTTTAATTTAGCTAATAATTTACAGAGTTTACCGGTCAGTCTTTTTGCAGTGTCTTTAGCAGTAGCGGTATTTCCTACTTTTACCCAAGCGGTTACAGAAAAAAATCAGGAATTATTTAAAAAAAATTTTTCGGTTAGCTTAAGGCGTATTTTATTTTTACTGATCCCTATTTCAGTGCTTTTGGTGATTTTACGAGCTCAAATTGTTAGAATTATTTTAGGCACTGGCGCCTTTGATTGGAACAATACTTATTATACTGCTCAAACTTTAGGATTTTTTGCTCTATCTCTTTTTGCCCAAGGCCTTATTCCTCTTTTAGCCCGTTCTTTTTATGCTTTTGAAGATACTAAAACGCCAATGACCATCAGTATTTTAAGTATTTTATTAAATATTGTGCTTTCTTGGTTTTTGTCCCATGCTTTAGGAGTGATGGGTCTGGCTCTGGCTTTCTCTTTCTCTAGCATCGTTAATATGTTACTTTTATATATTGTGTTACATTTCCGAATTGAACATATTAATGACACCTTAATTTTTAATTCTTTAATTAAAATTTCATTTAACTCTTTAATAGCTGGAATTACCACCTATGGCTCTTTGCATTTACTTGCTCCTTTGGTTAATATGCACAGTTTTTTAGGAGTGTTTATTCAAGGTTGCGGAGCCGGGCTGATAGGATTGCTAACTTATTTGATTTTGAGTATATTATTTAAACTTGATGAAGTGCAAATTATCAAAAAATTGTTAAAAAAATTTATTTTATTTTTCAAAAATGGCCAACATTAGAAATTTTTGTATTATTGCTCATATAGATCATGGTAAATCTACTTTAGCTGACCGAATGCTGGAAATAACCGGCACCGTGGATAAGCGGAAAATGAAGAATCAACTCTTAGACCAAATGGAACTAGAGAGAGAAAGGGGAATTACCATTAAATTACAACCAGCCCGAATGGAGTGGGATGGTTTTATTTTAAACTTAATTGATACCCCTGGTCATGTTGATTTTACTTATGAAGTTTCCCGTTCTCTGGCGGCTGTAGAAAGCGCTGTCTTACTGGTTGACGCCACCCAAGGCGTAGAAGCGCAAACTCTAGCTAATTTATATTTAGCTGTAGAACAAAATTTAGAGATAATTCCAGTGATGAATAAAATTGATCTGCCGGCAGCTAATGTCGAAAAAGTCAGCCAGGAAATTATCAATCTCCTAGGGTGCAATAAAGAAGATATTTTACTTATTTCTGCTAAAACCGGTCAAGGAGTAACAGAAGTTTTAAAAGCCATCTGTCAAAAAACACCCGCTCCTATAGAAGAAAACAAAGAACTGCAAGCTTTAATTTTTGATTCCAATTATGATGAATATAAAGGAGTAGTGATTTATATTAGAGTTTTTGGCGGTCAAATAAACAAAGGGGATAGAATAAAATTTTGCGCCACCGGAGAAATTAGCGAAGTTTTAGATTTGGGCTATTTTAAACCGCATTGGGTCAGTGCTAAGGAATTAAATTCAGGAGAAATCGGTTACTTAGTCACCGGACTTAAAGATTTAGAAAAAGCACAAGTGGGAGATACAATCATTTCTCCAAAAAGCCAAGTTAAGCCCTTGCCCGGTTACAAAAAAGTTAAACCAATGGTTTATGCTGGTATTTTTCCGCAAGAAGGAAATGATTATCACAAATTAAGAGAGGCCATTTTAAAATTAAAATTAAGTGACGCTAGTTTAGAATTTGAACCAACCAATTCATCGGCCTTGGGTTTTGGCTTCCGCTGTGGATTTTTAGGGCTCCTTCATTTAGAAATTTTTCAGGAACGGTTAAAAAGAGAATTTGATTTAAGCCTAGTTGTTACCACACCAACCGTAGCTTATAAACTTCACTTAAGAAATAAATCTGAGATGATTCTAACCACTCCAACAGAAATGCCAGATCCTAGTCATATTGATTACATTGAAGAGCCGTATATGAGCATAGAAGTTTTAACACCTCAAGAATATCTGGGTAGCTTAATGTCATATATCACCGAAAAAAATGGATCACATAAGGATACCAAATATTTGAATGAAAATCGGGTAATTTTAAGTTATGCCATCCCCTTGTCCAGTATTCTAGTGGATTTCTACGATAATATTAAAAGTATTTCTTCGGGCTATGCTTCCTTAAATTATGAATTTTTTGATTATCGCCGTTGTGAATTAGTGAGGATGGATATTTTAGTGGCTGAGCATCCAGTCGAAGCTTTAACTAGTTTAGTTTATAAAAATCGGGCTCATCATGTCGGTAAAAGCATAATTAAGAAATTAAAAGACGTTTTGCCACGCGCTCAATTTGCCATTAAACTACAGGCAGCCGTAGGCGGAAAAATCGTAGCCGCTGAAAAAATTTCCGCTATGAGAAAAGATGTTACCGCTAAACTTTATGGCGGAGATGTTACTCGTAAACGTAAACTTTTGGAAAAGCAAAAAAAAGGTAAAAAAAGAATGGCCCAGCAGGGCAAAATTGATATCCCCCAAGAGGCCTACTTGGCTGTTTTAAAACGTTAGAAATAAGAAGCGCCAAAAGTCCAAAGAATCATGGAAAGGATTATAAAAGTAGATAAGATAATCCAAATAATTTTTTGAGTTTTTCTATTCATTATGAATAAGTTTAGCAAATTTTTAAAAACAAGGGAAGGTTTGCTTTTAGTAATTAGATCCAGAGACAAAAGTCATAAGCCATTTTTTATATTTATTTTACTCTTGACCACTTTTTTTCTTTTATTTCCTATGTGGCAGGCCGGACGATTAGGAGTGATCTTGTGGGTAATTTTAGCAATTTTCCTGATTTTCATCTTTACCACTTATCTTTTAGAACAGCATAATTATTATCTTTTAACTAATCAAAGAATTATCTATTTGCAAGCTCTCAATAAAAAAACCTACACTATGCAGGGAGCAGTACAATTGCGTAATATTAGTCAAATCAAGAAAAAGGGCCGGCACGATATTTGTTTGCTAATTAATCAAAAAACATATTATTTAGTTAATATAGAAAAAAGAGATATAGTTTATAAAAAAATTAAGAATTATATTATCTAGTTCTTGACATAATATCTGTTATATATTATTTTTTATTAGATCTTAGAACTTTGAAAGGAGTATAGTTATGCAGAAAAAAGAGCGAGAATGTTTGATAACTTTCAGTGCTGTTATCCTGATAAATATCGTGTTATTTATCGTTTTTCAAGACCAATTGCCAAGATGGTATAATGAGCTTAAAAACAATCTTTCCAAGGATATTCTTTTAATAATGACCTACAGCGGTGCGTTTATCGGTTTTGTTTATTATTTCTTATCCAGAATGGATGTGAAAATAAAATTTACATTCCATGTAGGCACTTTTTTAGGATCTATGAGTGTCATAGGTTTATGGTTTATACAGGGTGCTCCTGTAGGAACATTAATAATCTATGAGTTCTGTTGTTTATTTTCTTATAGCTTAGTTTTCTACGGGCTATCTGGAATAATAAAAAACAACTCAATGATTTTAGTCTTGGAATAAGCGCCGATTCTAATCTTAAAACCGTCGAGCTCAGCTCAACGGTTTTTTTGTTTTGCCTTACCTAAAAACCTCAAATCTGTTATAATATATTTATCTAATTATCAATAAAAAATATGCCTGATTTAGTAAATATAGAAAAAACACCAATTAGTCCTGAACAGTCAGTAGAATCAGCTGAACAAAAAACTGCTCCAGAAAAATCGCCTGAACAGTTTACTGAAAAAAAAGCCGAGCAAGATGCGTCAGCCCAATCGGTGGTCTTGCCAGATGATTCAGATTCACAGGATAAAACCAAAATTTCGACCAGCACTGTTACTTTGCGTAAAGTAGAAAGTATTTTGTCCCGGGACATGGACAAAGTATTTTTGTCAATGGATGCGGCTACTCAACAAAAATTTAAAATTAAAGGCGAAGAAACAGCCCGTCAAATTACTACCATTTTACAAAAAGGTAAATTTAAAGTTAAACAAATTATTAATTTAATTGTTGGCTGGCTGCGTATTATTCCGCGAGTTAATAAACATTATATAGAACAGGAAGCAAAAATCAAAGCTGATTTGATAATAAAAATGCATCAAAACAAAAAATAATGTCTTTAGATCTAACAACTTTAATCATCTTAGCCGGATTTATTTTAGTAATCATTATTGCTATCTGGTTGGTCTTAAAATCTTTCAAGAATAAATCCAATAAAAATTTAGATTTGGATATTTTATTAATTAAAATTCCCAAATATACCAAACAGGAAAAAGAGGAGCTAAACAAAGAATATATTGTCAGCACTCTTGGTAAAATTGAAAATTTCTTTGCTTCTTTAGCTGCTCTAAAAGCGGAAAAAAAAGTAGTCGGCACTCGGACTGATATCTTTTCTTTAGAGTTAGTCTCTCACAATGGCCAAATCAGTTTTTATGCCGCTGTAGCTCATCGCTTCCGTGATTTTTTTATTCAACAGCTCCAGGCGGTTTACGGAAAGATTTATTTTGAAGAAATTTCTGATTATAATATTTTTGAAGCCAATAGCCAAATCGCAGGCGGCAGTTTAAGATTAGCTAATGATTTTTCTTTACCGATTAAAACTTATCGGACTTTTGAAAACGATCCTTTAGAGGGGATTACTAACAGCTTAAGCAAATTAAACGATAATGAATCAGCTGTTGTGCAGTATATTTTTAGATCAGCGCCAAAAAAATGGCATAGGCGGGGAAGAAAAATAGCTAGAAATATGTATCAAGGCATGTCTTTTCATGAGGCCCTAAGTAAAGAGGGTGGCGGAGGATTTTTCGGAATTGTCGAAAAAATAATAAATTTTTCCACTAGTATGTTTTTTACCACCCGTCAGAAAGATGAAGAAAAACTTACAAAGCCAGAAGAAAAAGAGCAATTATCCAGCATGGAGCAGGAAAGAGCTAAGGGATTAGAAGAAAAGACTTCTAAGCCAGGCATGGACGTTAATATTAGAGTTGTTGTCTCTGCCCCAGATAAAACTAGATCAAACGCTATTTTATCTGACATTTTAAACAGCTACAGCCAGTATAATATTTATGAATTTGGTAATAGTTTTAAAGCCCAAATACCTCGTCATCCTGATTCTATTATTAATAATTTTATCTACCGAAATTTTATATCTAATCATAATGTTCTTTTAAATGCTGAAGAAATGGTTTCTGTGGTCCATTTGCCGTTACCAACCACTGAAACTCCTAATATTGACTGGCTGGATGCTGCTAAAGCTCCACCGCCTAATAATATGCCACGCGAAGGTATTATTTTAGGTAAAAATGAGTATCGCAGCAAAGAAACACTAGTTAGAATAAAACAGGAAGATCGGCGTCGCCATATGTACGTCATTGGTCAAACTGGTGTGGGAAAATCCGTATTCATGGAAAGTTTGCTTATTCAGGATATTAAAGAAGGACGAGGGGTGTGCGTAGTTGATCCGCACGGTGATTTAGTGGAAAAAATTCTGACTCATGTGCCTAAGGAAAGAGCAGAAGAGGTTATTCTATTTGATCCGGCTGATATAGAACGACCAATGGGTATGAATATGTTGGAATACGAAAACGGTGAGCAGAAAACTTTTGTTATTAACGAAATGATTGCCATTTTTGACAAGCTTTATGATCTTAAAGCCACTGGCGGACCAATGTTTGAACAATATATGAGAAACGCCATGCTCTTGATTATGGATGATAAAGATTCAGGGGCGACTCTTTTGGAAATTCCCAAAGTACTAGCTGATGAATCATATCGCCGTTATAAATTATCAAAAGTGCAAAATCGTTTTGTTAAAGATTTTTGGGAAAAAGAAGCGCAAAAAGCCGGTGGTGAAGCTGCCCTAGCCAATATGGTCCCTTACATCACTAGCAAATTAACTCCTTTTATTTCCAACGACACTATTCGTCCAATTATTGCTCAAGAAAAAAGTGCTTTTAATTTTAGAAAAGCCATGGACGAAAACAAAATTATTTTACTCAATTTATCCAAAGGAAAAATCGGCGAGATGAACAGCAATTTATTAGGTATGATTGTTATCGGGAAATTGCTTTTTGCTGCCATGAGTCGAGTTAATATCTCTGAAGAACAGCGAAATGATTTTTATTTATATATTGATGAGTTCCAAAATTTTATCACCGATACTATTTCTGTTATTTTATCAGAAGCAAGAAAATACAAATTAAATTTAATTTTAGCCCATCAATTTATCGCTCAATTGACCAAAAATAATAATACCAGCATCAGAGATGCTATCTTTGGCAATGTCGGCACTATTATTTCATACCGCATTGGTGTGGAAGATTCCGAAATAATCGCTAAGCAAATGGCCCCAATAGTCTCAGAATATGACTTGATTAATATGCCGAAATATACCTGTTACATTAAATTATTAATTGACAATGCTAATCCACCAGCTTTTAATTTTCAGCCAATTTATCCGGAAAAAGGAAATTTTGAACTAGCTCAAGCTATTAAAGAGTTATCGCGCTTGAAATACGGCCGCGAGCGTACTATGGTGGAAGAGGAGATTAGCCGGAGAACTAATGTCTGATTTTACGATAAATTAGTGTTTAGTTGGCCAAAAACATCGGATTGCCAAAACCGGTGTTTTATGATAAATTTAAGTCAAACATCTTGACTTCGCTCAAGATAAACAAAAATAAAAATGTCAAAATCAAAAAAAATAAAAGAGTTAGAATCTTTCATATATAATTTGGAACTAGAGCTAAAAAAAGCCAAAGTAACTTTAGGAGAAATATTAGGTAAGAGTTCTACGGAAGCGGTTGATTATAGTTTAAAAGCGGCTCAAGAAGGCCAAGAACACCAAGGCGAAGAAGGTTTAGTGATCGAAGGTGTTTTTAATGGCCAATTAATGATCGGACCTGACGGTAAAAAATATTCAGTGCCAGCCAACTATGCTTCAAAATCAAAACTGGTGGAAGGGGATATATTGAAATTAACTATTGATTCAAGCGGATCATTCATTTTTAAACAAATATCTCCGGTAGAAAGAAAAAGACTGGTCGGACATTTAGTTAAAGATAAAAAATCAGACGAATTTGTCATCATAGCCGGAGATAAGATTTATAAAGTTTTATTGGCCAGCATCACTTATTTTAGAGGGGAAGAAGGAGATGAAGTTGTTATCTTAGTGCCTAAAGATAATGATAGTAATTGGGCAGCGGTAGAAAATGTTATTAAAAAAAATTATAGCAGTGGTCCGGTTGACAGCAACTCTATGGACGATCTTGATATCACTTTATAAATCATTAATATGCCAGAAGTCATTTATCGTAAATATAGGCCAAAGACCTTTAAGGAGGTTGTTGGCCAAAAACCAATCAAACTTACTCTGCAAAATGAAATTGTTTCTAAACAAATAGCTCATGCATATTTGTTTGTTGGTCCGCGTGGGACTGGTAAAACAACTCTAGCCAGATTGTTTGCCCGTTCTTTAAATTGTCTAGATCGCTCAGTTGATCAATCTGAACCTTGTAATAAATGCGAAATTTGTCAGCTCATCTTAAACAACCGATCAATGGACATTATTGAGATTGACGCTGCTTCTCATACTGGTGTTGATAATGTAAGAGAAAATATTATTGCTAACGCTCAAATCCCTCCTTTTAATAATAAGGGTTGTAAGGTTTTTGTGATTGATGAAGTGCATATGCTTTCTAAATCCGCCTTTAATGCCCTGCTAAAAACATTAGAGGAGCCGCCTAAACACGTTATTTTTATTTTAGCGACCACTGAAATTCATAAAGTGCCGGAAACTATTATTTCCCGCTGTCAGAGGTTTGATTTTAAAAAAATTCCTCAACAGGATATTATCAAAAGATTGACGGAAATTATTGAATGGGAAAAAATTGAAGTACCAGAGCATATCTTAGCTGAGATCTCTAGAAAATCAGAGGGTTGTTTAAGAGATGCGGAATCATTGCTTGGTCAGATTATTTCTTTAGACCAAACTAAAATCACTGATGAATTGGCTTCTTTAGTTCTGCCGCGCAGTAATTGGCAAGAAATCAATAATTTAGTAGAAGGTTTGCGTCTTAATAATTTGGCCACTACTTTAAACCAGATTAATAAATTAGTGGAAGAGGGGATTGATTTAAAAATTTTTATAGATGACTTAATAGATTATCTGCGGCAAATAATGCTCTATCAAATTATTGGTCCTAGCTTTAATTTAGATTTCGCCGATGACATAGTCGAAAATCTTAAAGAACATGCTCAAGAATTTCCTTTAGACGATTTATCGCGACTGTTAAACATTCTCTTGGATAAATTATCAATAAAAGAATCAATAATAGATCAGTTGCCTTTAGAACTGGGCTGTGTAGAATTTTTAACAGATAAAAAATTAGACCAAGACTATCAGATCCCCAAAATTGATTCATCCGATCTGCCAGAACATCAACCCTCCAATGACGATTTTAAAAAAGTCCAAGATCATTGGTCTTTAATAATCAAAGAAACCAAACCCTTTAATCATTCTTTATCGGCTATTCTGCAGACTAGCCATCCTTTATCAATTGATCAGCAAAAATTGATTATTGGTTTAGAATACGGTTTTCATTTGGAGCAACTAGATAAACCGAAAGTTAAAAATCATTTATCCGGAATTTTAAGTAGAATTTTAGGTCATAAAATAAATGTTGGTTTTCAAGTAGATGAAGATTATAAAAAAAGTCATCAGAAATTTAAAGGTGGTCATGAAAAAGAAGTAGAGGAGGCCATTGACACTTTTGGCGGAGAAATAGTATAAAGAAGTTTGTTCCAAATATTCGGGGATCGCCCGCCTGCAACGCTTCGCGTAGCGATGCGGGCAGGTAGAACACTTATTAAAACTTATATGAAGACTGATTTTGGAAGAACATACTTGAATAAAAGAATCAGTAAAACATAATTTATATTTTATTCGGGGATCGTCTAATGGTAGGACACTAGGTTCTCCTGCCTGCCGGCAGGTAAGGGTCCTGTCCAAAACTATAAATAAGAAGAGTGATTATGAAACATTTTGTTTATATTTTAATCAGTCAAAAAAGATCTAATTGGTCATATGAACGTGAAATTTATTTAAAATCCGGAATAGGTCGAGAAGAAAAAGACAAAATTATTAAAAAATATTTCGGGATCGTCTAATGGTAGGACATCAGGTTCTGGTCCTGAGAATCTAGGTTCGAGTCCTAGTCCCGAAGCCAAAACAAAAAACGAAAATTATTAATATAAATAAATTATGAAAAATTTTAATCGAGGTAATAGATTTAATGATAGAAGAGGAGGAGGCGATTTTGCTGGAAGAGATCAAAAACGTGGTTTTAATCGAGGGGGCGGTAGACCAGTTATGCATCAAGCTATTTGTGACGCTTGCAAACAAAATTGTGAGGTGCCATTTAAACCAAGTGGTGATAAACCAATATTTTGTAATACTTGTTTTTCCAAACAAGGTGGTGGTGCTTCCAGATCACATAGATTTAACAGTGATAGAAGAGAAAGCCAAAGACCTCGTTTTGAAGATAGAGGTGGTAGCCAGTCAAATCAAGATTCTCAAGAAATCCTAAAAGGTATTAAGACTTTAAATTATAAACTTGATGAGCTGATAAAAGCATTGGGTTCTAAAGCTCCAGCCAAAGGTACGGAAAAGACTAAAGAAGTGAAAACTACTTCTAAAAAGAAAGTAGCAAAGAAAAAAACTGTCAAAAAATCTGCCAAAAATAAAAAGAAATAGTTTTTTGATTATAAAAACAAAAAGCCGTTAATTAAATAATTAAACGGTTTTTTGATTAAAATGATCTCACTACTACCCCTTGCTAAAAATTAATATTTTTAGTAGTATTAGAGCTTATGGAGATTAGAAACATTGCCATCATTGCTCACGTTGACCATGGTAAAACAGCTTTAACTGACGCCATACTTAAACAAACCGGTATGGTTTCGGATGAAAATGCCACTATGGATTCAAACGCTTTGGAAAAAGAGCGGGGTATTACGATTTATTCAAAAAATGCTTCCGTATTTTATAAAGACACTAAGATTAACATTGTTGATACTCCTGGACATGCAGATTTTGGTTCAGAAGTTGAAAGAGTCTTGCGCTCCATTGATAGTGTCTTGTTAGTAGTTGACGCTCAAGAAGGACCAATGCCGCAAACCAGATTTGTTTTAAAAAAATCTTTAGAATTGGGCCACAAACCAATCTTAGTCCTAAATAAAATTGATAAAACAGCTGCTGATCCTCATCGAGCTCACGAGCAAGTTCTGGAATTATTTATGGATCTCGGAGCAACTGATGAACAATTGGATTTTACAACCATCTATAGTATTGCTAAAAATGGTATTGCTAAACGATATTTAACTGATGAATCATTAGATATAACACCATTGCTAGATATGATTCTAGAAAAAGTTGACCCCGCGCAATCACAAGTTGATTTACCTTTACGATTTCAATCATTTAATCTTGGCTATGACAATTTTTTGGGTCGTTTAGCAATCGGTCGAGTTTATGAAGGAACAATTTCTATTAAAGATAATTTAATTCTCAAAAAAACTAATGGCCAGAATATTAAAGGCAAGGCCACGAAATTATTTACTTTTCATGGTTTAGAAAGAAAAGAAATAGACCAAGCTATCGCTGGTGATATTGTTATGATTGCTGGTTTTCCAGACATTGATATTGGTGAGACTATTTGTGTCTCTCTTGAGCAGCCACCTTTACCAGCTATTATGGTAGATGAACCAACTATTTCTTTAAATTTTTTAGTAAATAATTCTCCCTTTGCTGGTCGCGAAGGTAAATATGTAACTAACAAACAACTTAAAGAAAGACTAGAAAAAGAATTAGAAATCAATGTTGGAATGAAGATTGATTTTTCCAGCGATACTTTCAAAGTATATAGCAGAGGAGAGTTACATGTTGCTATATTGATTGAAACTATGCGTCGGGAGGGTTATGAACTACAAGTATCTCAACCACAAGTCATTATAGAAGAAAGAGAGGGTAAAAAATTTGAACCCTTTGAAGAAGTAACTATTGATGTTCCAGAAGTTAGTTCTGGTATTGTTATGGAAAAAATGGGCAAACGAAAAGGAGTTGTTACTGCTATGAAAAACGACAACGGTCAAATGCGTCTCATATTTGAAATACCAACTAGAGGTCTGCTTGGTTATCGTGGTGAATTTACTATCGATACCCGTGGCGAAGGTATTTTATGTTCTCGGGTGCTTGATTATCGTCCTTATACTGGCACCATAAAAAAACGCGATGTTGGCTCTATGATTTCAATGGCTACTGGCAAAGCTTTAGGATTTTCTTTATTCAATCTTCAAGACCGCGGCACACTCTATATTGGACCAAACATAGAAGTCTATGAGGGTATGGTTATCGGTAACACTGCCAAAGGATTTGATATGATGGTCAACCCCATTAAGGGTAAACAACTAAGCAATATGCGTAGCTCAGGGGCTGATGAGGCTATTACTTTGACTCCACCAAATATCTTAACCATTGAAAAAGGATTAGAGATTATTTCTGAAGATGAATACTTGGAAGTAACCCCAAAATCCATTCGTTTACGTAAACAAGGTTTGACTGAAAATGAACGACGTAAATCTCAGCGTCAGCCAGCAAAGTAATAAAAATAAACTTATGATATAATTTAGGTATGCAAAAAGATAGAGATAATACCATAGATCAAGCTTTTAAAAACAATAAAGTCAGCGGGCTTTTAGAAATCGGTCATCAACCAGAACATATTGAATCACTGATTTCCCATCTTTATCTTTATCCCCAGACAGTCTATAAAATATATAAAAGAAATAATCAGGATTTTAATCAGAAATTTGTTAATCTTGCTGATGATAAATTAAGAAAAAAATTTATTAGGCAGGACTTTTTTTGGAATAATTATTTTAATAAAGAGGTTTATCAAAGATTATTTGGTTTTAATGTTACGGATGGAACTGTAGAAATCGTGACTGACCCAGAATTAGCAGAGGATTTAGTTATTCAAATGTCGCGCATTAATGCTCAACATAATCTGACCTCTGTTTTAAAACAAGGCCAATTAAAAAAAGATGACTTACGGACTATTGGTTATAAAATGACCAAACAAATAGCGGAATTTCCCCAACAGCCAGATCAAAATTTTGACTATTTTGTCAACTTTATGCAACGGCTCCATGATTTAAGAGAATGGGGATATTTAGCAGCCCCTCATATTTATAAAGAAAATATTGATCAATCCATCAATAGCTTAATTGCCTTCACTGAAAAAAGGAAACAAAAGTTTATTCCCATCACAAACCAGGCTCCAGTAATCTCTATAGATAGCCACTCAGATAATGTTGTTTATAAAAACAACCAGCTTCAGTTTATAGATGTAATGCTACCAAAAGAAGCTTGGCAAGCATCAGAACCAATCCATAATATCGCTCGTTTATCATTGGATATACTTATCTGGCTGGGTCAGAAAGAAGCTGATACTTTTATTCAGGGATACAAAGATTATTATAAAATTAGCAAAATTGAAGAAGATGTTTTGCTGTTTCATCAATTATACAGTGCCCTAGTCAAAGCACCTTATATTTTTATGCTGCCTGCTGATAAAGAGGATCGGACAAAAGAAGCTAATCAATATAAAAAATTTATTTTAGAAAATTATCAAAGACTATAAAATTTAAAAAACACCCTGAGCGTAGTCGAAAGGTGTTTTTTAAATAAGATTATTTCAATAACTTTGGCATTCTCATACTACTAGCAAAACTACTACTAGAAGCTAGCTGACCTCCAGAATAATTTGGGCTTAAAGGATTATTAAGAGAATCGTTTGGTTTATAAAGTTGAGTGCGGGGAAGGTCTTTTTTTGGTTTTGGCAATTCTTTTTTCACTGCCTTGGGGATTGATTTTGGCGAAGCTAGTTTTTGCGATTGAGTACCCCAAGTATTTAATAATTTTTTAACATCTTTTTTATTTCTATCAGTCAAGCTTGAGTCTGCTTTTAAGATTCTCTGATAATCTCCTCTTTGCCGTGAAGTATCATATTCGCCTCTGCGAATAGCTTGCGTCCTTTCTTTAATAACGCTATCTATAGCCTCTACTTTATTATGCAAACCCTTAAATTCACCCTGTCTGGTAAACTCCTGAATCTTTTTTGGGTCATATTTTTTTACTTGATTATCTGAATCACTCATATAATTTTATAATAATTAACTCTTAAAATATAGCATATTTATGATATATTGACAAAAATTAAAGATAAAATAAACTTTTAATATTATAGTTCTCTTAACCGCACATAGGAGAAACATTCACAGTCCTAGCTCCCTCTCCTATCCAGCGGATGTCCCGGGTTGTTTATGTGCCTCCTTACCCGGGACTATTTTTATTGACAAAAACTAACTTTTGTGTTAGTTTGACCTAACTATATTTTCATGTTAATTTATACATTCGAATATTTAACTTTAATTTAATTAACCATATGTTATCAAGAAGAATAAATAAAATTAGCATTTTATCCCTTTTATTAATCATTACTGTTATTTTTAGTGGTTGTAGTGTTAAAAGTGACGCCAGCGAGGGAAATGCTCCTAAAAAACAAGTACAAGTACAGAAAATTGCTAGACAAAATCAAGTCACTACCGATTTAGTTGTCAGCGGCACTGTCATTCCTAAAGAATACAGCTTGATACGCAGTTTAACGCCTGGCACTATTGAATATTTAGCTCCGGTTGGCTCTCAAGTTTATCTTGGTCAGCCTGGTGGGTACCCATTTCTTTAGACAATCTGTCTATACTCTAATTGGCACATAATTAGTTAATAATCTTTGCTTCCTAGCATATAT
>PCWQ01000006.1 GCA_002787405.1 Candidatus Komeilibacteria bacterium CG11_big_fil_rev_8_21_14_0_20_36_20
CATTTGTCTCATTTTCGTAAGATCCTGAGCAAAGCCGAAGGGTGGAGCATGTGTCGTGCAAGCAACCTTTACTAGACAGGAGTATGACGAAGAGTCTAGTCTTCAGTATTATGGAGCAGGTGAAGTGTAAGCAATAAATTAATTTTATAAATTTTAACATTAATAAAAAACCTTATGAGAAAAATAATTTTTTTTGCGACAATTTTAATTTTATTGCCGTTATATAAATTGTCAGCCCAAGAAGACGCTTATCCGGCGGGTTCACTGTTGGCTTTAAATGAAAAAGGAGCTGCTGTTTATTACATAGGTGAAGACGGTGCAAAGTATATCTTTCCCGATGATAAGACTTACTTTACCTGGCATGATGATTTTTCCAATGTAGAGAAAGTGGATATTGGCGAGTTAGATGAATATCCTGATGGCGGGGTGATGCCTTATAAACCGAGCACTAAATTAATTACCCATGCTAATACGGTCAATGTGTATGCGGTTGAGCCAAATGGAGTTTTAAGAAGAATACCGTCGGCAGAGATAGCCGAAGAATTATATGGAGATAATTGGGGTTCTATGGTTCAGGATATTATACCCGGATATTTTTCTTCATCTTATACATTGGGCGTTGACTTGTCAGATAAATTACCTACCGGCACATTGGTAAAAGAGGAGGATGAGGATGACATATATTATATAGATTCTGGGATTAAGAAAAAATTTTTGGACAATACAGTATTTGAAAGTAATAATTTAAAGGCGAAGGATATTATGACTATTGCAGATGCATCACAATACCCAGATGGCATTAGCATAAAAGATAAGGAAGAATTGTCGTTAAATTTTAATAAGGATCAAATGTTTAAGTACTCAGATTATGAATTATCATATTCTGTGACTTATCAACCAAATATGACTACAGTAGTATTTAAAGGTGCTATTAGCACCAATTTAGAAATTAGAAAAGCCGTGGTTTATGGTATAGGGCCAATGAAATTCAACTATAATGGCAATCATTATTTTACTCAGACCGAAGGAAACTATTTTGAGTATTTAGGAGATCCTATAGTTATAAATAATTTTAATCAAGGATTAATGATAACGGGTGGTAATACTAACAGTTGGTTAGGTTCAGGTATGAGTAATATAACTACTGACCTGAAAGATTGGATTATATGGGATAAGGATCAGGACAAAAGAGTAGTAAACATACATAGTCAAACTACTTTAATCAGGCCACAATTTTAAATATATATTTAAAAGGGAAGTTAGGTTATTTTATTATTTTTTAACATATAAAATAATTGTATAAAATATAACATTTTACAAAAAGACAGTTATTTCAGCTGTCTTTTTGATTAGTAATTTTTAGACAGACTATTTACAATTTAGCTGATGTTCGGTAAAATTTTGGTAGGTATATAAATATTATGGTCATAAAACTAACAGACAAACTTAAACAACAACCGCGGCGGCTGATTTTCTCTCTAATACTCTCTTTGTTTTGGGTAATTTTCTTATGGAATTTTTGGGACAAGGATGTCTATGTTTTGGGTCTTAACGCTTTTGTTTTTCTGGGCTTGCTCTTGGTATTTTTCAATACTATTCTGGCTGAAAAAAAGCTACTGACCAAAAGCAATTTGACTTGGCTGATACCCTTGGTTTTGATTATCAGCAGTTTTGCCGTTTATGACAACCTCTTTATCAAACCATTTAACATCCTGGTTCTGCCAGTATTAGCCACTATTTTCATTAATTATTCTTTTTTAAAAGATCATCAAAAAAAATACTGGGATCTCAGTTTTTTCTTTACTTTATTGTTTAGAATCTTTGCTCCCTTTACCCGGTTAAAAAAATCGGCCCAAGCTCATAATCAAATAATCAAACTGCACCAGGGTCCGGCCAGTGTTTTGAAAAAAGTAATTTTAGGCCTGGCTATTTTTATTTTACTGGCCATGCTGGTTATCATTCCTTTGTTGTCTTCGGCTGATCCGGAGTTTGCCCAGAAACTGGGCGAGGCTTATCAGTGGCTGGCCGAGATTTTATCAACCACTTTACTGGTCAAGATATTGTTTTTTTATGTCTTGTCAGTATTTTTATACGCCATATTTTTGGCCTGGCAAAAGCCGATTGACATTAAAGACAAAGAGAGGACTGACAAAAAAATGGATTCCATTATTTCCGGCATAGTGGTCGGCGGCATTTTATTGCTTTATCTGTTGTTTTTGTGGTTGCAGCTGGAAAGATTATGGGTCAGCGGCTTGCCAACCGACTTTAAAGGAGTAGAGGTCTTGGTTAAAAGCGGATTCTGGCAGCTGATTTTCTTGTCAATGATTAATATTATTATTTTATTTTTTACTTATAAAAAAACCAACAAATTTGTTCAGGGGATTTTAATCTTTTTCACTCTTGCTTCGCTGCTGCTGCTTTTTTCCGCCGGATATCGCATGCTTCTTTATGTCATATTTTATGGTTTGAGTTATGAAAAGTTTTTTGCTTCTTATACTGTTTTGTATTGTGCGATACTTTTTGTTTATTTAATAATAAAAATAGCCGCGCAGAGCAGATTAAATATTATCAAATTTATTTTATTTCTATTTTTATGGATGTATGGAGTAATCAATATTATGCCGGTGGAGCAGATTATTTTAAGAAGCAATATAGAATTAGCCAAAAATGAATATTCGCGCATTAATCTCTATGAATCTAGAATATTGTCACCGGATGTTTTAAGCTATATAGAAAAAAATAATAGCCATGACTTCATGAAAGTCAATCATCGTGATGATCAGGCAGTGGATTGGAGTCAGTGGATTGAGCAAAATAAAAATATTATTAGAAATAAAAAGTGGTATGAGTTAAATTTGAATAATATTTTTTATAAATTATAAAATTTTTGTAAAGTCATGAACAACTATAACTTTCAATATTGCCAAAAAATAGTAGTTTTTTCTAAAAATAAAGACTCTATTTTACTTTGCCAGAGAAAAAGCGAAGATGATTATGACGGCATTTTTTCATTTATTGGTGGCAAAATGGAGATAAGCGATAAAAGTATTATTGAGGGATTAAAAAGAGAAAAAAATGAAGAAGTAGGGGAGAGTTTTAAAATAGGGATTTATCCTGTTTTTACTACTAATGTATTATTTCATAAAAAAGACGGCAGTGACATGATTTTGCCGCATTACTATGCCGTCCATATTGAGGGATCAGTCAAATTAAATCAGGAATATTCAGAATACCAATGGGTGAAGATAGATGAGTTAAATTCTTTTGAACCCAAGATTCCTAATATACCAGAAGTAGTTCAAATTTTAATAAAATTAAAGAATATTATTTCTGATAAAGATTTAATAATTATTTAGTTTACTAGTTTAAACTATTAACACTTGACAGTATTATCGCTATACGTTAATATATATAATATACTTATGATTAAAAGTTTTAAGTCAAAAGAAGCGAAAAAAATATTTAATAGAGAATATGTACGCAATTTGTCTTCTGCTATTCAAAGAACAGCTATGCGCAAACTCTGGATGATAAACGCTGTTGTTTCTATAAGTGATTTGCGTGTACCGCCTTCTAATAATTTGGAGAGATTACGAGGCAGAAGAAAAGGACAATATAGTGTTCGCATCAATAGTCAATGGAGGATTTGTTTTAAATGGCAGCAAAGTGACGCTCATGATGTTGAGATAATAGATTATCATTAACAATATAAATATATGACTAAAAAAATAAAACCAAT
The DNA here is from genome assembly GCA_002787405.1 of Candidatus Komeilibacteria bacterium CG11_big_fil_rev_8_21_14_0_20_36_20. Lineage (GTDB taxonomy): Bacteria > Patescibacteriota > Patescibacteriia > UBA1558 > GWA2-36-10 > PCWQ01. Next base: position 3,740 of record PCWQ01000006.1, read on the forward strand.
ACATCCTGGAGAAATATTAAGGGAAGAATTTTTAAATCCATTTGGTATTAGTCAATATCGTGTGGCTAAAGATATTGGAGTTGCTCCAAGGAGGATCAATGAAATTGTTCATGGTTTAAGAGCTATTACCGCCGACACTGCTCTTCGTTTGGGAAAATATTTTAATATCTCTCCGCAATTTTGGCTTAATCTGCAGTCGCATTATGATTTGGAAATAGAAGAGGATGGCTTGGCTGATATTTTGAAAAAAGATGTCAAAGTATTAGAGTTGACGATCTAAAAAAATGCCTGAATTAACTCTCACCTTCATTCTTTCACAAATTGCAATGCTGATTGCAATGGGCTTTGATTTTTTAAGCATGCAGTATAAAAAGAGAGAATATACTTTTTTGTGTTTGATTGTTTCTGCTAGCTTAATTAGCACCCATTATTTTTTATTAAACAAAACTGCGGCCGGAGTGATTGTATTTATTTCCGTTTTAAGATTTATCACCTGCTATTTTACCACCAACAAAAAGTATTTATTTGTTTTTATCGGCTTAAATACTATTGCTTTATTGTTTACCTATAAAGAAATATATGATCTGATATTTTATATTGGGTTGGTGGTTTTTATCACCGGAAATTTTCAGGCCAACAACAAATTAATGAGAAAACTAATGATGGCTGGCACCTCCATTATTATTTTATATAACGCCATTATTTTTTCACCAATGGGCGTGATAGGCGAGGGGGCATTTTTAATTAGTAATTTTATCGGTTATTATCGGCATTATTTGAGGAAAACAAAAAAAGATAATGAATAATAAGATTTAAAAAATAGCTTTTTAGGCTCTTTTTTCATTGTCAAAACTTTTGTTTATGTTAAAATACAGCTAATAGAAAAGATCAATTTTTTAGTAAAACAATATCTTAAACTACTCTGAAATTATAAATGATTTATTCAGTTATAAACAAAAAAATATTTTATAATCCCAGAACATGGGTATTTTTACTTTTTGTTTTAATTTTATTTTCCAGGATATTATTTTTAGGATCAAGTCCATGGCATGACGATGCTTTTAATTTTATTAATAAAGCTCTGACTTTGGCTGTAACAGGAGAGTATAATAATGCGCACAGCACTGGCTATCCACTATGGGTATTTTTATTGGCTGGAGCTATGAAAATGGGTCATATAATAACTGGTCATTGGCCAATTATATTTATACCAAATTTATTGTCGGCTATATTAGGATCATTATTAGTATTTTCCATATATAATATTGCCAAAAAAATATTGGATAATAGCAAGCTATCTTTACTGGCTGTAGTTGTAGTTTTGTCTAACCCAGTTATTTGGCGATGGAGCACTGTAGCAATGAGTGATGTGTTTGCCCTGTTGCTTGCTTTATTTTCATTGAATTTTTTCTTAGATTATTATTCACATAATAAAATTAAATCATTATTATTTAGCGGGCTATTTCTTTATTTATCTTTAATAGTTAGGATTGTCTAGGGATTATTTTTTATACCCTTTATAATTTTTTGGTTTACAAACAAAAAAAATGAACCAAGGAATTGTTTATGGAGTTTTGGTATTTTTATGAGTGTTTTAGCTTTTATGATGTTATCATATTTTTTAATAAATAATTTTAGTATATCAATATTATTTTCTAATTATGGATCAACATTGCCAAACATAGGTGAACTTTTTAAAACAATTTGGATAATTCTTAAATCAGTAGGTATTTTTATGTGGCTACCATCAAGTTTAGGATTTTATTATTTATATAAAAATAATAGAGAATATTTTTATTTATTTTTATCTTTAATATTAATATTTATTTTGTATATATCAAGTTGGTACAGAAATGGAATGTTTGACATTGAAAGATATTCTATATGCATAATAATAATTTTATTATTAGTATCTGTTTGTACAGTGAAGATTGGTAAGATTTGGAGTATAATTTTCACTACTCTTTTTATTATTTCTTTAATCATAGTGATAAGGGGACTAAAAAAACCAGTAAATTTTTATCAAACATATGCTAGTGTTAATAATATATTACTTGATTATCAATTAAAGTCATCTCAGGTAGCACAGCATAAATTGATAGACGGGGATGTTCAGACATATAACGATTTAGCTAAAATTATAAGGAATAATGAGGTAGTTTTTTATTGGAAAAATGATTGGGCAATACCAGGGCTTATTTTAGCTGGTGATCATCTAGAAACTCCAGCCAAATTAGTGGCTATTGATTCAGAAGAGACTTTAAGAAAAGAATTGGTTAAATATGCTGATCACAAAGTATATTTACTAAGAGGAGTTTATGATACTTACTTATCTATGGGGAATAAGTATAAAATATTGGAAAATATATTAGTAAAAGAAAGATCTTTGGTATATTTTATTTCGCCGGATAGTTGATAAAATGAGGGGGCAATAGCTAATATTAATTATTATTTATGTTTTTAACTTACTATCCATACTGAATATAGGTTATAGTGGTAGCATGTTTTTATCATTTTATGCTAAAATAAACCTATGAAAATATTATTATATAACAGCTTAACTAAGCAGAAAGAAGAATTTAAGCCGATTGAGAAAAACAAGGTCGGTCTTTATACTTGCGGCCCGACAGTTTATGATTATCCGCATATTGGCAATTTGCTGGCTTATATTTTTTGGGATGTTTTAAAGCGGTTTTTTCTTTCTCAGGGCTATAAAGTCAAGCATGTGATGAATCTGACGGATGTCGGTCATTTGGTCAGCGACGCTGACGAAGGCGAGGACAAACTGGCCAAGGCCGGTCGCGAGTCCGGTCGCACTGCTTGGCAGGTGGCTGATTTTTTTATTAAAGTTTTCAAAAGAAATATTAAAGATTTAAATATTTTAAAGCCCACTCATTTTTTGCGGGCCACCGAAACTATCCAGGAGCAGATTGATTTTGTCAGTGTTTTGGAGGAAAAAGGATTTTTATATCAGACCAGCGATGGATTATATTTTGATACTTCTAAACTGCCGGATTATGGAAAGCTAGCCAACTTGAGCCAGATTAAGTTGCAGGAAGGCGCTCGAGTAGCTAAAAATCCGGAGAAGAAGAACCCAACTGATTTTGCAGTTTGGAAATTTTCACCTAAAGACGGCCGAAAAAGGGACATGGAATGGGATTCACCATGGGGGGTTGGTTTTCCGGGCTGGCATTTAGAATGTTCGGTTATGAGCCAGATGATGCTTGGTGATACTTTTGATATCCATACCGGCGGCATTGATCATTTAACTGTTCATCATCCCAATGAAATGGCTCAGAGCGAAGCAGCAACGGGGAAATTACAAGCCAATTATTGGCTGCATAATGCTTTTAATAAAGTGGACGGACATAAGATGGCCAAGTCAGCCGGCAATTTTATTATTTTAGAAGATATAAAAAAGAAAGGTTATTGGCCTTTGGCTTATCGTTTGTTAGTTTTGCAAAATCATTATCGTCAGCCCTTGAATTTTACTTGGCTGGCTTTGGAAGCGGCTCAACAGAGTTTGAAAAATATTATTAGAGAAATCGCTTTTTATGATGAGCCAAAAAAAGTCATAGCTGAATTTGCAGAAAAATTTGATGCGGCTCTAGCTGATGATTTAAATACAGCCAAGGGTCTGGCAGTTTTGCAGGCAGTGATTGATTCTGATAAGCCAACAGCCGACAAGCTGGCTACTATTTTAAAAATTGATGAAGTGCTAGGATTAAATTTAAAAGAGTTCAGAAAAAATTTTTTGTCTTTATCTAGTCAAGCTAAGAAATTATTAAAACAGAGAAGCGCAGCCAGAGAAAAAAAAGACTGGGATTTATCGGATGATTTACGGGAACAATTGAATAAGATAGGAGTTGAAGTGCAGGATACAACTCAAGGGCAGAAAGCTGTACAAATGAAATAAAATATTGTAATTTAGATAAATAGCTCAAACTAAATATGTTAATTTCGGTTGGCCGCCGGATAATATATAAATCATGAGCTAGCCCGGCATAGGCAATATGCCTGGTTTTTCATATTTCTTGACATCAGGATTAAGATATGCTATTTTCAAGGCGTGTTCATTTTTCAATAAGTTGTCTCAAAAAAATATATTATGAATGAGAGGTGTTGTATGAAACGCATTAAATTTGGGCTATTACTGGCTATGCCAGTCATAATAGCGATTATTGTAAACGGTTGCGGTTAATTCGGTTCCGATAGGGGGGCGACAAACAAAAAGGGGGTCAGTAAAGTAGTATCCGGTGTTCCAAATGGGGCACCGGTTTTTTTTGACCTCGAAGGTCGATTTTATAATTCTTGACAAAATCTGATTATTTGGCTATATTAATATTAGACGATTAGACGGCGTTTTATATTAGACGGCTTAATTTATCATTAAAATTATATCATGACCTTAGCTACTTTAATTTTGTTGTTGGTTTTTACCATCAATACCTGCCTTTTGATTTTTATTATTGTCCATCCTCATAAGCAATTACGCTGGCAGATATTTTTGATGGTTTTTTTAATTTCTTTGTGGCAAGGTGCCAGATTAATCAATAGTACTATAGTCGGTAATGACCTTCATTTGCTAGCCGGAATGAGACTTGGTTTAATGCCGGCTTTATTTTTACCCGCCGCTTTTACTTGGTTGGCTTTTTCTTTGCTCAATAAATGGTCTGGTTTTAGCTGGTGGAAAAAATTTGCTTTTTGGCTGGCGCCGATTGTTATGTCTCTTTTTATTTTTACCGATTATAATTTACAAAGAGTACTTGTTCAGGATGGACAGATTTGGTATATACCAGGCGCTTTGTACTGGTGGTTTGCTATTTATTTTCTTTTGTCAATTTTTTATGATTTATATATTCTGGTAGTTTATCGTAAAAATTATAATACTATTATTAGGCGGCAGATTGATTATATTTTTGTGGGTGCAGCCTTAGCCGGGCTGTTTGGTCTGCTCTTTAGCGCTATTTTACCGATTTTTGGTGTTCATAATTATTATTTTTTAGGTTTAAACGGCGCTCTTTTATTTACTATTATTTTAACTTACTCTTTATTTAGGTACAGATTTTTTGATCTAAAAATATCATTTTATACCATTATTATTGATAGCTTAAGGTTGTTTATCTTAGGTATTATTTATTATATTTTATGTTTGGCGCTACATAACATAGCGCGGATTGATTTTTCTGTTACTGGAAATTTAGTGGTCTTACTAGTCTTTATGGGTTTGAGCATCCCTTTTGTTTTTAAATTGATAAATTTTGTTATCAGATCGTTATTAATTGATCCAACTAACGATTTAAAGACCGCTGAAGATAATATTGCCAGCGTTCTGCGCTCCAGTCAGGATTTTCAATTTTTGTTTTCTGCTTTAGCTAAAGAGATTAGCCGCATTGTGGATTATCGGGAAATATTTGTTTATTTATCCAAGCGCAACAAGCCGGAAAATTTTTACCAGGTTTTTCCGGTGGGAGAGAGGTTGATCAGCATTAAAAATAGCCATTTACTAAAGTTTTTAAAGGAGAACAAAAAAATAGCTAATGCTGCGGAAATAGATTATTTAGGGTTTAACAAATTATTGACCAAAGAATTAAAAGATCGTCAGATTGATCTGGTCCTGCCCATTTTTTATGACCAACAGCTTTTGGGTGTGATGATTATTAACAACAACCAGAAACTATTATCTATTCAGCAGTTGAATTTTTTGGAGCAGGTTAATAAATATTTAGATATTGCTGTCGGCAGCCTGCTATTACATCAGCAGTGTTTGGCTGGTAAGTAATTTTAATTTTCTTTAAATCAAAATTATGAAAAGCGAAAAATTAAAAATTAGCTCTTTAATAATCTTATCATCATTACTTCCCTTCTCCACTCTTGCTTCTCCTTCTACTTCCATTCTAGAGCCATTAAGTACCCAATCAACCAAGTATGTGGATAAATATTTTGAAATTGATGAGTAAGGTAACACTAAAATGTATATTTATCTGGGAGATCAGATTATTGCGACCTTATTCGTTATGATGCTCCAGGAAATATTAATTATGGTTATGTAGCTAAATCACTTGGCTTACCTAATTGGATGATTCAGGGAGGAGCTCGAACAGAACAAGTAGCATCGGATGTATCAAAATTAAATAGGCCATCATTTTCGGATAATAGCGGCGATTCAAGGTATATTCAAATGGGAATAAACTCTTATAGCCCAGATAGGTCTTGGTGGCAAAAAGCACTTGATTGGTTTTAGATAACAATATTATGAATAAGAAAACTAAAAAAACATTAATTATTATTAGCTTTATTATAGTAATTTTAGTTGTCGCTTGGTGGGTAGGATATTTTTATAAAAGTAGTAACACCCAGTATGGTTTATGCCATAAAGCTGATAACACAGGTTGGGCTCCAGCTTTTGGTCATATTGGATGTGATGGGGAGAAATTAAGTAATAATTCTCCATTAATTGAAGATGGGTATGCTTGTTATTGTCATACGCCAGATACATGTTGGAATGGTGAAAAATGTGTTGAGTTAGAATAGTCAAAATCTTATAATATTACCTTTAAATTTATTAAGTAAGATTATATTAATTTAAATCAAAATTATGAGTATCCAAAATCTAGTTTTACTGATAGCTGGAGTCATTAATCTGATTATGAGTTTTATTGTGTTTAATCGAGGCGTAAAGAATAATAAAATAAATCGGTATTTTAGTTTACTTACTTTTTTCACTTTTTTGTGGGGTGTGGGGTTGATTTTATTCAACTACGGAATTAGCATAGAATTATCAAGATTTTTTGCCAGTTTTATTTATCCAGTGGCTTTGATGATTCTAGTCAGCGTATTTTATTTGACCGTTTATTTCCCATATAAATCATTTGAAGTCTCTACATTATATAAAATTTTAGTTATTATTTTTTCTTTATTTTTTACTATATTTTGTTTATGGGGATATAAGATTTTTGTGCCAGAGGCTGCAATATTACCAGTAGTCAGCGTGGTCTATGAACCTTGGAGCTATTTATTATACACGATTATTCTCATAACTTTAATGTTGGCATCAATTATAATTTTGTTTTCAAAATTTTTCAAAGCGGAGAAACCATTTAAATTGTCGTTAAAATTAACTTTAATAGCTATTATTATGGGGTCAGTGGCTGGTAGTTATTTTAATTTATTTTTGATGTATTTTAATCATAATAATTATAATCATTTAGGCCCCTTATTCACTCTTTTGATGAATGGCTCTGTTTTTTATCTTATATTTTTATCTAAAAAATAAATGATTCATTTTATGGCCATCCAGAATTTTATTTTATTAATAACTGGCATTTTGAATTTTTCAATGAGTGTTTTCATTATTTCCCGCGGCTGGAAGAATAAAATCAATTTATATTTCAGCTTATTGACTTTTTTCACTTTTTTGTGGAGTTTGACACTATTTATATCCAGAATAATACCTAGCGATCTACTAGCTGTATTTTTCTATCGCAGCACTTATATGTCAGCAGTTGGTATTGCTGTGTTTTTATTATATTTTTCTTTATATTTTCCATATAAGATAAAAGATGTTAGTTTTTTAATTAAATTTTCGATTTGGTTACCAACCATCATTATTGTTATTTTAATATATACTCAATGGCACATTATAGATTTTAATAGAAGTATTGATTTATTGGAATGGAATGTTAGTTATTATGTTCCTTTTCATATAGTCTATGGTTTATATTTTTTTGTGGCTGTTATCTCTGCTTTTTTGCATTTAGTTTACAAATATCGTCGTTCAGAAAATATTTTTAAAAAACAAATAAAGGTTTTTCTAAGCATGATTGCTATTAGTTTTGTCTGCGGCTCTTATTTTAATTTAATTCTGTGTTACTTTGGCAGTTGGCATTATATTTGGCTGGGTCCCTTATTCACTCTTTTGATGAACGGTTCAGTGTTTTATTTAATTTTTTTGTCTAAAGACAGATAAGCCCTTGATAACTATGGCTAAGAAAAAGAAGAAAATTTTTTTATTATTGGCTGGCGGCACTTGTCTGACTGACAAAGAGGGCCGGATTTTTAGCGTGCAATCAGCGCAAGATATTGGCCACTGGCTAAAACAAATGCCGGAATTGGAAATCTTGAGCAATCTGCAGCCGCTGTTTATTAGCGGTGAAGATGAATTGGTCACGGCCGCGGTCTGGGAAAAAATGGTGCAGGCCATTACTGACAATTTTATGGAAGCCGACGGATTTGTAATAGTCAGTAAAATAGATAATTTACTTTATACGGGCGCGGCTTTGAGTTTTCTCTTGCAGAATTTTCAGAAAACCGTTATTCTAACCAGTTCCCAGATTAGCGGCACCAGTTTTGTGGATAAGAAAGCGGTGATTGAAGAGTTGAGAAATAAGCAAGGTGGCTTGGGTTTAAGGGCTAATATTATCAATGCTTTGCAAATTGCCGATCGTCCTTTGCCTAGTCCGGCTATTATGTTTGGCCAGCGCCTGATTTCCGCCATCAAGGCCCTGCCGGATCAGCAAAATCAGTTAAATTTATTGGCCAGCGCCGACGGCAATTATTGGGGCAAAGTAGATTTTGGCGTTAATCTTAAATCCGGTCTTTATTTTTCTCCACATCAGCCCGATATTTATAAAAAAATAAAAGCCGATATTTTTATTCTAGAAGACTGGCCGGGTACGCCGTGGATGCTTACTAAAGATAATTTAGTTAAATATCATGGCTTATTTATCAAAGCCAGTCCTTATCAGCCGTTGGAAAAAACCAAACAGGGACAGATCGCTAAGTGGAAATTACCAACAGTTATTTATAACCGTCAGTCAGTCCGACCCATCAAGGGAGCAGTAGCGATTTCCGGTTGTACTCCTTATGTCGCTCTAACCAAAACCATGTGGGCTTTAGCCAATGCCGGCGAACTGGCTGATTTTACTAGCATTATGCAAAGAAATTTGATTGGAGAATTTAATAACTAAAATTTTAATATATATGAAAGTTTATTTCTATAGTAACAACCCGGCCGAAGCCAAAGAAAATAAAGAAATCATTCGTTATCTTAAAAGAGCGGGAGTAACCGTGGGCAGTAATTTGTCCGGTCAAACTGAAATGAAGAATAAATTGGATGCCTTGATTGTTCAGGGTAAGAAATTGGATGCCAAAGCCAGCTATCTTATGGCTTTAACTTTATCGCAGGGCAAAGACGTTCTTTGTCTTTTACCTAAAGGCGTTAAAGCTGATGAAGCTTTGAGTGGTTTGCAAAGTGACGATAATTTTGGTCAGAAGCTACATCTTAAATTTTATCAGCCAGATGGTTTGTTAGATCAGGTGATTAGTTTTATCAAAAGTCTGGATCAGGACAGTTTGCGTGATCTGGCCAATATTAAATATACTCTGCGTCTTTCCAGCAAAATTTCTGATTATTTGAACTGGAAAGCTAAGATAAAAAAAATGCGAAAAGCCGACTGGCTACGCCAGCAGATTAATCAAATTATGGATAATGATACTCAATATAAAAAGTTTTTGGAGGATAAATTTGATATTGTTGAAGATAAATAGAATAAATTAAAATAGAGGAGGGGTTAGTTAAAATAATTAACCTAAAGGAGAGCAAACTTATGACCACTAATGAATGGAGGAAAAAATTTCAGGATTTGCCGTCAGTCCAGAGAAAAGCGCAACCTTTTAGTATTCGAGCCAAATCGGATAATAATACTTTAGCCATTTTAATCCATGGTTTTACCAGTTCTTCTTATGAAATGAGTTCTCTGGCGGATTTTTTAGCCGAGCAGGGCATTGATGTGGAGACCGTTTTAGTGGCCGGACACGGGAGGACTCTTGATGATTTAGCCAGCTCCACTGTGGAAGATTGGCTCTCTTCCCTTAATGATGTTATTGAGCGTAACCAGAATTATAAATATATTTTTATTGTTGGTTATTCCTTTGGCGCTAATTTGGCTATTCATACAGCCATTGATAATCCTAAAATAACAGGTGTGGTTTCTTTGGGTCTACCGGTTTTTTTAAAGAATAATCTTTTGATACGTTTGGTTTGTCCTTTTTTTAGATTGTTTAATTTGACTTATCGCAAACACTGGGTTAGTCGGGAAAAAGCTGAAATTTTAGCCGAGCAGGGTTGTCATTCTAATATTCCGATTAAAGGTTTCCTTCAATTTAATAGATTGCTGGAGCAATATACTAAAAAGAACGTTAATAGATTTAATAAACCCATTTTAATCATTCATTCCCGCGGTGACGTTATTTCTCATGTGCGCAGTTCAGAGTGGCTGTTTAGGAATATCAAATCTCAAGACAAACATTTTTTTATTTTGGATAAATACCAGCATAGCTTGATTGACAACACCCGTCGGGATTTTGTTTATGCCAAAACAGCCAGTTTTATTTTAGAGCATAGGTAAATAATTGATTATAAAGGGAGTTAATAATAGTCCATTTTTACAGAGCATTGACAGGCCCTCTTTTTTTATTTATACTAAAAATATAAATGACGACGGCTATAAAAAGAAAGACGGCTTAATAAATTAATATAATTCTATGAAGAAAAGTGCAACTATAATTTCTCTTATTTTAACGCTATTTTTTCCTCTAGCCACTCTTGCTTCTCCTTCTATTTCCATTCTAGAGCCATTAAGTCCCCAATCAACCAAGTATGTGGATAAATATTTTTAAATTGATGAGCAAGGTAACACTAAAGTGTATATTTATCTGGGAGATCAGATTATTGCAACAGTCAATACTCCCAAACCAGATTCCTCTTCTTTAACCCCTAATAATCAAGAAACTATTAATTATATTCTTCCAGATCACTTAAGTTCTACCAGTATTATTACTGATGAATAAGGAGAAATAGTGGAAATAAATGATTATAAACCATACGGAAATCCTAATTATAGTCAAACAATCATAGATAATACATACAAATTCACTGGACAGGAGTATGACGAAGAAAACGCACTTCAGTACTATGGAAACCATGGCAGGTATCCGAAATCTTAGACACGCTTTCTATGATATAATAAAGATTTACATAGCACATTAGTCAACCCTCAAAAATTGAATAGTTATAGTTATGTTATAAATAATCCAGTTAAATATGTTGACACGGATGGTGCAACTGAATGGTGGGCTTTATTTTTGCCAGGAACTTACTCTCAATTAAGTTTTTGGGGTGGAGTTAGTAGTGCACTAAACGCAACAGGAAATAATATTGCATCAAGTTTTTTGAGTCACTCAATTTCAGTGGAGCCAGGCAACATGATAATAAATAAAAGAAACGATAAAACGGAGTAATCGATGCAATAAAAAATTCGTCTGATTATAAAAGTTATATTGGAAATGTAATAGATAAATTTGAGTCATTCAGGAACACATCATTTGATATAATTAGGGATAACACAGTGGACAATGTTTCATCCATAGAGTTTAGCTCAGGTGATTTAGCAAAGGCTTTCCATGGTACTTACAATACTCATATTAGTGGGCAGAAGAACGATAGTGGATCGTGGGATGTTGAAGTTAATGTTATTGATTATTATGATTTTAAATGGGGGACAACATATCAAGATGAATATCAAAATAATCTATCAATATTAAATTTAGGGGCTAAATCAGTTACAGTAAGTCAATCACAAGGAGTGGTATCTAATTATTTTATTGATGTATCTTTTTCTGATACTATTAAATAGATTATTTATAGGACAAAAAATAAATTTTTATTGGTTAGTGGAATAATATGTAGACAAGATACCCCAGTATATTAAAATTAATCTAGATACAGGAAACGTTAAGTTATTTGTAGATATTGATGATGTACTTAACATCGATAAAGAAATATTTAATTCTTTAGGTTGCAAAGTATGTAATTTTCTTTAGTACTAGTTTCGATGATATTAAAGGATATTATTCTGATACAGAAAAATGGGAAGATGATTATCGTTAATTACAGAAATAATTATCCACCTTCTTTAATATAGGCGTAAGCCCCTGCGGATTACTTCTTATAGACACCATATTATATTTCTCACTTTTATGGTGATTTTATCAAAAATATGGTGTTTTTAGTCAGGTTATGATAAAATAGAAGTGTATTTTGGTTTAAAGATAAGGATTAAAAGTTATATTTTTATATGATTAGTGAAGACGATATAAAATTTTGGGGGCCCAAATATGGATCTATATATCCATATTTGGAGACGTCTACTCCATATAATAATTTAATTGACGATATTTTTTCATTCCTAGACTTTAATAAAGAGGATGTTATTTTAGATTGTGGTGCTGGTTCAGGTTTAATTATCAAGAGAATTTTAGAGGAGTTTGATTTTATCAAGCATATAGATGCTTTAGATGTGAGTAAAGTCATGTTAAGTCATTTAAAAAACAAATTAAAGTTTTTTGATAATAAAATAACCAGTAAAGTAAATTTAGTGCAACATGATTTGTCTTATCCACTACCTTTTAAAGATAATGTATATGATAAGATTATTTCTAATTTAGTTTTAACTTATATAATCTCATATGAAGGAAAGTTTGGCGAAGATGTTCTTGCAGGTGTTTTATCAGAGATGTATAGAGTATTAAAGAAAAATGGCGTTATAGTATGGACGACGCCTATAAATAATGTAAAATTTGTAAAAGTTTTTTTAGCTTCTTGGAGGAATATATTAAATTTAAAATATTATAAGAGGTTATATTATGGGCCATTAATTTTAGGTCACGCATTGACTATTCAAAAGAAAGGTAAAGAAGGTGTTTATCATTTTTATAATAAAGATCGAATTGAAAATATTTTATTGAGATGTGGGTTTACCGATATTCAATTTAAAAGATCTTTTGCGAAACAAGCTTGGGTTATAAATTGTAAAAAATGAGCACAAATATTACACACCTTTTATTAATCTTAATATCTCTTTTAAACTTATTTTTGAGTTTTTTAGTTTGGATCAAAAATAAAAAATCTCCATCTAATATTTGGTATAGCATGGTAGTATTAGGAGGTTCTTTGTGGGCGTTTGGTCTATTTGGGTTTTTATATGTTGATAGTTTAACAGTAGCTTTAAATTGGGCTCGTTTTTATTATATTGTAGCCGCTATTATAGCTTATTGTTTTTTACATTTTGCTATATATTTTCCGTTTAAAATACATAGTGACACTAACATATTAAAGATATTAACTCTTGCGCCAGTGATTATTATTATCTATTTTCTTTTTTTTACAGATTTACATTTAAGTAAAATATCACTAGTAGATTGGGGTAAGGATGTAACTCTAGGAAAGGCTTATATTTTTTATGTAGCATATTTTACAGTTTATATTATCATTTCATTTGTTATATGGTCTAAAAAATATAAAATAGCTGATAAGATAGATCGTCTAAGATTGAAATATGTTTTTATAGGCACAGGAACAACTTTAATATTTGGTTCTTTTTTTAATTTATTTTTACCCATATTTAATTATAGGTATGTTTGGGTAGGACCATTTTTTACAATATTGATGATTGGTTTTATCTTCTACGCCATTGTTCGTTACCGCCTCATGAACATCCGTGTTATTATTGCTCGTAGTATTCTTTATGCTATTTTGGTCGGTACTGTATCTAGCGCTTTTGCTTTATCAGTCGTAGTAGTTGGTAATTTGATTGGCGGCAATACCAGAACCAGCAAGATGATTACCTTTATTATTGACGCTATTATTGTGGTTTTGTTTTTGGATCCGGTTAAACGTACTTGGGCTAGGGTCACGGATCGTATTTTTTATAAGGATAAGATAGATTATCAGCTGGTTTTGCAGGAAGTCAGCCAGATTTTAGCCAGGGAAATTGATTTGCAAAAACTTTTGCCCAAGACGGCCGCTCTTTTGACTGAAAAAATAAAAATAAAAAGTATCTCTGTTCTGGCACCGATTGGTAATAAGTTTGTGCCCATTGTTGAAGATGATGATCATAGCAATAAACAATATCAGCCCAGTGAAAATTTTATTAACTATGTTCAAAACCATCAAGGTATTATGATTGTGGAAGAGTTAATACGCCTGCAGGACTCGTTAGATCATAAAAGTTTGAGATATCGGGAACTGGATGGGTTTATTAAAGAAGCCGAGTCTTGGAAAATTGAAATGGTGGTGCCGGTCAGTGAAGAAGGGGATTTAACAGCTGTTTTTCTCTGTTCAACTAAAAGCTCAGGCGATTTATACAGCCAGGATGATATTAACTTCTTTAAGGTTTTAGCCCCTCAGGTTTCCAATGCTATTGAAAAATCAGAATTATACGAGGAAGTAGAGGAATTTAACCGAGAATTACAGGCCAAGGTGGAAGCCCGCACCAAGAGCTTGCAGGAGGTCAACATGGCTTTGGAGGAACGAAACAAATTTTTGACTACCATGCAGGTGGTGATTAATATGGTCAGCCGCACCATGGATTTAAAGAAAATAACTCAGATGATTGCCGACAGCATCGCTAATGAATTGGGTTATGTCGGTGGCATTTTAAGTTTTGTGGATTTTGATAAAAAAGTGTTGCTAGTTGGCGCTATTACCCAGAATAAAATGACGATTGAGGCCCTGGGTTTGCTTCAGAAAAAAGTCTGGGAATATAATACTCCTTTACAGGAGGATTATAATTTGGCGACCCAAACTGTTCTGTCCGGCAAAATAAATTTTTCCGACAGAATGTCCGATTTTCTCTCGCCGCCAGTGGAAAAGGAGAGTATTGATAAAATTCAGAAGAAATTAGGAATTCAGACCGTCGTGGGCGTGCCGATTTTTTCGGAAAATAAAATTATCGGTATTATTCGTTTTCTGTTAGCGGTTAAGCGGGATAAAATTTTTTCTTTGGATATTGAAACTATGACCGCTTTAACCAACGAAGTCGGCATTGTTTGGCGTAATTTGCGTTTATACGAAAATCTTCAGAAAGCCAATCGAGATATGCAGGAAGCCAATATTCACTTGCGGGCTTTGGACAAGGCCAAATCCGAGTTTTTATCCATTGCTTCCCATCAATTGCGCACGCCAATTTCAGCGATCAAGGGCTATTTGGCGATGATGCTGGATGGTGATTTCGGCAAAGTAAGTCCGAAAATTAAAAATGTGCTCAAGGATTTATTTGAAAGTTCGGCTCGTTTAGCTCGTCTGATTAATGTCTTTTTGAATGTTTCTCGCATTGAATCAGGACGTTTCAAATTAGATAAAAAGCCGATTCAAATTAATGATTTGATTGAGAGCGTCATTATTGAGTTAAAAAATCAGGCCATCAAGAAAGAGTTGAAATTAACCTATCATCAGCCGGTTAAAAAGATTCCGTTAGTTTTTGCTGACAGCGACAAACTGCGGGAAGTCATTCTTAATTTAGTGGATAACGCCATCAAATATACTCTGAAGGGTTCTATTGATATCTATATTAAACACGACAAACATGAATTAAGTTTTATATCCAAAGATACTGGTATTGGAATTGACCCGAGTGAGGGTAGAACTTTATTTAGAAAATTTGTGCGGGGCACTGGCGTTGCCCAAATTCATACTGGTGGTTCGGGTTTAGGTTTGTTTATTGCGCAAAAAATTATTAAAGAGCACGGCGGCCGGATTTGGGCTGAGAGTAAAGGCAAAGAAAAAGGTAGTGTTTTCCGTTTTGTCATTCCTTTGTACGACGGCCAGGATAAACGAGTTGAAAAATAATTATCATCTTATATTTTAATGAAGCAAATTGTGATTAAAGAGGGTGTTTTTTTGACTTTAAAAAACATGGAGAAAGTGGTATAATAACCCTAAGATTAATAAAGGTTTTTATTATGAAAACTAGTTATTCATTTATCTTTTTTATTCTTATTTTTCTGATCGTGGCTGCTATTTTTTTAATTTTAAATAAAGAGACAGCTGGTCAGGAAAAAACTTTGCGCCAGACGTTGGGCTGTTATTTCGGTCCAATAGCTGATTCGGTTTTGGACCTAAGAGCTGATACCACTTTAGTAGGTGCTTTTATCAGTTTTAGGGAAGTGCCTTTACCTGATGAAACTAGAAAAGAGCTGGATGATTTGAATATTGTCCTTGATGAGAGAACTTGGATCTTTGATTATGTTCTGGGGGAGATTCCTATTGATAGCTTATGCCCTTTGGCTGAAGATAAATCAGTCAAATCAATTTTCATTCCTTAATTTTTATGAAACTAAAAAGCATTAAGAAAGCCAAATTTTTACGCGGCCAAAAGGTTTTAATGCGGGTGGCTTATGATATTACTTTAGCTAAAAAAGGAAAGAGTTGGATAGCACCTGATAACCGTCGCCTAGTAGCTACCTTGCCGACAATTAAATATCTACTCAAGCAAGGGGTAGGTATAGTTTTTCTTTCTTGGCTAAAAAGACCTGACGGCAAGGTGATGGATAAATATCGGATGGATCCGGTAGCTAAAGAATTGAGCCGTTTGCTCAAGAAGCCGGTTGATAAAGTCAACGATTGTGTAGGTTTAGCCGTCAGAAGTAGAATTAAAAAACTAAAGTCGGGAGATTTGCTGATGTTGGAAAATGTCAGGTTTCATCCCGAGGAAATGACCAGCAACAGCCGGTTTGCCAAAGAATTGACCCAAGGGTTGGATTTAATTTGTTTTGATGCCTGGGCCCAGATTCATCGAATCCATGCTTCCACGCTGGGTATTTTAAAATATCTGCCGGCCTATAGTGGGTTTTTGTTGGATAAAGAAATAAATAATTTGGAAAAAATCACTAAACATCCTAAAAAACCACTGACTATTATTTTGGGAGGAGCTAAAATTTCCGACAAAGTTAATGTCTTACAATCATTAGCTCAGCAAGCTGATCAGATTTTAATTGGTGGAGGGTTGGCTAATGTTTTTTTAAAAGCGCAAGGGGTTGAGATTGGCCGGTCGTATTTGGAGGATGTTTTTGTTGACCAGGCCAAAAGAAAAAAAATTAATCCGGTCAAAGCAGCCAAAAATATTCTGAAGCAGCATAAAAATATTGTTTTGCCTCTGGATTTGCTGGTCGCCAAGCAGATGAACCAGCGAGCCAAACCTCGGTTGATTAATTTAACCAAAGGAGAACAGATAGAAAAAAATGAGATGTTTTTGGATATTGGCCCTCAAACAATCAAATATTACTCGGAGATTATTAAAAAATCCAGGACAATTTTATGGAATGGACCACTAGGAGTTTTTGAAATAAGTCAGTTTGAGTTGGGCACTAAGAAGATCGCCCGAGCTGTTGCTAGCGCTAAAGCTATAACTGTCATTGGCGGAGGAGATACTGAGGAAGTAGTTAAAAAATACAAATTAGAAGGAAAATTTGATCATGTTTCTACTGGCGGAGGAGCAATGCTGGATTTTCTGGCAGGCCAGAAATTACCGGTTTTAGATAAATTGAAAGAATAGTAATTTTTAATATTAATAAAGAAAAGCAATATGTCATTTTTAAATAAAAAGGGAATATTATAAGCCGATTATGCCAAGTAAAATAAAAAAAATAAGCGCTTTAGAAATTTTAGACTCTCGTGGCAATCCGACAATAGAGGTTACGGTTGAGTTAACTAATAAAATGACCGCCACGGCGGCCGTGCCTTCCGGCGCTTCTACTGGTCGCTTTGAGGCCTGTGAATTACGAGATAATAATCGATTTCGTTACCAGGGTAAAGGAGTATTAAAGGCCGTAGAAAACGTTAATAAGATTTTAAATAAAGAATTAAACGGTCTACAAACCACGGAACAAAAGAAGATTGACGAATTGATGATAGAAATAGACGGCACCAAAAATAAGAGCCGTTTAGGAGCTAATGCTATTTTAGGTGTTTCTTTGGCAGTGGCCAAGGCGGCTGCTCAGATAACTGGTTTGCCTTTGTATGAATATTTACGCAATTTGTATGAGCCAAAGTTAAAAAAATTTAATTTGCCCACCCCAGTAGTAAATGTTATTAATGGCGGCCGGCACGCTGATACTAATATCAATCTTCAGGAATTTTGGATAGCGCCCATCAGAGCCGAGACTTTTGCCGATAAATTAAGGCAAGCTAGCGAAATCTTTCACAAATTAGGAGACTTGCTTCAGGCCACCGGTCTGGATACGGATTTAGGCAATGAAGGCGGCTATGCGCCTGATTTCAAATCACATCATCAGGTTTTGGGTTTCTTGCAGCAGGCCGTGGAAAATAGTGGTTATAAGCCCGGTCAAGACATTGTTTTTGGTCTTGATGCCGGTGCTTCAGAATTATACAATGAGACCAAGGGGATTTATAAACTTGATTTAGAGCAGGAAGAATTTCAAGCCGAGGAGTTGATGGATTATTATTTGGATTTGATGGCCATTTATCCTTTGCAGTTTTTGGAAGATCCTTTTGCCGAAGATGATTGGCCGGCTTGGCAGCAGTTTACCAAGGATCAATACGTTGTTTCCCATCAGATTAAAGTGATCGGTGATGATTTATTTGTGACTAAAGAGGAGAGATTAAAAAAGGGGATTGATTTGAGCGCAGCTAATGCTATTATTATTAAGCCGAATCAAGTGGGTACTCTAACCGAAACTTTAGCTACTGTTCGCTTGGCT
Organism: Candidatus Komeilibacteria bacterium CG11_big_fil_rev_8_21_14_0_20_36_20; assembly: GCA_002787405.1. GTDB lineage: Bacteria > Patescibacteriota > Patescibacteriia > UBA1558 > GWA2-36-10 > PCWQ01. The sequence goes on from PCWQ01000006.1 coordinate 22,298, forward strand.
CAGCAAAATAAATATAAAATTATTGTTTCACATCGCAGCGGTGAGACATCTGATACAACTATTGCCGATTTAGCGGTGGCTGTTGATGCGGAATATATTAAGACTGGTTCTACGGCGCGAGGAGAGAGGATTGCCAAGTATAACCGTTTGTTAAACATTGAAGAAAAAATTAAATGACAATAAAGAAAAAAACTACCCGCCCGTCACCTAAGGTCATTCAGCGAGATGTTGCGGATAAAGAAAAAGTTATAAAAAAAGGACATTTGCCTTTAGTTTTGATTATTTTGGATGGTTGGGGTTTGAGTAAAATTAAGGAAGGTAACGCCATTGCTTTGGCTAAAACGCCGATTATGGATGGCTTGTATAAGAAATATCCTAATACTCAACTGGGCGCTTTTGGGCGGCATGTTGGTCTATCGGCTGATCAGCCCGGTAATTCTGAAGCAGGGCATATGAATATTGGAGCTGGTCGGGTAGTTGAACAGGATACGATGGTAATTTCTCGGAGTATTAGTAATGGCACGTTTTTTAAAAATCCAGCTTTTTTGCAGGCAGCCCAGCATGCTATTAAAAATAATTCCGATATTCATTTGATGGGTTTATTGTCTGATGGTCGTAGCCCTCATTCTGATAACGACCACTTGATAGCTTTAATTAACTTTTTCCTTTCCAAAACCAAACAAAATATTTTTATCCATCTTTTTACGGATGGACGCGACAGCGCCATGTTTACGGCTTTGAAAATTTTAAACAGGAATAAAATTATTTTTAATAATCAGCGGGTAAAAATTGCCAGTGTCATGGGTCGGTTTTATGCCATGGATCGTCGGCGTGCTTGGAGCCGTACCCAGAAAGCGTACGAAGCCATGGTCTTAGGTAAGGGCTTGGCTGTGCCCAACGCTATTGAAGCAATTAATCAGGCCTATAATCGTGGAGAGAGCGATGAATTTATTCCACCTTCTATTATAGTTAACGAAAAGAAAAAACCAGTGGGAATGATTGCTTGTAATGATGCAGTTGTCTTCTTTAATTTAAGATCTGACCGTGCTAGACAACTGTGCAAATCTTTTGTACAGAAAAATTTTATTAAAGATAATCCAGGCGCTTTTAAAAGAACTAAGATGGTAGATAATCTGCTCTTTGTAGCTTTGACTGATTTTGGTCCAGATCTAGATAATATTATCACCGCTTATCCAGGTATTGATGTACCCGACACTTTAGTTCATACTTTGCGAGATTGGCGGCAAGTTTATATTGCTGAAACAGAGAAGTATGCTCATATGACTTATTTTTTTAATGGTGGCTATGATCATCCAGTAGCTGGAGAGACTCGAATTAATATTCCGTCGGTGGAGGTTGACTCTTATGACAAGAAGCCGGCGATGAGCACCAGAGCTGTTATGCAACAGGTGTTGGATTATATTAAAGATGATCGGTTTGATTTTGTGGCTATCAATTTTGCCAGTCCGGACATGATCGGTCATACTGGTAATTTAGAAGCGGCTGTCAAAGCAGTGCAAATTGTTGATCAAGCGGTGGGGCGTATCGTCAAAGCAGTTTTATCCAGACAGGGGACGGTGCTAATTACTGCTGATCACGGCAATGTCGAAGAAATGATTAATGTTGAGACTGGCGAAATTATCACTCGACACTCCAGTAATTTTGTTCCTTTTGTCATGGTTAGTCGTCATCATAATTTTAAATTAAAAAAGAATGGAGAATTGGCTAATATTGCTCCGACGATTCTGGATTTGTTTCAAATCAACAAACCTTCTTCAATGAGCAGCCAGTCTTTAATTGATCAATAAAGATAAAAATCAATGCGCAGACCTAAACCAGTAGTTTTAATAATTTTAGATGGCTTTGGTATTGCTCCGCCTTCGCGGGCCAATGCTATTTCCATGGCTAGAACTCCTAATTTTGATAAATATGCTTCTAATTATCCGGTCATGCCGTTGGCCTCTTCTGGAGAAGCGGTTGGTTTGTCATGGGGCGAGATGGGAAATTCAGAGGTGGGTCATATTTCACTGGGTTCGGGGCTGATTCCTTATCAGAATTTGCCGCGAATTACTAAAGCCATTGTTGATGGGGATTTTTTTGAAAATAAATCATTTCTCAAAGCTTGTCAGTATGCCAAAAAAAATAACAGTTCTTTGCATTTGATAGGTTTGGTTAGTTCCGGAGGAATTCACAGCTACAATGAGCATCTTTACGCTTTGGTTGAGTTGGCTCATCAACAGAAAGTTGACAAGTTGTATATTCATGCTTTTCTGGATGGTCGTGATACTCCTCACAATAGCGGTTTGAATTTTATTATTAAATTGCAGGATCATTTGAAAAAAATCGGTTTAGGTAGCATTGCCACTTTGTCTGGTCGTTTTTGGGCCATGGATCGGGATAACCGCTGGGAGCGAACGGAAAGGGCCTATCAGGCGCTTGTTAATGGTCTATCTGATGAAAAATTTGATGATCCGCTCAAAGCGATTGAGAGCTCTTACAAAAAAGAAGTTTATGACGAGGAGTTTGCGCCAATCGTTATTACCGATGATTTGGGTAATCCGCGGGGGAAAATTAGTGACGGCGATGCAGTAATTTTTTTCAATTTTAGAGGCGATCGAGCTAGGCAATTGACTAAAGCTTTGACTTTACCTGGTTTTGAAAAATTTAAGCGGGAGTATTATCAGAATTTGTTAATGGTTATTATGACTGAATACGAAAAAGATTTGCCGGTAGAAGTAGCTTTTCCTCCTTTATCAATTGAAGTTCCTTTAGCTAGTGTTATTTCTAAAGCTGGTTTAAAGCAACTGCATATTGCTGAAACAGAGAAATACGCTCATGTTACTTATTTTTTTAACGGCGGACAGGAGAAGATTTTTGCAGGAGAGGAAAGAGCTTTAGTGCCTTCTCCTTCAATTTCGTCTTATGATCAAAAGCCGGCCATGTCAGCTCGTGAAATAACTAATAAATTAACACAAGCGATTAAAGAGAATTTGTATGATTTTATTGTAGTTAATTTTGCCAATCCAGATATGGTTGGGCATACCGGCAATATGGAAGCGACTATTGAATCTGTTGAGATTATTGATCAATTAGTAGGTAATATCGTTGATGTGGTTTTATCCTATGATGGAGCAGTTTTAATCACAGCTGATCATGGCAATGCGGAAAATTTGTATGATTTGCAAACCGGCGTGTTAAATAAAGAGCATACCAATAATTCTGTTCCTTTATTTATTATTGGGCAGGATTTTGCCGGTAAGAGCGTTTTAAGTGGGGCTTCCGATCAAGATTTAAGTCATGTCACGCCGGTCGGCGTATTAGCTGATGTCGCTCCCACTATTTTGAAAATAATGGGGCTTAAAAAACCGCCAGAGATGACAGGCAGTTCTTTAATTTAGATATTTTGTTTTAACTAAGGCAACAACCAGATAATCACAGAAGTCAGAATAATACTTAAGATAATGCCTATTATCACTTCAATATTTTTATGGCCGAATTTTTCGCCCAGCACGGGGAATTTATATTCTTGCTCATCTGGTAATTCTTTGATAAGTTTGTTGATAGTTTTACTCTGGCTGGTGATTTGTAGGCGGATACCAGAAGCGTCTCTGATGATTAGTCCTGCCATAATTAAGGCAATGCCAAATTCCGCCGAAGCTAATCCTTTATAGTAGCCAATCACGATGGCTAAAGAGGTGACTAGTGAAGAATGGCTGGAAGGCATACCGCCATAGCCAGAGATAGCCGCCCAACTAAAACCGTTGTGCTTGATTTCCAGCACGATTTTAATCACTTGATTAATCAGCATGACTAAGATAGGGATGGCAAAGAATTTGTAGTCGATAATATAGTTTAGTAACATTTAAGATTGAGGATTATTAGTTAATATTATAATTATAGCAAAAATTAGATAAAATTCAATGAATATTTTTGAGGTTATTTTTTTAAGTGTGGTGCAGGGAATAACTGAATGGTTGCCAATTTCAAGTTCAGGCCATTTAGTTATCTTTGAAAAATGGCTGAATATCCGGTCCGCTTCTTTGGAATTTGATATTTTTCTTCATTTAGCTAGTTTAGCGGTTTTGTTGATATTTTTTCATAAGGAGATAAAGCAGATTTTAAGAACATTTTGGGCGGATCTTTCCGGCCAGCCCAAAGAAGATGAACGGAAAAATTGGTGGTGGTATATTATTATTAGTAGTGTTATAACGGCCATTATTGGTCTGATTTTATACAAACAAATAGATACATTTCGGAACATTTCTTCAGTAGCCAGCTGGCTGTTGGTTACTTCTATTTTATTGCTAGCCACTAAATTTAGCAAAAGCAAAAGAGAGCTTACTTGGGTTGATGCTATTGTTTTAGGCGTAGTGCAGGGCTTGGCTGTCTTACCGGGGTTATCTAGAAGTGGGGCGGTAATTGCTGTGGCTCTGATAATGAAGATAAGGAAAAGACAAGCTTTTGATTATGCTTTTCTCCTGGCTATTCCGGCTATTTTGGGTTCATTCATTTTAACAGTGAAAAGTTTTAATTTTGACTGGTTTTATATTGCTGGTTTTATTACGACTGCCTTTATTAGTTTTTTAGCTCTGGATTGGTTGAAACAGATTGTCAGGCATAATCATTTGTATTTATTTTGTATTTATACTTTGATATTAAGTTTAATTATTAAAATATTTTAATGTTATATTCTGTTATTTTAGCCGGCGGTAGCGGCACGCGACTCTGGCCAATTTCCACAACAAAATTGCCTAAGCAGATAAAGAATATTTTAAGTGATCGGACATTGTTAGAGGACACTTATCAACGTTTACTAAAGGGATTTTCTGCTGAAGATATATTTGTGGTGAGCAGTAAGCATTTAAAAAAGGAAGTCAAAAAACAACTTTCTCTCAGCAAGCAACATATTTTTGTCGAGCCAGAGCCAAAGGGTACGGCTATGGCAATCGGTTTAGCGGCTATTAGATTATTTCATCTTGATCCAGAGGCGACCATAGCTATTATCAATAGTGACGCTTATGTTAAAGAAACCGAAAAATATTTAGAAGTTATTAAGCAAGCTGGTCAAATTGCAGAAAAATATCCTAATCAGATGGTCTTAATTGGTATTAAGCCAAATTATCCTGAAACGGGCTACGGTTATATTGAGATAGAAGGATCGATTAAAGAAGCAGGTGTTTATCAAGTTAAATCTTTTAAAGAAAAACCAAATTTGGCTACTGCCAAAAAATATCTTCAAGCCGATCGGTATTTTTGGAATCCGGCAATTTTTGTTTTTAAGGCCAAGCAAATCTTACTTTGGTATCAGAAAAATTTGCCGGATTTATATGAGTCCTTAACACAACTACAGCAGAGTTTAAAAAAGTCAGAAGAGGCATATGAACAAGTTTTAAGACAGGAATATGCCAGAGTGAAGAATGTTTCCATTGATTATGGTCTGTTGGAGAAGATGAAAGAGATGCTACTTCTCCCGGCTGACTTGACTTGGCTGGATATTGGTAACTGGCGCAGTTTGCGTGATGTTCGGTTATTGGAGAGTCAAGATGATAATGTTACGAACGGTAAATTGATTTCTCTTGATAGTCACCGTAATCTATTGTATAGTTGTGATGGTAAATTGATAGCCACCATTGGTGTTGAGGATATGATTTTAGTGGAAACAGACAAGGTAATATTTTTATGTCCAGCTGAACAAGCTCAGCAAATTAAGGAGTTATTAAAAAAAGTGAAGGATAATAATTTGGAAGATTATTTATGAAGATTATTATAAAATTATTTTTTATTATTTTAGTAATTTTTGGGGTATGGTTTTTTATTACTATTTTTTCCGGCAACGATAGAGAGGAGAGCCAAACTTTTGTGGTCAAAAACGGAGAGATTTTAGATGAGATTAGTCAGAATTTATATGGAGACGGCTTGATTAAAAATAAATTTGTGTTTAGAACTTGGCTTTGGTTGAAGAAAGCGGAAGAAAAAGTAAAAGCCGGTAGTTATATTATTCCCGCCGATGCTTCTATTCGTGAAATAGCTAAGATGTTGATCAATTTGCCGACCAATCAGCAGTCAACTGTGCAGATAATCGGCGGTTGGAATCGTCAATGGGATAAACTGGAAAAAGAGTTGACTGAAAATAATCTATCGTATCAGGAATTTTTGCAATTAACAGCCAGTAAACAGGATTGGCAACAGCAATATTCTTTTTTAGAAGACGCGCCAGCTAAAGCTAGCTTAGAAGGGTATCTTTTTCCTGATACTTATTTTGTTGATGCTAATACTACAGTGAGTGATTTAGTTATCAAAACTTTGAATAATTTTGATCAAAAATTGGATTCTGAATTGCGTCAGGAGATTGAGCGTCAAGGCAAGACAATCTTTGAAGTGGTCACTTTGGCTTCTATTGTGGAAAGAGAGGTGCCTAATGAAGAAGATAAAAAAATAGTGGCTGATATATTTTTAAAACGGCTGGATATTAACTTGGCCTTGCAGTCTGATGCCACTGTTAATTTTGTAACCGGTAAAGGGTTAGCTCAGCCGACCCTAGAAGATTTACAAGTAGATTCTTTATATAATACTTATAAATATGCCGGATTGCCACCCGGACCGATTTCCAATCCAACTTTGAGTAGTATTGAAGCTGTTATTTATCCCGTCAGTAATTCGTATTATTTTTTCTTGACTACTAAAGAAGGAGAAGTTATTTATAGCCAGACCTATGATGAGCATTTAGCTAATAAAGCTAAATATTTGGATTAATAAATTGAAGAGTTGACAGAATAATCTAAATAATATATACTATTTCTACAATTTAATTTAAAGCCGCAGATAGTAGGTCGCCCTATAGGCGATAAATCCTACCGAGGTCACAGAAGACTATTTTTAATGTCTGCGGAATTATACGCAGATTTTTTAATCTAAAAATTTATGCCTAAAACTAAAGAACAAAAAAAAGAAACTATTGCTCAACTTAAAGATAAACTTAGCCAAAGTAAGTCCGTTGTTTTTACTGGTGACACTGGTTTGAATGTTAAGACAGCCGAGGCCTTAAGAAAAGAGCTGAGAGAAAATAAAGCGGAGTATTTAGTGGCTAAGAAGACTTTAATTAAATTAGCTGACGAAAATTTAAAAAATGAAAAAGAAATTGATCAGATGAGCGGTTCAATTGGTTTAACTTTTTCTTATGATGATGAAATTTCCGGTGTCAAGATTGTTAGCAAATTTGCTAAAGAAAATGAAACTTTTAAAATCAGCGGAGGCCTATTAGAAAATAAATTTATTTTGCCGGAGATGGTTGAACGTTTAGCTTCTTTGCTTTCTCGAGAACAATTGCTGGCTAAATTAGTAGGTACTTTGCAGGCGCCAATTAGCGGTTTCGCCAGAGTCTTGAGTGGCAACACCAGAAATTTAGTCGGTGTTTTAAGTGCGATTAGAGATAAGAAAAATTAAATATATTTAATAAATAATTAATATAAAATTTATGTCCGAAGATAAAAAGGAAGAGCAAAAAAAAGTAGAAGTGCCTGCAAAATTCAAAGGCATTGTTGAAGAAGTTGAAAAAATGTCAGTGCTGGATTTATCAGAGTTAGTTTCAATTTTGGAAGATAAATTCGGTGTTAGCGCTGCTGCTCCGGTAGCTGCTATGGCTGCTGCTCCAGCTGGTGATGGTAATGGTGCAGCTGAAGAAAAGACTTCTTTCAACGTAGAATTGACTGCTACTGGTAGTAACAAAATTGGCGTAATTAAAGCTTTAAGAGAAATTACCCAATTGGGATTAAAAGAAGCTAAGGATATGGCTGACGGAGCTCCCGCTATGGTTAAAGAAGCCGCTTCTAAAGAAGAAGCAGAGGAGATGAAAGCCAAACTTACAGAAGCTGGCGCTACCGTTACTTTAAAATAAAAAATACCCCCTCTTATTCTGTCCCTTGACTTTACTCGGGATAGGATTCCCCCCTAAATGGGGGTATTTTTTTATTCATTTATAGCTAGTAAATAAAGGTGATTATTATTGAGTAGATAAATTGCTTTTTCTTCAGGATCAATCGCTAAATCATTTAAGTTATCAAATTTGATGGAAGTGTATTGATCTTTAATCTGGCCATCTTTATCCAGAATGATAATTCTTTTATATTGTGGATCGATAATGTAAAGATAATTAGAATCTTTGAAGGTTTTAATTGTAGCATCGGAACCAATAATTGGATGGGGTTCATGATAATTAAAAGCATCTTTTTCTCCTTTAAGGAATTTAGTAATGGCGCCATTATTATTAATAATATAAATACTGCCGTCTATGGCTAAACTATTGGCCTGACTTAAATCAACGGTTTCATTGAGCCAGGCAGAGCCATTGGCGAAACTTTCTCCCCGTTCAGGATATTTAAATATTTGATTATTTTGGGGGTCCAAAACATAGAGGTTGTTGCTGTAGATAGCTAAATCCTGTACGGAAGTATTGCCGGCTGTTTGGGAAAAATTGAATGTTTCAATTTGCCGGCTGTCAATATTAAAGATAAAGTATTGATTGTTGTTACCAAGAATTAATTTGTTTGTGTTGGGCCAATCAGCTAAAAATTTTCCATCAGCAAAGTCAATTAACGCTTTAAGCTGATCATTTTCTAAAACATAAAGTTGATTATTACCTAAAATGTAAAACTTATTATCCTTTTGGACAATTTGCTTGGCATTTTCCAAAACAGAACTTAAGTCAAATATTTCCACTGGTGAGGGCACGACATAGATATGACGCACTTTGTTTAATTGTTGCCAGACTTGGTCTTTAATCACATCAACCTCCTTTTGCTGTTCAGCTGAGTGGATAATTAATTTTTCAATAATTTGATTAATCTCTAAGAGTAGATTTTCAGCCGCTTGTTCGTCATTGTAAATTAGTTTTGATTCGGCTTCCGTAAATTTTATGTTGATCTCCTGAATAGAGTTATAATAATCAACATCTTTTTGTTTTTCACTCCTTTTTTGCGTTAAAAAGACCAAAGTTTGCATAAAAACCAAGAATATTATCAATAGTCCAATTAGGGCGATTTTCTTTTTTAAATTTAGACGGCTGAACCAATTATATTTACGGCTGGCCGTGGTGGTAATGCGGTCTATGGTTTTTACCTCTTTTTTATGGCGATATTGATTGGAGGCCAGAAATAGGAAACCATCTTTGACTCTCTGCCAGATAAAGACCACTACTTTTTTAATGATCACAAAAAATAGTTTAGTAGAGCTGACTAAACCTTGAAATTTTTTAAGGAAGTTTACATTTTTAAAGGCCTTTAGATCAATAACCCATTTAGTACGCGGCACATTTGTGCCTCGTTTTGTTTGTTTATTGGAAGTTTGTTTTTGTGAATCACTAATATCCTGGACTGAAGTTTCCGTTTCACTGTTTATTTTTTCTTCTTTTAATTCAGCATCTAGGCCGTTTGATTTTTTAATGATTAAAGAATTTAAAGTGACAAAGTCTGGTACAGTTTCCAGTAGCTGTTTGATTTTTATAACCGCCGAAGGAGGAGAGTAGCGTTTAACTAGCTGTTTGATTTTTTCTTTAGAAATATAATCAAAAAGAGAATTGGTAGAAATAATCAAAACATCACCCTGATCCAATTGACCGCTGATAATATCTGAAAATAGTTTAGTAAGGTTGATTTCGTTATTTTTGGAAATAATAGTAGTGAATTGGTTGCTGTGTAACAAGAGGGCGTTGATATTGCCAATACTGGAAATATAAATATTATCTTCATAAATCATGCCGATAGCTAAATCAATGTTGGCTAGCCAGTTTTTTATTTTAGGGGAGGTGTTTAATTCTGGTAAAAGCTGATTAATTTTTTGCAGCACCTCTTCTAAAATTAATTCCGGATCGTTGGTCTGGCTGTTTTGTGCTTCATAGAAGTAGGTGGTAGCTTCATCAATAATTTGGTCAATTAGCGGCTGTTGGTCAATCTTTGTTTTAAGAGACTCAAAAATAATGAATAACTGGCCTTTTTCAGAGGCATCACTAGTATAAGACTCTGAAAATACGCGTGAGTTAAGATGATCATGTATGAATAATTTGTGGTATTTAAGATCCATCAATTTACTTTTATTTCAAATAATATTATACTATATTTAGTATCTTTAGTAAATTAAAGATAGTTATGCTTGAGCAAATTTTTGGCTCAACAGCCAGAACGAAAATTTTAAAGTTTTTTTGTCTTCATCTGCAAGATAAATTTTTTATCAGAGAATTATCACGTGATTTAAACTTGCAGTTAAATTCTATTCGTCGGGAATTGGATAATCTAGAGAATTTTGGTTTTTTGTATTCAGAAGAGCAACCAGGAAAAAAATTTTATTTTGTCAATCAAAATTTTTCTTTGTTTACAGAAATAAAAAATTTAGTACTGAAATCTTTGGCGGTTGAAGAAATGCATATTGCCGGCCAGATGTCTAAAATTCCCGGTTTATCATTATTAATTTTTACCGGAGTGTTAACTAACGCTCCGACTTCAACGGATGTGCTTATTGTCGGGAAAGTTAAGAAAAAAGAGTTTGGTAGATATTTAAAGAAAATTGCTGAAGGTACGCCGGAGGAGCTGCGTTACACTTTTCTTAGCAAGCAAGATTATTTGTATCGGCTGGAGATAACTGATAAGTTTATTTATGATATTTGGGCCCATGAAAACATTGTCGTTGTTGACAAACTTTCCAAAGAAATAAAGAAAAAGAAGTTAGATGATTATAATTTTAAACATTTTAGAGAATAATCAAGCACAGTGGCTGTTGATTGATCGAAATAAAATTAAGAACAGTTATAATTTCACAATTACTAAAGAAAAAGGAGTTCTTTTTCATTTAGATCAGTTTTTAAAGAAAAATAAATTAGATTTAAAAAATACTACAGCCATTGCTTTGGCGGTGAGGCAGATCAGTTTAACTCAGATTAAAATTATAACAGCCGTGATTAATACTTTGGGCTGGCAATTAAATATTCCGGTTGTTGGTGAATTTGAATGTTTACAGCCAATAGAAAAAATATTGCCAGGTTTGCTTAAAAATTTAGAAAAACAAAAAAAATTCCAGCCAATTAAAGTTGTTTATAAAAATCAGCCCGAGATTACTATTAGCTCTAAAAAAAGAAAGTTTGTGATAAAGAAGTAGATTATTAATTTTTAAGCCGCAGTATAAAACGGCGGTATTTTATTTTCTTTTGTTATTCTGGAGCGGAGCGATAGAATCTGGCTATTAATTTTCTAAATTCTATCACCCCTCGACTTTCCGTGGACCGATCGCTAGCGCTCTGGTTCACGGCTCGTTCGGGGTTCCGGAATGATTTTATATTTATTATTTATGACCTGATTAAACATCAGTTGTTTGCACCGTAAGTCGTGAAATAGTGCTTATATTGCCATAAAGTGCTGTGCAACGTTCTATATTGTGGATAACTTCGAAGGTATTTTTATTGACAGTGGATAAAATAGTGGAGTATAATGTATATACATCCCATAAATGTGGAAAAAAGTGGGGGAATACTAATTAAAGTTGTGGATAACTTTTTGTAAATTATGTTCATCGGTGAATATAAGTATAATTTAGATGACAAAAATCGTCTAGCTATACCGAGTAAATTTAGAAAATTATTTGCTGGCGGAGCCGTAATTACCAAAGGTTTGGATAATTGTTTGTTTATTTATACAGCCAAAGAATGGGATAAGTTGGTTGATAAGTTAGCCAACTTGCCGATCAGTCAGGCAAAGTCGCGCGCTTTTTCGCGCATGATGTTAGCCGGAGCAATGGACGTGAGATTAGATGGACAAGGCCGGATGGTTTTGCCGGATTATTTAAAAGATTTTGCCAGTTTAGATAAAAAAATAATTGTAGCCGGACTTTATAACCGTTTGGAAATCTGGGACGAAAAACTCTGGGCTAAATATCAGAGAGTTTCTGAAAAAGATAGTAATCAAATTGCGGAGGGGTTAGTAGATCTAGGTATTTAATATGTCACTTGATTATCAGCATATCAGCGTATTGGGTAAAGAAATTATTGAGTATTTAAAGCCGCAGCCAAATCAGAATTTTGTAGACTGCACCTTAGGTGGTGGGGGACACACAGAGAAAATTTTGCAAAGAACTGGCCCGCAGGGAAAAGTATTAGCTTTTGAGAGAGACCAACGGGCTATTGAAGCGGCCAGTAGGCGTTTAAAGAAATATCAAAATAGATTAATTATTATTAATCAGAATTACGTTCATTTAGAAGAAGAGATTATCAGGCACAGGCAGGAAATAGCGGAGATTTCGGGAATTATTCTTGATTTAGGTCTGTCATCAGACCAATTAGATCAGGCAGGTAGAGGTTTTTCTTTTAAAGATCAGGGTCATCTGGATATGCGTTTTGATCCTAATAGTCAGAAAGTCACCGCTAGTGATATTGTGTTAACTTGGCCTGAGGATAAATTAGTCAAAATCTTCCGGGAGTATGGCGAAATCCGCCAAGCTAAAAAGATTGCTCAAGGCATAGTTGCCTGGCAAAAAGCCCCAACAGTAGAAAAACAAAAATCAAATATTTTACAAACTTCCGTGTTTGTTTCGACCATACTCCGGATTTTGAATATTAAGCCGGATAATTTAAAAAGATATAGGATTCATCCGGCGACGCAAATTTTTCAAAGTTTGCGGATTGCGGTTAATGATGAATTAAATAATCTGAAGCAAGTTTTGCCGCAAGCGCTTGAAGTCTTAGCTTATCGTGGGCGTCTAGCGGTAATAAGTTTTCATTCTTTGGAAGACAGGATAGTGAAGGATTATTTTAAGGCAATAGCCAAAACTTGTGTTTGTCCGCCAGCCGCGCCGATTTGTACCTGTCATCATCAAGCTGAAATCAACATTATTAATAAAAAGCCACTCCGGCCTACGGCTGAAGAAATTTCAGTCAATCCTAGAAGTCGCAGCGCTCTTTTGAGGGTTGCGGAAAAAATTAAACACCCCTCGATCCCATGAACCGATCGCTAGCGCTCTGGTTCACGGTTCGCTCGGGGCAGAAAAACAAAAACAATGAAATTATCCCAGCTGTCTAAAATTTTGTCTAAAGTAAAAAAATACAGAACAATTATGATAACCATGGTTGTTTTATTATGGATGGTTACCTTAGTTTCCAGCAATTATGCTAATCATCAGAATTTAGAGAGAAATGATTTAAGCCAAAATGTTAGAGTTGCTGAAGATGAATGGAGGTTATTACATGCCGCTGTTAGTGAATTACAGACTACAGAGAGGATTGAAAATGAAAGTAAAAGATTAAATTTAGTCCAGGTGCAACGACAAGATATAATTTATTTAGATAATTCAGAAGGAAAAGTCGCTTTAAAATAATTTGTAGTGATGCGCATTTTTGGTCTTAACAATTATCAACCAATATCAAGTTTTAGAATAAATGCCCTTCAGGGGGGTATTTTTTTCTTGATTATTTTGATTGTCGGTCAGTTGTTTTATATCCAAATTATTCAGCATAATTATTATTTGCAAAAAGGATTAGAACAACGCGCTGTCAGCCAGGAAGTAGAGCCGGAAAGAGGCAGAATTTTTGCTTTGGCTAGTGAAAACGGTCAGGAGCTTTATCCTTTGGCAATTAATAAAGTTTATTACGAAGTGAGTGTTAATCCTTCTAAAATAACTCGACCGCAGAATGTTACAGATATTCTGGTGGAAATTTTAGAATTAGATGAAGCAGAGGTTTTGAGTAAGATTAAAAAAGAAAACAGATATTACGAATTAATTGCTAAAGATGTTTCCAGAGAAAAAGTGGAGGAGCTTAAGTCGGCTTTTGAATTGTTGAAATTAGATATTAATAAAGATACATCAGACGATGAGCAACTTAAGACTACGGAGGAGGTGGGCGTTAATTTTATTAAAAATGTGTTACGTTTTTATCCGGATAAAGAAATAGGTGCGCATATTTTGGGTTTTTTGGGTTACGGAGAAGACGGTTATTCCCGAGTTGGTAAATATGGGCTGGAAGGATATTTTGAAAAAGAGTTGGCTGGTTTTAGTGGTCAGATCATTGGCGAGACTGATGTGCAAGGAGGCCTTTTAGCTGATAATGCTGGCCAGCCGGTTGAAGACGGAGCAGATTTAATTTTAACTATTGATCGGACTGTACAGTATACGGCCTGTAAAGCTTTAGAAAAAGCTGTGGTTCGTTATGATGCTCAATCAGGTAGTGTTATTATCATGGAGAGTAAAACTGGAGCGATTAGAGCTATGTGTAATTACCCAAGTTTTGATCCCAATGAATATAGCCAAGTGGAGAGCCCTGATATTTATAACAATAACGCCGTTTATTATAGTTATGAGCCGGGTTCGGTGATGAAAGCTGTGGCTATGGCTATTGCTATTGATGACGGCAAGGTTACGCCCGATACCACCTATAATGACGAAGGAGAAATCAAGTTTGCTAATAGCAAATCAATTAAAAATGCTGGCAACCAAGTTTACGGTCTGGTTGACATGAAAGATGTGTTGGCTTTGTCAATTAACACCGGCATTGTTGAAGCAACTTCTCAAGTTAATAATAAAATTTTTGAGGATTATATGAAAAAATTCGGTTTTGGCCGATCGATTGATATTTCTATCAGCCAAGAAAGCAATGGTGATATAATATCTCTATCACATGATAAAGCTGATATTTACAAAGCCACCGCTTCCTACGGGCAGGGTATTACAGTTACGCCTTTACAAATGCTTAATGCGGTTAATGTGATTGCCAATCGCGGTAATTTAGTCCAACCATATATTGTTCAGGAAGTGGATTATCCTAATGGAGAAGTGGAAAAATTTGAACCTATTACTTTGCGTCAGGTTATTTCCAAAAGTACGGCGGCTCAATTATCAGCGATGATGGTTAATGTGTTGGACAGCGATGAAAGTCATGTTGACAAAGCTAGAGTAGATGGATATTATGTAGCAGGAAAGACCGGCACCGCTCAAGTTTATAATCCTCAGACCAGTCGTTATTATAGTGATAAGTTTATTCATAATTTTGTCGGTTTTGCTCCCAATGATAATCCTAAGTTTACGATGATTGTTAAATTGGATTATCCTACGGCCGCTTTATATTCAGCTGATACTGCGGCGCCTGTATTTGGCGAGATTGCCCAATTTCTGTTAGAATATTATCAAGTGCCACCTAATCGATAACTATGAAAAAAATTCTTTATTTCATTTTAAAAATATTGGCTCAAACTGTTGTTAATAAATACCAACCTAAAGTGATTGGTATTACTGGTAGTGTTGGCAAGACTTCGGCTAAAAAAGCCATTTTTTGTGTCTTAAAAAATAAATTTAGAGTGAAACAAAGTACTAAAAACTATAATAATGAGATCGGGTTGCCTTTAACAGTTTTGCTATGGGAACATTCACCGGGGAAGAATATTTTTAAATGGTTTGGTCTGTTCATTCACGCTTTAACTTTAATTTTTGCCAGAGAAGAAAAATATCCGGAGATTTTAATTTTAGAGATGGGGGCTGATCGTCCGGGGGATATTAAATATCTAACTTCCATTGCTAAACCGTCTATCGCGGTTATTACCGCCATCGGTCAAAGTCATTTAGAATTTTTTGGCACTATAGAGAATGTGCTTAAAGAAAAAATTAGTATTTTAGATTCTTTAAATAAAGACGGTTTAGGCATTATCAACAGTGATGATCCTTTATTGCGTCGGACTATCGGTCAAATTAAGACCAGATTAAAAACATTTGGCCAAAATGAAGATAGTGATGTAAGAGTCTTAAATGTCCATCTAGCAACTAGAGAAAATCAATATGGCACTAGTTTTAAATTAAGCTATCGTGGAGCAGAGGTTCCAATGTTTATTCCAGAGGCCTTAGGATGGCAGCATGCTCAAGCTGCTGCCGCTGGCTGCGCAGTTGGGCTGTCATTAGGTTTGAATTTAATAGAGATAGGTGAGCAGTTAAAAGAATATGTTGCTGAGCATGGACGAAGTAAACTAATAGTGGGAATTAAAAACAGCTGGATTATTGACGATACTTACAATGCTTCGCCTCAATCTGCAGCGGCCGTTTTAAATATTTTACACGATATGCCGATTAACGGAAGAAAAATTGCTGTCTTCGGCGATATGTTAGAATTGGGCAGTTTGAGTGAGGAAGGGCATCGGAAAGTTGGTCAGCAGATAGTAGAATTGAATATTGATTATTTATTTGTTATCGGCGAAAGATCAAGAGATATTGCCCGTGGTGCTAAAGAAGCCGGTATGATTGAAGACAAAATTTATCATTTTGCTTTTACCAAAGAAGCAGGGTTGTTTTTGCAGGATCGGATTAAGGAAGATGATGTTATTTTGGTCAAAGGTTCGCGAGGATCTAAAATGGAGCAGGTAGTTTATGAGATTATGGCTAATCCCTGGGAATCAAAAGAAGTTTTGGTTGGTCCGGTGGATAAATAAAAAAATCATTGGAAAAATTATCGAACAAGGCCCTATCGTCTAGTGGTTAGGACGCATGGTTCTCAACCATGTAACACGGGTTCGATTCCCGTTAGGGCTGCCAATCATCAATTGTGATGATTTTTGTTTTATCTAAAACTAAACAGGTCATCGCTAGCAAACCGTATTTTTTGTCTAGGCAAATCAGCTTCCCTGTAACCAATAGCTAGATAAACCGTTGATTTGAGTCCTTTTGGCAATTGCAGGATTTTATCAATTTCTTCTTTGGCAAAACCCTCCATAGGGCAGGAATCTATTTGCATTTCAGCGCAGGCGGCCAGACCAAAGCCCAGCGCAATATAAACTTGTTTGGTTGCCCAATTAATTATTTCCTCGTCAGATTTTTTATCAAGAAAGGATTTTAACATAGTTTTCAATGATGTTACTTTTTCTGGTAGAGCGGCAGGATCTTGATTGGCTAATTGAGCATAATCATTAATTCTTTTTTCTAAATCTTGACGGTCAGTCCGAGCGCAGAAAATCAATAGATAAGCGCAGGAATCAATCTGTTCTTGCCCAAATGATTTTTCTTTTAATTTTTTCTTTAGTTCCTGATCCTTAATTACATAGATATGATAAGATTGTAATCCATAAGAGCTAGGCGTATAGCGGATAGCTTTTAAAATTTTATTTAAATCTATTTCGGAGATATCTTTACGGATATCAAATTTTTTGGTGGCTTGGCGCCATTTTAAATTATCTAAAAATGTTTTTGCCATATTTTTGATTAATTTGATTAGATAATTTGATTATAGCAATCTTCAAATTAAATTGCTAATTTTATGATTTTTGTTATAATTAGAGTAATAACTTAGAAATATGGTCAAAAAATCACATTATCAGAAATTAGCTCTAATCTTAATTGTTGTTTTCTTTGTCAGTGTTTGGCTGGAGCCGAGGTTTTTAAAAGATATTCCTTTGATGTTTTCCGGCAATGATCCCTATGGCTTGGTCATTTCTTTCGGTCTGCTTAGTCTATTGGTGTTAGCTATTTTGTATTTGTTTTTTGGGGCTGGAACATTTTCCATCAATCGGGCTAGTAATTTATCGGTTAAATTTTGCTATGTGGCTTTAGCTTCCGGTGCTCTAATACCTTTGTTAGTCTTATTACTTTTTGTCTTAAGTCAAACTGGAGACTCGATGGGGTTGTTGTTAATTCTACCGTTTATTTATTTGGCTGGTATTTTTGCAGTTGTTTCGTTAATTTTATCCATTATTTCTATTTTAAAAAAATAAAACCCCCTGCCTAAATTAATAGAACAGGGGATCAACCAAGGAGGTTTGAGTTTAGTTGAAGGCGAAGTTTACTTCGCCGATTATTTTTTCATCTCGTGTTTCGTAGAAACACTTGATAAAACAATCCGTGGAAAATTCGTGGTTAATACCGAATAACCAAGAATCTTTTGTGTCGCCAAAATCATATTGGCCATACAGCCGATTGTTGTAGGGTAATTGTACGTAGTTCTGGATGAAGAATAGATTGCCCAGTGCATCGTCACAACTCATTCCGCCCATATAGGGGTGGAGTAATCTGGTGGTCCAAGGACTTTCAAACATACCACCCAGACAGGTATTTTTTTCCCAAAATCCGGATAGACCGTAAAAGGTGAGAGCAAATGAAGAAGAATTATGGTTAAAATGAGTGGCTCGACCCGTAAAGTTTCCTTTTTTATACCAGATAGAAGTCCCGGTAGAATAAAGAGTATGGTGGTCTAACATATCTGGCCATCGAGTCAACCTCAGATTTTTTGGTCCTGGGTACAGGCAAGCGACGCTGTTGGGATGGATACCCACCACTAATGACACGGTGCCTTGCCATAATGATTTATCAAACTGTCCGTAGGCCCATTTCACTATTGCAGAATTGATGTCAAACTCAAATTTAGTTTTGACGGTGCCGTTTTCTAAGAGTTGTGCAGTGGTTACTCCTACGCGAGCTCGTTGTATCTGATATTCATCACCGTCTTCGGTCGGTATATTTATTGAAATATAACCATACGGTGAAAGATTGAGATCTTGAGCTATGATCGGCGAAGCCGCAACGAGAATCATGAGAATTATAAAGAAAGTAATAGATTTGTGCATCATGCACCTCCTAATTGAGTTTAGTTTTAATTTACAAAGTAATGGGTAAATTTAGCATATTTTTTAAATTTTGTCAAGGAGATTAGATATAGAAATTTTTAAAGAATTTGGCCTTAAAAAAGACGCTTGACGTTTATTGTTATTTTTGCTAATATTCTATTGTTTTTTAGTAATAATCAATCATCAAAATTATATGTTTGCAGTCATTAAAACCGGTGGAAAGCAATATCAAGTCGCCAAAGGCGATGTTTTAAAAATTGAAAAATTACCCCAAGCTAAAGATGGTGGTAAAGTTATTTTTGATCAAATTTTGCTATTGGCCGATGATAAAGATAAAGTTACCTTAGGTAAACCATATCTGGATAAAGTCAAAGTAGAAGCCACCTTAGTGCGTAATTTTAAAGACAAAAAGATAGATGTCTTAAAGTATAAAAACAAGACAAGATACAGAAGGAAATACGGTCATCGTCAGCAATTAGCGGAAGTTAAGATTGATCAGATTGTTGTAAAATAATTATTACCATCTTTGCGAGAACCAGGCGAATGCTTCGCTTATTTCGACGTTAAGTCAGAATTCACTCGCCATGACGCAGAAAAATAAAAAAACAGCCCAGATTTGGGGTGTTTTTAAAATTATAATTTTTTTCTATTTTCCAAAGCAGAGGAAAGCGTGGCTTCATCAGTATATTCGATATTGGCTCCCATTGGAATTCCTCTAGCTAGTTGGCTGATTTCTACAGGGTAATTTCTTAGTAGTTTTTTAAGATATAAAACCGTAGCTTCACCTTCCATGCTCTGATCCAGCGCTAAAATAATTTCCTTGATGCCGTTTTCCTCAATACGTTGGACTAGTTCTTTAATTTTTAATTTATCCGGTGTGGTTCCTTCCAAGGGGTTGAGTAGGCCGTTAAGCAGATGATAATAGCCATTAAACTGATTAGTTTTTTCAATTGCTTCTACATCTTGATTTTGTGAAACTACGCAAATAATTTTTTTATTTCGGTTTGGATCGCTACAGATACGGCAAAGTCCTTTGTCGGTTAGGTTAAAACATTGGGGACAGGAATGAACATGGTTATAAGCTTCATTGAGATGATTAGCTAATATCTTTAAATCTTCTTTACGGTGCAACAAATTAAAAACAAGCTTGGCGGCGCTTTTTGGTCCGACGCTAGGCAGTTTATCAAATTCAGCTATTAGTTTTTGAATAAAATCAGGTAATTGTTTCACCCTGTTAGAAATTAATAATAAATTGTTTTTTTATCCTATTAGTGAAAAAGTGTTAAGATTTCTAGCAAGGTAAATTATTTCATCCCAGGCATATTAAAGCCGCCCATTTGTTGCATCTTAGCAGCCATTTTACGCTGCACTTTTTTAATGGCTTCAGCAATTCCTTCGATGATCTGTTTTTCTAAGTCAATTTTTTTATTAGGTGAAAGATATTCAGATTTTATATCAAGTGATTTGATGTTTTGGTTGCCGTCCATAACAACTTTAACCGCTTTATTATCAACTTCAATAATCTCATCAGCTAGAGCGCTTTTAAGGGTGTTAGCTTGCTTTCTTAGATCATTGTATTGTTTTAGTTTGTTGAACATTTTTTGTTTGTTATTTTTTTAAATTATTTATAA
This sequence comes from Candidatus Komeilibacteria bacterium CG11_big_fil_rev_8_21_14_0_20_36_20, assembly GCA_002787405.1. Lineage (GTDB taxonomy): Bacteria > Patescibacteriota > Patescibacteriia > UBA1558 > GWA2-36-10 > PCWQ01. The sequence continues at coordinate 42,495 of PCWQ01000006.1, forward strand.
ACTAGTCCATCCTTCAGCTGTGGCTTCTTTGGATGCTGGTGGTTTTTCATCTAAAGTCGGTATAGGCATCTCGGTTGTTTCTTCTATTATTTCTTTTTCTGACTGGTAACTGGTTTCTAGGTTTTTAAAGCTTACTTTATTTTCATCAAAGAACAAACGGACTATTCCGGTGGGGCCGTTGCGGTGTTTATCAATGTGAATCTCAGCCAGGCCTTTTTCGTCTTCTGAACATTCTCGGCTCTTGTCTTTAGCTTTGCGGTAAATAAACATAACAATATCTGCATCTTGTTCAATTGCTCCTGATTCTCTAAGATCAGCCAGTTTAGGAATAGCTGGCGATCTGTTTTCCACAGCTCGAGATAATTGAGATAGAGCCAAGACCGGCACATCAAGTTCTTTGGCGATTTGTTTTAAAGCGCGGGAAATTTCTGATATTTCCTGCACTCTGTTTTCCTGCCGTCCGCCACTGTCCATTAATTGGAGATAATCTACTACCAGTAAGCCAAGATTATGTTCCATCTTTAAACGTCGGGCCTTGGTGCGGATTTCCATAATATTAACATTAGGGGAGTCATCAATAAATATTGGTGCCTCAGATAAAATACCCATAGCTCGGCCAATGCGTGGAAAATCGTCGTCTTCTTCTTTGTCCGACAAGCGGCCGGTGCGCATTTTCCATAGATCAACTCCGGCCTCAGATGCCAATAATCTATCTACTAGTTGTTCTTTGGACATCTCCAAAGAAAAGATACCGACGGGTGTTTTGGATCGAATAGCTATATTGCGAACTAGATCCAGAGCTAAACTGGTTTTACCAAGGGAAGGACGAGCTGCTAGCACTACTAAGTCTGATTTTTGCAGACCAGACAGTAGCTTATCCAAATCATTGTAACCAGTTGGTATGCCACGAGTTGCTTGTCCACCGGATTTATGAAGTTCGTCAATACGGTTAAAAGTATCATTTAAAATATTTTTAATAGGGATAAACTGTTTTTTGATGGAGGCCTGGGAAATTGCAAAAAGTTTTTGTTCGGCCCTATCTAATAATTTTTCCACATCTTGATCTTCTGAAAAACTAAATTCGCTGATCTCGGCTGCCGCTCTTTCTAAATTTCTAAGGGTTGATTTTTTGCGAATAATGTTGGCGTAAGAAATAACGTGAGAGGAACTGGGCACAGAAGCGGTTAATTCGGCTAAGTATGATTTACCACCTACTATTTCCAGTTGTTTTTTTTCGCTTAAGCGATTGCCGACCGATAAAATGTCAACTGGCTCATGCTGTTCAAATAAATCAAGAATGGCCTGATAAATCAGCCCGTGAGAGTCTTTATAAAAATCATTAGGCCGAAGAGTGTCGCTGATTTTGATAATATTTTCTTTATCAAGAAGTAAAGCACCTAGAAGACTAGCTTCGGCTTCTAAATTTTGCTGGGGTATTTTTGGCATAGGTTTGTCTGTAAAAATAGCTTAACGTATTTCCCGTCTTTTTTCAAGTTTATTTATAGACAGTTTATACACTTTTTTAAATAGCAGCTCTCGTCTTTTAAGGTATAAAAAACCCCTTTTGCATTTTTCAGGGGGTTTTAGTGAATTGAAGCCATGTTTATTTTCTGTAATTTTTAGTGTTGGTTGTTTTCTGATTAACTCCAGCGTTGAGCCAGACGTAACAATAAATAACATATTGATGGCGGAATGACCAACCATAATGCTGTTAATGGATAATACTTAACTAACATGCAAAAACCGATGAACGCTGTTGTGCCTAATATAATATATATATTTTTATTCATGGTATCCTCCTTTGAGTGAGGGTGGTCTTTAAAAAACAAAAGTCTACTTATTTTATATAATATAATTTGTTTTTTTGTCAAATAAAAAAACAGCGTTTTGCTGATTTCAGAATGTTCGAAGGCCATCATTCGACTACGCTCACGATCTGCGATGAGCTAGTAAGGCAGGACTGAGCGGCCAACGGCCATGAGCGAGGAGGAGCAAAGCGACGACGAGTCGAATGGTGCGCCCAGCAGGATTCGAACCTGCGACCGTCTGCTTAAAAGGCAGCTGCTCTACCAGGCTGAGCTATAGGCGCATGTATTAAATGAATATTTAAAAGCTGAGCTGCCTGCCTGCCGGCAGGCAGATAGGTGCATAAAATAATTACAAATACGGGCTTTATTATAAATTAATTGAGGCCAGATGTCAAGAAATTTAGTGTCTTTAGGGGTTCTAATTTTGACTAAGTGTGCCTACGCAATAATCCTGTAGAATATTTAGGGAGCCTTGGTTGTGTTTTCTGACACTATTGAAAAGTTGGGTGGCGTCTTGGCCGCAGACCGGCAAAATCGTTCCTGCTCCGGCCGGATGCATGTTTAAAAAATTAGTAACATTATATATCTGATTATCGACAATTACCCAACAATCAGCGGGATTATTGTGCGGAGCCACTTCGGCAGTAGTAATAGTTAAGTTACAGTTAGCTGATGGGCTAATTTTATTGTTGGGGTTGATTTGGGATTGATTGTTTTGATAAAATACCAGACCGGCTACTAATATAGCCACAGTTACAGCAAAGAAAATAAATAAAGCGACATTGATTATTTTTTTCATAGGAGTGTGAATTCTTCGGAATGAATAAGTTTCTTAGGAATTTTTAATTTTATAAATTGTTTTTTTAGACTTTTCAGCATAGCCGGCGGTCCGCAGATGAAAATATCTTTATTGTTTAATCCTTGGCTCATTTCAGCAATAACTTCAGCTTTAAGGCGTCCCTTTTTATTTGAAGGCCATGAGATAATTCGGAGTTGATTATTTTGAGTAGCTATTTTTTGTAGTTTATTCAAAAGAAAATTTTCGGCTGATGTTTTGAAACAGCAGTAGAGATCAATTTTATACTGATCATTGATAGTTGGAGCCATGGATAAAAAAGGCGTAATCCCGATTCCTCCGGCTATCCAAATTTGATTTTTGTTGTGGCAGTTTTTATAAGAGAATCGTCCAAAAGGTCCTTCAATTTTTACCTTAGTGCCGATTTTTAAAATCGCAAGTTTACTGGTGTAATCTCCTAGGGCCTTGATGGTAAGTTTTAGGTTAGTTTGATCTGTAGAAGAGGAAGAGATAGAAAAAGGATGGGATTCAGTAAATCCTTTTTGTAAGAATTCTACAAAAATAAATTGTCCGGCTTCAAATTGTATGGTTTTCCCCTGAGGTTTCAAGGTAATTTCAACTACTTTTTCGCCAAGAGGAATAACTTGCTCCAGTTGATAGTTGAATTTTTTAACCAGAATTTTGTGAAAAACTGAACGATAAATAAAAGTGACTAATCCCAGAATGGTTAAAATAACCATATAAATTTTAAGCGGTAGATTACTGGCGATATCACTGCCAATGAAGAAGGCGTGTAAACCGCCAAAAAAGAAAGCTAATCCTAAAAAACGATGGGACGTTTTCCAGACAGGATAATGAAGATTAGTGTAAAAAGTCAGAATAAGTAAAATTATCATGATTGCCAAAGCAGCGATGCCAAAATTTATTGGCCAATGACCAGAAGGTAGCAGAAAAAGAGCGGCTTGCCTCAAGGAAAATAGAATATAATGTCCGGCCAAAAAAAGAGGATGGAATAAAAGAAAAACAAAAGCAGTTGCTCCGGTAAGATGATGCAAGACATACATTTTATTTAGGCCACCAAAATAATCTTCCATAAATTTGAACCGGCCGCTTAAGATAAGATTTAAAGCGAATAGAGCCATGCCCACCAGTCCGGCGAGTTGGCCCAGGCTGGTCAGAGTAGAGGAGAGATTGCTGAATTTGATATTGAAATTACCGAAAATTGCCCATAAGATTATTGGCAATAAAGAAAGGGCAATAATAGAAATGATGCCTAATTTGTTTTTATATTTTAAAAGTATATTTTAAAATTAGAATGATCGGTAGACCGTGAGTGAGCAAAGGCGAATCGAGTGGCGGTGGGGCAGAGATTTGAACTCTGGAGACCATTGCTGGCCTACTGCTTTTCGAGAGCAGCGCCTTCAACCACTCGGCCACCCCACCATGGTGGGTGTGCCCAGACTTGAACTGGGGACTTCTACGATGTGAACGTAGCACTCTAACCAACTGAGCTACACACCCCTTATAATTACATCACTTCCGGTGATTCAATACTCATTAATTTTAGTCCCTTCGCTAGTATTTTTTTAGTTTGCTGGCAGAGGTGAAGACGTATTTGTTTGAGGTTTTCCGTGTCTGCCTTTAAAACAGAATGATGTTGATAAAAATTATTAAAAGCTTTGGCTAATTCAAATAAATATTGAGTGAGAACAGAAGGGTTATAATTTTGAGCGGTTTTCTGGATTGTTTCTGGAAAATCCAATAATAACTTAGTTAATTTTAACTCTTCATTATTGAATTCTAGATTAAAATCAAGGGTTTTAATTTTTTTTATTTTTGGAGATTTTTTCAAAATATTTGAAATTCGGGCATGAGTGTATTGAATAAACGGTCCGGTATAACCGTCAAAAGAAATGGATTCTTTAGGATTAAAAGTTATTGTTTTTTGTGGATTGGCGCCCAGTAGAAAAAATTTTAAAGCTCCCAGACCGACAATTTCAGCTATCTGATTTTTTTGTTTTTGGTCAACTTTAAATTGTTTGGTGGCCTGAGACATTGTCTCTAGCGCTTTATTTTCCATTTCCTTGATTAAATCGTCAGCGTCAATCACCGTGCCTTCGCGGGATTTAATTTTGCCTTCAGGCAGATTGACCATGCCGTAAGACAGGTGATAAAGATGATCAGCCCACTTAAATCCCAGTTTTTTCAAGATGAGGAATAAAACTTTAAAATGATAGTCCTGCTCGGAAGCGACTACATAAATCATTTGATCAAATTTAAATTGATCATAACGGTCTTTGGCCGTGCCTAAATCTTGGGTAATGTAAACCGAGGTGCCGTCGCTGCGCAGGATAATCTTTTGATCTAAACCATCTTTGGTCAAATCAATCCAGATTGAGCCGTCTTTTTTCTGATAAAACACTTTCTTTTTAAGCCCAAGTTTGACTAGACCTTTGCCTAACAAATAAGTCTGACTTTCGTAGTAAACTTTATCAAATTCTATTCCCAATTTTTTATAAGTTTCATCATATCCCTGATAAACCCAGTTATTCATTGTTTTCCAAAGTTTTTTGACTTCAGGGTCATTATTTTCCCAGGCCTGTAGCATGGCTTGGGCTTTTTGCATCCATTGAGATTTTTTCAAAAATTTTTCTTCGCTCTTCTTTTTTTCCAAGTTATTTAATTTTGTTAAGTCAATTTTATTTTTAGCCAAGTATTCTTTTTTTTCTTGAGCTAAAAGCTGGCCGAATTTGACATAGTATTTACCGACTAGATGATCTCCTTTCAGGCCGGAAGATTGGGGAGTTTCTCCCTGACCAAATTTTTGCCAGGCCAGCATACTTTTCATAATATGAATACCACGATCGTTAATAATATTTATTGGCACCACTTTAAAATCGCATATTTTCAAAATATTACTCAGTGTTTGACCTAGGACATTATTTCTTAGATGACCAATATGCTGCGGTTTGTTGGTATTGGGGCCGGAAAACTCAAGCAACAGTTTTTTGTTTTTACCAATCATATTTTGGCCGAAATTTTTAGCTTGATCAATTTCCAGAAGAGTTTTCGGGATAAAATTATCAGCTTGGATAAATAAATTTAAATAAGGCCCTAGGGGGGCGACCCTACTTACTAAGGGGCTAGTTTTAAAACCGGCGGCTAGTTTTTTGGCCACTGCAGCTGGATTTTGCCCTAATTCTTTAGCTAAATCAAAACAGGCAAGAGCGTAATCTCCCATTTTTTCGTCCGGCGGTTGGTCTAGGGCTATTTTTTCCGTCGGAAAATCTAACTTCAAGACTGATCGAATATTATCGCCAAGATTAGTTTTTAAACTATCTATTATTCTCATACGCTATTAATCTTACTTGAAAAAAGGCATAGTTTCAAGTCCAATCAACTTCAGATTTTAGGAAAAACTGATTTTTTGGTATAATATAACTGTATTTTCTTATTAATTGAATATAGAGAATAAAGCAAGGATTGGAAAGGACAAAAATGTTAAGCAAGAAAATTAATTGGCACAGTCTGAATTTGGCAGATATTTATAAAAAACTGGACAGTTCTAAAAATGGGCTGATTGTTCAGGAAGCCAAGAAACGTTTATCCAAATATAAACCAAATGTTTTAGCTGAAGACAGTAAGTTTTCACCGGGGCGTCTTTTTTTATCACAGTTTAAGAGCGCTTTAGTTTATGTTCTATTGGTGGCCGGCTTGGTAAGCATTTTTTTCGGGGAAATTATTGATGTCTATGTTATTTTTGCAGCAGTGCTTTTAAATGTGGTGGTTGGGTTTATTCAGGAATATAAAGCCAATAAATCTTTAGACAAACTAAATAAGGTTGTAAAACATGAAACCGTAGTTATCAGAAATGGGCATGAACAGAAAGTTGAATCAAGAGATTTAGCGCCGGGTGATGTAATTATTTTGAAGGCAGGCGATAGAGTTTCGGCTGACGCTCGTTTAATTCAAGTTAATGATGTTGAGGTCAACGAGGCCTCTTTAACCGGTGAATCATGGCCAGTCAAAAAACAACTAAAACCATTGGAGGTTGGTACGGTTTTAGCTGAGCGCAGCAATATGGTTTTTATGGGTACTTTAGTGGTGGATGGGAAAGGTCAAGCAATCATTACTGATACTGGTCTTAATACAGAGATGGGTCGGATCACAGCTTTACTTAAAGAAACCAAAGAGGAAAAGACGCCACTACAGAACAAGCTAGACTCTTTTGCTCAGAATATTACTAAGATTGTGGTAGCTATTGCTTTCCTTATTTTTATTTTAGGGCTTTTGCAGGGTTATGAATGGTCATATATTTTTACAGTTTCTGTGGCAGTCGCTGTTTCCGCCATTCCGGAGGGCTTAGTGATTAGCATGACGATGATTTTAACCGTTGGTATGCAGCGTATTTTGAAAAATAACGGTTTAGTGCGTAAGTTAATTTCTGCTGAAACCTTGGGCTCAACTACTATTATTTGTACTGATAAAACTGGCACTTTAACTGAAGGAGAGATGAAGGTGACTAATATTATTACCCATAGTTATCAGTTGGATCTAGCGACGGATTCCTTAAAAGATATAAAGATAGATAAAGAGTTACAGATTTTTTTGCAAATTGCGGTTCTCTGTAATGATTCAATCATTCAGAATGAAAAAGATGCTCGTGAGGATTGGATGGTGATTGGCACACCGACAGAAAAGGCCTTATTGTTATTTGGAGCGCAAGGTAAAGATGTTACAGAGTTACGCCAGCATTTTATTCGTTTGGAGGAAATTACTTTTGACTCACAGCGAAAATACATGGTTACTAGGCATAATTTTGATAAACAGCAAGACATAGTTTTTTTAAAAGGAGCGCCGGAAAAGATATTATCTTTTTCCGAGAATTATTTGCAGGTATCAAAAACAATTCATTTAACTACTGTTAGCCGCAAATATTTTCAGGATCGCTGGGAAACTTTAAGTAAGAGAGGTTTAAGAGTTTTGGCTGGAGCTTATAAAATAATTCCCAAAAACTTTAAGGGTCTAGAGACATGTAAAGAGCAGCCCTTTGGCTTAACTTTTGTCGGTATTTGGGGATTGTCTGATCCTCTTCGTCCGGAAGCCAAAGAAACCCTAAAGAAAACATTATCAGCCGGTATTAATACAATTATCATTACGGGGGATAATAAATTTACAGCTCATAAAATTGCTCAAGACCTTGGTTTAAATGTTGATAGCGATAATATTATTACTGGCGACGAATTGCTTAAGATAGATGATAAAGAGCTGGATTCAAAAATTAGAACTATTAAAGTTTACGCTCGGGTTACGCCAGCTGATAAATTGAGAATTGTGAAGGCCTGGCAAAAAAAAGGAGAGGTAGTCTCTATGACCGGCGATGGTATTAATGACGCGCCGGCCTTAAAGGCGGCAGATATTGGAGTAGTTGTTAGCAGTGGTTCAGATGTCGCTAAAGAAACGGCGGATTTGGTTTTATTGGATAATAATTTTAATACGATTGTTATGGCGATTAAGCAGGGGCGGGTTATTTTTGCTAATATCCGCAAAGTGATACTCTATTTATTGGCGGACAGTTTTTCGGAAATAATTATTGTAGTCGGTAGTTTATTTTTTCGAGTGCCTTTACCTTTGGTGGCAGCGCAGATTTTATGGGTCAATCTGGTCGGCGATGGATTTCCGGCCTTGGCTTTGACCATGGAACCGGAAGATAAGGAAATCATGGATCAGGGATACAAACAGAGTAAATCTCTCTTGAATTTTGAAAATAAATTTTTAATTGCCACTATCAGCGTGGTAACTGGCGTGACTAGTTTATGGTTATTTCATTATTTTTGGCATAAAACAGGCGATATAGATTTAGCTCGCACTGTTACTTTCACTGCTTTGGGTATTGATACCTTATTTTTTGTCTTTAGTATTAAAAATTTAAGACATAGCATATTTAGCTCTAAGCCATTTCTTAATAAATATCTTAATGCGGCTGTTCTAATGGGTTTTATTATTCAATTGGCGGCTGTTTATCTGCCGGTTTTTAATAAATTTTTAAGAACAGAGCCGTTGGGTTGGACTGAATGGGAGATTATTCTAGTGGTGATTATATCGACTTTGGTTATAATTGAGATTATTAAAGCTGTCTTTATTTATTATCAGCGGAAAATAATTAATAAATAAATTATGGATAGAATAATTTGTCGCGATCTAGACAATAATAAATGGGAGACTGATTCAGATAAATTAATCTTCAGACCTTCAATTTACGGAGTCTTAATTAAAGATAATAAGGTGTTATTGTCAAAACAATGGGACGGCTACGATCTGCCAGGCGGGGGAATAAAAATTAGTGAGACTATTGAGCAGGCATTAAAGAGGGAATTTTTTGAAGAGGCTGGCTTAAAGATAGAACCGATTAAACCTATTCATTGTCAGACATCTTTTTTTAAACCAACTCGTTCTAAAAATCGAAGCAAAGAATATTGGCATTCTATTTTGATTTATTTTCTGGTTAAGAAAATTGGCGGCCAGCTTTCCAAAGACTATTTCGATGGAGAAGAACAAGATTATGCTGATTTGCCAGAGTGGGTGAAAATTAAAAAAATAGACCAGATCAAGTTTTACAATTCAATTGATAGTGTGAAAATCATCAAAAAAGCAGCAGATAGTATTTAATTTTTAATTTTCTTTACATCTTATTTTTTCTTGTGCTATGATTATTATATAGACCTATAGTCAAAGTTCTTTATATCAAATTTAGAGGAGGTTGGATAATAAGACATCTAGTCATTCATAATCTAACATCAAATGCTTACCTATTAAAGGCTCGGAGGCATTTTGGAAAAAACACAATCTAAAAAAAAGAATGGAGAAACTGATGGTATTTGTCCTTTTTGTCAGCAGAATGATCTGTACCCCAAAAAGTAGACACAATGTGTCTCTTTTTGTAACCTTAACTAAGATATGGTGGGTACCCATTTCTTTAGACAATCTGTCTATACTCTAATTGGCACATAATTAGTTAATAATCTTTGCTTCCTAGCATAT
>PCWQ01000008.1 GCA_002787405.1 Candidatus Komeilibacteria bacterium CG11_big_fil_rev_8_21_14_0_20_36_20
TCCGCATTGCCGACCGCACTTTGGTTTTGGATTTCAAAAATGCCTTCAAAATTGCGAAAAAATACCATGCCGAGGCGCTTTGCGCCGAGGCTTCCAACCTTGATTTTTCGAAATGTGATTCTTGGCGGAGAGGGAGGGATTCGAACCCTCGACCCTGTTAACCAGAGTAACACCTTAGCAGGGTGCCGCTTTCGACCGCTCAGCCACCTCTCCATAATATAAATTTATTCTTTCCAAAGACCTAACAATTTTTTAAATTTTATACTTTGTAATATATATACTTTATACATAAAATCGCTTTTCTTAACTACCCCCGCGTAGCGGGGTTATAGAATAATAATATAAAAAATTTTGCAGAACAGCTGTATCATAGTATATTTTAGTATTTTTGGCAACCCTAATTCTTCGCTAGCACCGCACAGGTTATTTGCTCAAAGCCGGCTTTTTTTAAGACTTTGGCAGCTTGATTTAGGGTGGCGCCAGTAGTGGCCACATCATCAATTAAAATAATTTCTGGTTGTTGATGCTGCAATTGTTGCGGTATTTTTTTGTTTATTTTAAAAACTCCGGCTACATTTTTTTGTCGCTGTTCTTTGGTTAGTTGAGCTTGAGTTTTAGTTGTTTTGATTCGCTGAAGCAGGGGATAATAAGTTAGGTTGAGTTTTTTGGCCAGACCTTTGGCTAAAATTTCAGTCTGGTCGAACCCGCGCTGTCTTTTTTTGCGGGGATGCAGAGGAACATTAACGATAATTGTGTTTGGGTGTAGATCTATTTTTTGAATTTGTTTTTGCAAGATTGTAATCAAGACTTGGCTTAGATTTTCGAGATAATGATATTTAAAATTTTTGATTAATTTTTCGATAAGAGGATCTTCATAGCTAAGGCAAACATAGCAGCGTTGAAAATAAAAATAACTTGGGTTGGTCCAAGGCGTTGGTTGTAAGGGTAATAATTTTAAATTTTGAGCGCAGGCATCGCAGCATAAGCTGCCTTCTTGGTGGCAGCCCAGACAAAATTGAGGCCAGATATAATCTAGTAAATTACTAAAAATTTTTTTAATCATCGCTTTTCTTAAACTGTTCTTTTATTTAATTATAATTTTATTTTTTTCTAAACTAACTTTTATCTTTTTAACTGATTTATCTAAAATGGCTGCGGCCAGATTATTAGTGAGGTGAGTATCAACTAATCTTTTTAAGCTGCGAGCTCCTTCTCGGATGGATTTTTCAGATTTTAATAACTGGTTAATGATTCTATAATCTAAATCTATTTGCACTTCCTGTTCTTGTAGTCGGCAGATCAACTCTTTAATTTCTTGTTTAATAATCTGCCTAGCGGCTGTTTTGCTGATTGGTTCAAAAACAATAGTGTGATCCAAGCGGTTGAGAAACTCCGGCGGAAAGTAATCTTTAAGCGAACCAGCAATTTTTTGGCTAAGAGTTTTGAAATTGTTCTGTCGCTTTTCAGCTTCGCTTGAATCATCAGCAATGCTAAAACCCAATGAAGCTTCTTGGTTAAATTCAGCTAGTCCGATATTAGAGGTCATAATTATTACGCAGTTTTTAAAATTAACGGTCCGGCCGGTAGCATCAGTCAGCTCGCCTTCTTCCAAAATCGGCAATAGAAGATTAAAAACATCAGAATGGGCTTTTTCAATTTCATCAAATAAAATCAAGCTATAGGGTTTATTTTTTATTACATCAGTTAGCTTGTTGCCTTCTTTGTAGCCGATATAGCCGGCTGGCGCGCCAATTAATTTGGAGATATTAAATTTTTCAGAAAATTCCGACATGTCAATCCGCACCATTCTGTCTTTGCCGCCAAAGATATAATGAGCCAGCTGTTTGGCAGTTTCGGTTTTGCCTACTCCGCTTGGTCCAAGAAACATAAAGGAAGCCAGCGGTTTGTTTTTGTCCTGCAGACCGGTTTTTGACTTGCGGATAGTATTGGCAATTGTACCTAGAGCTTTTCCCTGACCAAAAATATGGTTGGTTAAATTTTTTTCTAGGTGAAGCAGTTGTTTATTCTCATTTTCGTCAACCGAGGAGATAGGTACGCCGGTTATTTTGGAAATAATTTCTTTAATCTGCTGCTGGTCAACATTCCCCAAATTACTTTGTTTATTTTTGTCATCCTGAGCTTTGAGTTGTAATAATTCTTCTAAAAATTTTTCTTCCTGATCTTTATATTTTAAGGCCTCTAAGAAATTTTCATCCAAAACAGCTTGTCTTTTATTGTTGGCGCAAACTTCAATTTTATCTTTCAAATTTTTTATTATTTTGGTCAAACTTTCTTTAGTATTTCTGATCTTAAGACGAGCCGCTGCTTCATCAATTAAATCAATGGCTTTATCCGGTAGTTTTTTATCCGGTAAAAACCGTCTGCTTAGTTTAATTGCAGTTTGGAGAGCGGCGTCAGTGATCAAAACTCTATGGAATTTTTCATAGTTACTTTTGATGCCTTGTAGAATTTCGTAAGTTTCTTCTTCACTAGCTTCGTTGATGATAATTGGTTGAAACCGTCTTTCCAGAGCTTTGTCACTTTCAATATGCTTTTTATACTCTTCAAACGTAGTGGCTCCAATACAACGCAGATCGCCACGGGCTAAAGCCGGCTTTAAAATATTGGCTGCATCCAAAGAGCCGGTCGTGGCTCCCGCTCCCATAATAGTATGTAGTTCGTCAATAAATAAAAGGCAGTTGGGGTCGTTTTTTACTTCATTAATAACCTGTTTTAAACGACTTTCAAATTCGCCGCGGTACATCGTGCCGGCCAGCAAACTGGAGATATCTAGATTTAAAATCTTTTTATTTAAGAGGACATCCGGTACCTTATTTTCGGTAATTCGTTTGGCTAATCCTTCAATAATGGCGGTTTTACCCACACCAGCATCTCCCAACAGAACAGGATTATTTTTAGTGCGGCGCGATAAAATTTCAATCAGTCGGTCAATTTCTTTTTTGCGGCCAATAACCGGGTCAATGTCTTTTTGGATTTCCTTGGTGGTTAGATTGATAGTAAAGTTTTCGATAGTGCTGGCTTCAGGTTGATTCTCATCAAAAATATTTTCTAATTCTTTCATATCTTCGTGGTGTGTTAGATCACTGAATTTGGAAGTGCTTTTTAAAATCAAACTAAGGTGCTGTTTTAAACTTCGGATATTAATTTTTGCCTTTTCAAAAATTTCAGCCACGGTTTTATTATCGCTTTCCAGAATGCCCCAGAGCAGATGTTCGGTGCCAATATATTTATGATGAAATTTATAGGAAGTAATTACAGCTTTTTCAATAATTTTTTGCATTTCTTCCGACGGTTGCGGCAGTTCTTCTAAATTGATATCAACCGTAGAGTAATTTTCGGCAAGATCCATAGTTTTTAAAAATTCGGTATTGAGATTTTGTTTAATTAGAATATCTGACCCAAGAGAGCCCTTGGCTGAAATTAAAGATAAGAGCACATCATCAGATTCAATCCGGGCATGTTTTTTAGTCAGCGCTAAATTTTGGGCGCTGATCAATACTTTTTTGAAGTGGTAAGTAAATTTATTTAATATATTTGAAGTATTTTCGTGGTTCATAATATTTTTTAATTTGTTTTAAGCCATTTCCATTAAAGCTTTGACGCGAGCTTCAATTGGCGGATGAGTGGAAAAAAGTTTCTGAACATTGCGTCCACTGAATGGACTGGCAAAATACAGATGAGCTGTAGCTTTATTAGCTGTGCGGAGAGGTTGTGTTTGCTGGCTTATTTTTTTTAAAGCTTTAGCCAGTCCTTCAGGGTAGCGGGTAAGCAGAGCGCCCGAGGCGTCGGCTAAAAATTCCCGTTTGCGGGAAACAGCCAGTTGGATTAGTTTGGCAAACAGAGGCGAGAGGAGAGCTAGAATTAAACCGACGATTATCAAGATGCCGCCGCTGTTTTTGTTATCTGAATTACGACGGTCGCGCCAGAAAAAGCTGCGTAGCATCCAATCGGCCAACAGGGTAATAAGCCCTACGCAGATAATTACCACCATTGCTAAGCGGATATCGTAATTTTTAACGTGAGATAATTCGTGAGCAATAACTCCCTCTAGTTCCTCATTTTCCAGATTATTAATCAGGCCAGTTGTTAAGGCAATAGAAGCGTGTTGGGGATCACGGCCTGTGGCAAAAGCATTCATGTGCGTATCTTCTATAATATATACTTTTGGCATTGGCAGGCCTGAGGTAATACTTAAATTTTCTACCAAACGCCAGATATAAAGATTATCATCTTTAGTGATTTGTTTAGCTCCGGCCTGGGTCAGAGCTATTTTATCACCAGCATAAAAGCTGGTTAAACTCATAACCAGAGCAAAAATAGCCGCTAACATGATAACTCCGTAAGCTTCGTCTCCATAATATTGACTCCAAGCCCAGCCCAAACCAATAATAACTACAATGAAGATAAACATCAGTAGCCAGGTTTTTCTTTTATTACTGTCGATTTGTTTGTACATTTTTTAGTTCTTTCTGCAACTTAATATAATAATATTTGGGGTGTTTTGTCAACTAAAATAACCTCCGAGTTTGCATTTAACCTCGGAGGTTAGTTGAAAATTTCTTAAAATTTTACCTTTACATTTTCTCTCTGCTTCTCATCTTCAATAGCAAAGAAATCCCAAGCTTTAAAATTTAACATTCCAGCCACAACATTGTTGGGGAAGACTTCAATTTTAGTGTTAAAGTCCCGCACTTGTCCGTTGTAGAAACGACGGGCGGCTTGGATTTTATTTTCTGTATCAGAAATTTCATCTTGCAAGCTCAAAAAATTCTGCGAAGCTTTTAAGTCGGGATAACTTTCGGCTACCGCAAATAAACTTTTTAAAGTTTCCGAAAGCATGTTTTCTGCCTGACCTCTTTCTTCAATACTTTTGGCGCCCATGGCTTTAGCGCGAGCTTCAGTTACTTTAGTCAAAACACCTTCCTCATGTTTCATGTAGCCTTTAACAGTTTCCATTAAATTTGGGATCAAATCATATCTTCTTTTAAGTTGAACATCAATATCTGACCAAGCTTCTTTGACGCGGTTTCTTAATTTTATGAGACCGTTATAAACACCAATCAACCAAAGAAGAATGAGCACAATAACGACAATAATAATAGTTAAAATTGGATTCATAGTTTTAAATTAGTTATTTAAATTGACTATATTTATCTTAAATTTTACTAGATAGCAATATTTTTGGCAAACGGTTTGATTTTATGGTATAATAGTTGTATTAAAAGGGCTGGAATATATACTAAATTAATGAATAAAATTAATAAACGTCATTTGTCGATTTCAACCGTAGTAATTTTTGTTTTAAGTGTTTTTAGTTTAATATTCTTCAGGCAAAATGTATTAGCTATCTGGCAGGATCCAACTGGTTATCCGGTAGAAACCAACCTAGATAATATTGTTTTTAATCCTTTAGGCGAAAATTTGGACTTGAATGATCATTGGATTTTTGATTCCAGTAACCCTGCTTTTGGTCTTGATCCAAATCCGGCCAGCCAGTACGGTTTGGTTATTGGCGGCACTGACTATGCCGGATATTTTAATGGTCGGGTTAATGCCAGTGTTAATCCTGGCGATGATGCTCTTTGTATTAATGAAAATTGTATTGCTTCCTGGTCTGACGTTAGCGGAGATACTTTTTGGGAAGCGGGGTCAGGCACAGATATATATTATAATCCTTTGACTAAAAATGGTTATGTAGGTATTGGCACTTTTAATCCTAATCGTAAATTGCATATTTATGATACTAATGTTAATGCGGAAATAGATATTCAAAGTACAGTAGCTGATTACTGGGCCATTTATCATGATAAGGACAGTAATGATTTAAGATTCTGGCAGGATGATAATATTATTACTTTTACTAGTCAAGGCCAAGTGGGGATTGGTAAAACTAACCCAAATTCCGGTACTATGCTGCATGTTTTTACTAATGAAGCCAATAAAACAGCTATTCTAGGACAGAATTTGGTAGAAGATAATTATGCGGTTGGTGTTTATGGTGGAGTTTTTGGTAATAAAGATTCGATTGGTATCTATGGTAATGCGGCGCGAGGTGGCAAAGGTGTTTATGGCATCAGTGCGGAATATCCAGGAGTTGGTGTTTATGGCGAAGGCAATCTTTTTGGAGTACATGGCTATTCTACGCTTGAAGGTAATGTTGGTGTTGGTGTTTTTGGTGAAGGGGCTAACGGAGTTTATGGAAGAAGTACGGGCGGCGGCGGATCTGGCGTTTATGGCCAACAAGGAGATGGTGCTTATGCTGGTTATTTTGAGGGAGACGTTCGGGTACAAGGAAGTATTTTTGGCCTAGGGGTTAGTATAGTAGAAAATGATGGAATTAAAGATGTAGAGGCCAGAAAAATATTAGACGCTAGTTATATGGATGAATACAATGAAGTTATTTTTCCTCAATTTGATGAAGCTATTAATGCCTTGACTTTATATGCTAATAGAAATGATATAGATAGTTATGGCAATGATACAGGCGAGATGTATTGGAGCGCTCGGGGCGATGATCCAAATTCAAAATATGCGGCCAGTCTTCGTAATATTTTTCCTACTTCCATTACGGCTGTTTACACGGAAAATAATGGAGATGATTGGAAGGAGGTTCGTAATTTTAATATAGTATATAATCATTGTGATAATAATACAGTCAGAGATAGAATAGAGATAGAAGGATTAACTTTAGCAGATGAAGTTTATGCTACGGTGTTTTATCGGGTCTGGCCTGATACTGGTTGGCCATGTGGGCAGGGGCCAAATCCTCCAGAATATGAGGGCTCATAGAATTATATTTTGAATAATCTAATTATATTATAATAAAACTATGTTAAACAAATTTGGCAATTTACACTTATTAATACTAATTGGAGCGGTTGCTGTTTGCAGTTTATTGCTAATTCAGCAAAATGTTTTAGCCGCTTGGCAACCTCCGAGCAGTCAGCCGGGGGGCACCAATTTAGATGGCGTAGTTTTTAATCCTTTGACCCAGGATTTGGATTTAGGTGGTAAAAAGATTACTGGATCAAGCAAGATTATTATTGATCCTAATAATGGTATTTATAGTAAAGGAATTAAGGGGGTTTGGGGTGTAGCAAACAATCCTGCTACTGATTTAGCCGGATATTTTGTTGGTAAGGTTAATGTTGTTGGTGATTTTTGTCTAGATAGTGATTGTATTGCTTCTTGGGCTGATGTAGGGAGTGGTAGTAGTCTTTGGACGGAAGGCGCAGGTACAAATATATATTATGATCCGCTTACTGATAATGGTTATGTTGGTATTGATACTGATGATCCAGAAGCTTTATTAAGTTTAGGTGTTGGATGGGCTCCAGTAAAACTAGCTATTTATGATGATGGCACAGGTACTAATATGTATGGATTTGGTATTGCTGGCGATCAGTTTTTAATTCAAGCGGACGGTAGTGCCAATTTTTCTTTCATTAATGAAGATAGTGGAGCAGAAGTTGTGACTATTCAAGCGGCTGATGGAAAAACTGGCATTGGCATAACAACTCCTAATAAGTTACTTCATCTTTATGATACTAGTGAAAATGCCGAGATGGACATTCAAAGTGTAGTTGGTGCCGGCAATCATTGGGGAATTTATCAAGAAAGTAGTAATAAGGATTTAAGATTCTGGCATAGCGATGATCGGGTAGTTTTTACTGATGGTGGTAAAGTTGGTGTTAATACCACTGCTCCTGATGGCTATGTGGATGTTTATACTGATTCTACCGCTGGAGGAATTAAAGCTTTTAAAGCTTATGTAGCCAATAGTGGTTATGGAGTTTATTCTACAGCATTGAAGGGGTCAGGATCTGATAATGCCATTGGCATTAAAGGTGATGGCGATGAAGTAGGAGTCTGGGGCAGAAGTCTTAATAATGGCGATTTTGCCAGAGGAGTCTGGGGCAGTGTTGAAGGTGATAGCGGATATGGAGTTTATGGTTATTCTGATGGCGATGGTTCTGTGGGAGTTTATGGCGAAAATGTGAACTATGTTGGTGTTCGAGGGTTTGGTGATGTTGGTGTCCATGGAGTAGCTAGCGACAAAACACCAGTTAGTTGGGGCGGTAATCCTTTAGCTGGACTTTTTCAGGGTAATGTCCAAATGTGGGGAAACGTAGCTATTGGCACTGATAGTACTGCTGATCCAGTAGTTAAGTTAGAAGTTAAAGCAGACGATAATCAAGCTGGTATTTATGCTTATGCTGGAGATAATACTACTACTCATACTTATGATGGTTATGGAGCCACGGTAGCTGGCATTTATGGCAAGAGTGGTGCTAATACGGTAGTTAATGGATTTAATTATGGAGTTTATGGCAAGGCAGATAATCCTGACGTTGGAACATCGGTTGGTGTGGCTGGCACTTCATATGGTTCAGGTAGTTCTTATGCGGGTTATTTTAGAGGCACAGTTAAGGTTTTCCCTAATGGCAGCGACACAGGGCAATTATTTGTTTCAGGAAAAACTACTCTTTATAATGATTTAGAGATTTATGCCTATGAAACTCCTGGTAATTATAATTATTTATCAATTGATCATACTGCTTATAACGATGGCGCTCCTCCAGCTGGTGATTGTGATTCTAATACTAAAAAGGGCCGGATAATATTTGATTATGATGATTTGCGGCTATATGTTTGTACTGGTATTAATAATGGTTGGGGTTATGTCGATTTGATTACTGGTGGCGGAGGCGGTGGATAAATATATTTAATAAATAATTTAAATACATGTTTAAAAAAATCAACAATTGGTTTTGGTTAATGTTGATAGCGGTAGTTTCTGTTTTTAGCTTGGCGTTGATTCAGCAGAATGTTTTGGCTGGTTGGCAAGAGCCACCCGCCCAACCGCCGGAAACTAATTTAGAAGGAGTAGTTTTCAATCCTTTAGTGGGGGATTTGGATTTAAACGATCATATCATTGGAGATTTAAATTATTCCAGTGATTTTCTCATCAATCCTGATCCTACTAGTGATTATGGCATTATTGTCGGCGGGGCAATAGATGCCGGATATTTTAAAGGGAATGGATATTTTAACGGCGATCTTCATGTTACTGGAGATTTAACAGTAGATGGCAGCGGCGGTGGGGGTAGTAGTTATTGGCTAACGGACAATGGTATAGATATCTATTATAATGGTGGTAAAGTTGGTATTAATACTGACACTCCAAATGAAAAATTAAGTGTAGAGGGGAATATTGAACTTAAGAAAGGAATCGATTCGGTTCGTTATATTGTCACAGATGAAGATACCACTGGAACTGGCAAGTTAGTTATTCAATCCGGTTGGGGTTCAGCTAATTCTGGCGGTGCTCTTAATCTCTTTGCTGACGACCATGTTAAAGGAGGATCAGTATCAGTTGGTTTATCAAATAATCCTAATGCTAAATTTACGGTCAATCAGTCTGGTTTAGCTAATGGCGCAGATGTCTTTGTGGTGCAATATGATGGTAAAGTTGGCATTGGCACAATATCTCCAAACAAACAACTACATGTTTATAAAAACTCAGGAGATAATGCTGAAATAGATATTCAAAGCGTGGGTGTTGCTGGAGATAATAATCATTGGGCAATTTATCATGATCGGACTTCTGATGATTTAAGATTTTGGAATAATGATCCGATTGGTGACAAAAATATTTTGACCATAACTAATGATGGTAGAGTCGGCATTAATAAAAGTAATCCAGATTCTTTTACTAGTTTTCAAGTTTATAATATTGATGATTGGGGTACGGCTATTAAAGCTGAAAATAGTGATTCTACGCACGGCCTGGCTATTCAAGCTATTGGAGGTGAGATTGGAGTTTCTGGTACAGCCCAAGCTAGTAATGGGGTTGGAGTTTCTGGATTAGGGCAAAAAGGAATTAAGGGTGAGAGTAATGAATCTGGTGGATATGGCGTTTGGGGCGTTCAGAACACTGGTTTGTTAGCTGGATTTTTTCAGGGGGATGTTAGTATCAATGGTGGAGGGCTATATGTCGGCAATGTTGGCGAAGGCACGTCAGAGGTAAAAATAGAAGTACAAGCAGATGATGATGAAGCTGGCATTTATGCTTATGCTGGAGCCAATACTAATGCTTATGTTTATGACGGTTATGGGGCTACTGTAGCTGGTATTTATGGTAAAAGCGGTGCCAATACAGTGAATAATGGTTGGAATTATGGAGTCTATGGTAAAGCAGATAATCCTGATCAAGGTATATCAGTGGGTATAGCTGGTACAGCTTATAATGCAGATAATTCATATGCTGGTTATTTTAGGGGTGACGTGAATATAGTTGAAGGAGGATTATATATTGGTACAAGCAGAGACAATCCTTCAAATGTCAGATTAGAAGTTGAAGCTCAAGACAATCAGTCTGGTATTTACGCTTATGCCGGAGACAATGGTGGATTACCAGATGGTTATACCACTCCAGCTGGTGTTATTGGTGAAAGTGGTCAACCAAGCTCAGGTTTTAATTTTGGCATTTATGGTAAAGCCGAAGTGCCTCTAGGAGGCACAAGTGTGGCTGTAGGCGGTACTGGGGCTAATAATGCAAATTCTTATGCTGGTTATTTTCGCGGCAATGTTAAGATTATAACAATTGGCGCTAACTCTCCAGGCAACTTAAGTGTCCAAGGGAGTTTAACTACTCAAAGTAGTTTAACCGCTCAAGGCAACATAGTGCTCAATAATAGTCTTGGTAATTCTTATTTACAGTTAGATTATATTAATGCCGCTCCACCAGCCAATGATTGTATTATCTCTAATAATAATAGAGGCAAGATGATTTATAATTATAGCAATAAGCATCTTTATATTTGTGATGGACTTAATGGCTGGCTTTCAGTTGAAATGACCGGGGGAGGAGGCGGTCCATAATCAATTTAAAATAATATTTTTTTAATATAATGAAAACAAATTTTAATTTTCATTTTTATAGTCGGATAATGGTCGGGGCAGTTTTTGTCCTGGGTGCATATCTTTTATATCAGTCCATTCAAACCACAGCTATTACTCTGCCGCCAGCAGGCGTAGAGGTCGGTGGTTGGGCTTGGTCTGAAAATATCGGCTGGGTTAGTTTAAACTGCAATAATGATTTTGACGGTGATGGTACGCTAGATGATGGGTGCGCAGTGCCTTATCGATTAGAAGTAATGCCAGCATCTTATAATAGTATTGCTGGCTGCGCTTGGGCGGGTAGCACCAATAGCGGTGACAATACCAACATGCTCGGTTGGATTTGTTTTTCCAATAATAATCCTCAACCGCCACCGGCTTCCTTTGGAGTCAACGCGCCTGCTTTTGGTGTTCCGGTAGCTGTAGAAGGGGGGACAGGTATTGTTAACTCCTTGGATGTCAATAGTTTTGCCAGTATTGTTAGTTTTGAAGATAGCCCACCCTATACTTCCGATGCCTGGAAGCTGGGATTTCCAAAAAGCCCCACTTCTTCTCCAGGCGCCTTACAGGGTTGTTTTAATTGTTACGTTGAAGAAATTAAAACTTGTCAGCCAATTGGTAAAAATACATGTATTAATGATATTGAGTGTATTATAGCAGATGACGTCTGTGTGGTAACAGAAACAAATAACAATTGTGAAAATTGTCTGGAATATTTTTATAGAGATGCTGATAATTTGCCTAAGTGGGAAAAAGGCGATTTAGAAAAAGTGTTGGCTGGCTATACTTGCTCAGATTGTGATATTTATGATGTCAATAACAGCTGTGAATTGAATAGTTATAATAAAAATTTAAATAGCTGTAATAGTTGCGTTCAATATTATCAGACGCCGGGAGTAATCGTTGATACTAAATACGGCACAATAGCTGATCCGGAAAGAGCATTATTATGCGGTTGGGGATGGAACAATGATAACAGCGGCGGCAATGATTATGGCATTGGTTGGTTGCAGTTTTCACCGCGCATTACGACTAGCAGTAATCCTTATATTTCTGTGGAAAAAGGCAATATTTATTCTCGCGGTAGTATCTTTAGTAAATATGCTCCGCCTTTTGGCCGGTATAATGCCTCATATTTAATTGAAGCTGGCGGTACGATTACTAATTTTATTAGTTCCAGCACTATTTCAGGTTTGTTTCAAGGGGAATTACCTAATCGTCCTTTATTGAGTTTTCCTGACCTAGTTACCGGCGGTCGATATAAAAACGCCCTAGGTACTATTGATATTAATGGATTGATCACTCCTGTTTATACAGAAGGCACCGATGAATATAATAAATACGGTTCTTTAATTAAGACAAACGAGGATATTCCTTTTACTTGGCCGCCTGATGACGTGGTTCATTATAATGACACTGATTATATAATGAGTTGGCCAATCGGCATACCAGTTGGCCAGAATAGTGAGAAGTCTACAGCAGTGGTTATTATTGATGGTGATTTTTATATTGGTACCGACGGAGGATCAAAAAATATAGTTTATCAGCCCGGTGTACCAACTAATTTAAAACATATTGCTTCGGTGGTTTGGATAGTCAAGGGGGACATAAGAGTTCATCCGGACACTACACAACTTTCGGGCACTTTCATTGTTTTAGGCGATGATAGTATTAATGACTGTAGTGAACCAATAGCAGATGGATGTGGTCAATTTATTTCTTGCTATTGTGCTGCGCCACCTTGTGACTGTAGTAATCAATTAACGGTTTATGGCAGTGTCATGGCCAAATCTTTTGATTTAGGGCGGACTTATTATTCCAACGAAGAACCAGCGGAATTATTCATTAATGACGGTCGATTGCAGGCCAATCCGCCGAGTGGTTTTTCAGACTTTAGTAGAGTCGTGCCTCGTTTTAGTGAGAATCCTAATTAAAATTAGTGATAACTGTCAAGATATGTTATTATTAATAATTATTAAGCTGTAATTTAATTTAAAAATCAATTAATAAGATATGAATTTATTTTCCAGTCACCTTAGCTACTTAGGCATTGATGTTGGAACCTCTAGCATTAAGATGGTTGAACTTGAAAGT
Source organism: Candidatus Komeilibacteria bacterium CG11_big_fil_rev_8_21_14_0_20_36_20 (assembly GCA_002787405.1). Lineage (GTDB taxonomy): Bacteria > Patescibacteriota > Patescibacteriia > UBA1558 > GWA2-36-10 > PCWQ01. The sequence goes on from PCWQ01000008.1 coordinate 13,018, forward strand.
TATAAGAATCAAGCGCGGTTAACAACTTATGGATATGCTGATGTAGCCACTAATATTTTACGTAGTAGCACCGATAAAAACAATCAAATTATTGCTGATTCTATTAATACAATTGCTCAGAAAGCTAGTGTACAAACCAAGCAGGTAGTGGCTGCTTTGCCGACTTTCTCAGTTTTTAATTTTATTGTTACTTTGCCGGTTATGTCCAAAAGAGATTTGGGTTCGGCGATTAAATGGGAGGCCAAGAAATTTATTCCAGTGCCGATTGAGGAGATGATTTTAGATTGGAAGATTTTAAATAAAAAGAATGTTAGGTTAACTAAACCAAGGGCTTTAACTGATTTATTTGGTCAATCTTCTGTCGATAAAGATGAACAAGGTGGCAAGTCGGCTGATAAGTCGAAGAAAGAGGGTGATAAAGATCTTGATTTAGAAAGTCTGGCAGGTCAAGAAAAAACTGAAGAAAAAAAGAAGAAAAAAGATGATTATTTTGACAAACCAGATGATAAGAAGGTTGATGTAAAATCAGAACGGAGTATTAAAAAAAATGCAGATGACAATTATCGCATTTTATTAACCGCCGCTCCTAAAAACTTAGTAGCCCGTTATATAGATATTTTTAAAAAGGCCAAACTAAATTTATTAAGCTTAGAAACAGAGGCCTTTGCTCTGTCTAGATCTTTAATTGGCAATGATCCATCAACAGTGATGGTAGTAGATATTGGAGCCACTACCGCTGATATTTGCGTAATTGAGGAAGGCGTGCCTATTTTAAACCGTGGTATTGACACGGGTGGTGAATTCATCACTAAAGCTATTATGAACAGTTTGAACGTTAATAAAGATCGAGCGGAGCAGTTTAAAAGGGATTTTGGCTTGTCCAGCACTGGTTATAAAAATGTGCCTGATGTTATTCAACGTTCTCTTAATTCAATTATTAACGAGATTAAATATGTTTTTGAGCTCTATCAACGACAGGAGAATTTTAAAATTAATAAAATTATTTTAACCGGTGGTAGTTCTTTCTTACCTGATTTACCGCAATATTTGTCGGATTTACTTAATTTACCAGTGATTATCGGAGATCCCTGGGATCGGGTGGTTTATCCTTTAGATTTAAAACCCGTTCTACAGGAGATTGGCTCACGAATGAGTGTGAGTATTGGTTTAGCGATGAGGGATATTTAATATATGGAAAATAAAAATATCAATTTAATGCCAGAAGAATTGAGGTCGAAGGAATTTAATGCTTTAAATAAAGGAAAGCAGGATTTTCAGCCGGATTTGGTAGTCCCAGGAGCTCAGGATGAATTTAAATTAAAAAAAGACAAGGGTGAAAGTGGTGCAAAAAAGAAAAATCCTTTCTGGCGCCGATGGTTTAAATCTTCAGCTGACACTAAAAAAATTCGTCGGCCAGAGGAACCTCTTTTAGTTAGAGAATTAAAAAAGAACGGTAAGCAGGTAGAGGAGCAGCCGGAAAAAAAGCCAGCGCCCTTACTTGCAGAGGAGCCAAAAGACAAGAAAGATGAGGTTAAAGCCATTGAACAAAAGAGTGGCCAAGATTTTTCTATGCCGGAATTGGTACTAAAAAAGCCAGCTAAGCAGAGAGTTATTTCGACGGAAGATCAATCGGAAGATGCCTCAAAATTTCATCAGCCCACTAGCAGGGTGAGAGCTAGATTTATAGATGAGGGTGGCGGTGTTGATCTAATACCTGTTTCTACTAAAATAAGAAGTTGGAAACAAATTATCCATTTATTGGTCATATCTGTTTTAGCTTCTTTAGGGGTTTTAGTTTTACTTTATTTAGTTTTATTTATTCAAGGGGCAAGAGTAGAGAACAATCAAGAAGCTAAAGTGCGTACTATTTCAGAGTTAGAAGAGCAGATTTTGTCTTTTGAGAAGATTAACCAAGATATTAATCAAGATGGTCAGCAGATTGAGTTGGTTTATAATTTACTAAATCGCCATATTTATTGGACCAATTTTTTTAATCTACTGGAGAAATATACGGTAGAGGAGGTTTATTATAATGGGTTGACTGCGGGCAATAATGGCGCCTTAACTCTAGATGCTGTTGGTTCTAGTTTCGATGCAATCGCCAGACAACTGAAAATTTTACAGCAGCCAGAAGCGATAGAGTTCGTTACCTTAGCTGAAATTACTTCAGCAGAGTTTAATGATCAAGGTGTTGAATTCAGTATTACTCTTATTTTAAACCCAGATTTATTTTATTATGATAATAATGAATAGTTATGCCAGAAGAGCCAGCTATAAAATTTGAACAACCATCAGAGTTTCTAGTGATACTTAATCGTTATTTGTTTATTATCGTTGCTCTGCTCGTTATTGGTCTTTTATTTTTTGGTTATTCATTTGCTTTAAAACCAAAAATTCTAACTATCCAATCTCTAGAGGTGAAGTCTGGTGTGTCGCAGAGTGAAAAACAAGAGCAGGAGCAATTATTAGAGGATGTAAAACAGTTACAGCGTGAGTATGAAGAAATTAAAGTCAGTCGGGCTAGCGATTTAGCGCGGCTAAAAGAAATAGTTCCGGAAGATCCGGCGATCGCTGAATTATTTGTGGTGGCTGACCGATTAGCTCAGCAAAATGGTTTTCAATTGGTATCTATAGATGTGAGTGATAATTCTCCGGATTCTAATAGGCAGAAAACAGCTAAAGAAGAAGAGCAGACTACGCAGACAATAGCAGAAGAGTTAGGACTTAAGTCTCTTTTGATTAATCTTTCTTTACTTAGTTTGCCTTTGGAGAATTTTGAAGATGGAAGTTCTTATGATGCGTTGAAAAATTATATAGTTGCCATGGAGAATTATTTGCGTCTGATGGATATTCAAACTGTCACCTTTGATGAGTTAAGCTCTGATAGGGAAGAGTCATCTTCTTTTAATTTTAATATAATAACTTATTATCAATAATAACTATGGTCGAAAGAAGATTATTAATTAGTGTCTTAGGCCTGTTGGCGGTGGTGGCTATTGTTGGCGGTTGGTGGCTATTTAATATAACTACTTCACAGCCGACAGATGTGACTTTTGATTTAGTACAGTTAGAAGATTTGAAGCGTATAGAGAGTACTAAGAAAATGGCTCGAGATAATATTAGATATTTTTTGACTACTAATATTTTTGAGAAAATATATAATAGTGAGCAATATAATAGTTTAGGAATGTTTGATATTGATATCAGTTTAGATCATGTTGGGAATTCTGAACCATTTATTCCTCTAAATTTTGAGGGATCAGAATAATTTTAAAATATAAAAAATGGCGCCTATAGATATAACTAGGTTTTTAAATTTTTTGAGAGAGAAAAATTTTATTAATGACGAACAATATAGTAAGTTTACTAAGGAGAAGTTTAATTCTTTTTCCGAAGTTGAGAAATATATTCGTCGTCTTGTTTTGATTTCCGATGAAGATTGGGCTCAAGCTAAGGGAATTTTTTACGAGATTGATTATGCTAATTTGATAGGTCGGAGTATTGACGCAGAAGTTTTAAACATTTTACCGCAGGATCTGTCTGAAAATTATCAGTTAATAGTTTTTTATAAAGAAGGCGACATTATTGAAGCAGGTTTGGTAGATCCGACAAATTTTAAAGCCATTGAGGCCTTAAATTTTTTAGCTCGCAAAAACAGGTATAAGGTTAAATATCACATCATCTCTTTTGACAGCTATCAAGCTGCTTCCAAACAATATGAGAGTTTAGGAGAAGAAGTTGGCGAGGCCCTGGATACAGCGGAAGAGATTTTTGCCCCCCAAGAAGCCCTTTTAGATAAAGATAAAGACGTGGGTGAGGTGGTTAAAAGTGCTCCTGTTTCGAAGATTGTAGCAGTTATTTTGCGTCATGCTATTGAGGGACGCGCTTCGGATATTCATATCGAGCCAGCTGGCAATCAGAGTAAGGTTAGATATAGAATTGACGGTGTGTTAAATACTACGATTGTTCTACCTATTTATGTCCATTCAGCTTTAATTTCCAGAATCAAGGTGATGGCTAATTTGAAAATTGATGAAACTCGCATACCGCAGGACGGTCGTATTCGAATGGCTATTCATAAAAAGGAGATAGACTTTCGTGTTTCAACAATTCCCTTAATGAACAATGAGAAGGTAGTTATGCGTATTTTAGAGACGCCGGAAAAGGCGCCAAAATTTGGTGATTTGGGATTTCGGGGATTGCAGGCAAAGATTATGGAAGAGAATGTTAAAAAGCATCATGGCCTGTTTTTATTGACCGGTCCGACTGGGTCTGGTAAATCAACTACTTTGTTTGCCGCTCTTAGTTATTTAAACAGCGATGAAGTCAATATTGCTACCTTAGAGGATCCGGTAGAATATTATATTCCGGGAGTAAATCAGTCGCAAGTTAGGCCAGAAGTAAACTTTACTTTTGCCACTGGGCTACGCGCTTTATTGAGGCAAGATCCTGATATTATCATGGTTGGTGAGATTCGTGACAATGAGACAGCTGAGTTAGCTATTCATGCTGGCTTGACCGGTCACTCTGTTTTAAGTACCTTACATACTAATGATGCGATGGGAGCAGTGCCCCGTTTATTTGATATGCACGTTGAGCCGTTTTTATTATCTAATACTTTAAATGCTGTTGTGGCGCAACGTCTGGTCAGGAAAATATGCGAGAAGTGTAAGGTTAAGTATGATGTGCCATCAGAGATAAAACAGCAAATTTTAAAAACTCTGGAAGCTGCACCCAAGGAGGCGCTTTATACGGATATTAATTTTAAAAAATTACAGTTTTATAAAGGTAAGGGCTGTTCTAATTGCGGTAATATTGGCTATCGGGGACGTTTAGCTATTGCTGAGGCAATTGATGTTAACAGAGGAATACAAAAGATTATTGCTAAGGGATTTGATCGGGATGCGGTGGAAGAAGAACTAAAAAAACAACATTTTATGACCATGGAACAGGATGGTATCATTAAATCTTTATTAGGTGAAACAACAGTAGAGGAGATTATTAGAGTGAGCAAAATATAAATAATTTTAAACATATGAAGAATTATAAAATACTGATTGTGGAGGATGATGAATTTTTACTGCAGATGTATACGACTAAGCTGAATCTGGAGGGTTTTAAAGTTTTAGGTACACCCAGTGGTAAACAGGGGTTAAAGATGGCTAAAAAAGACACACCAGATCTTATTTTATTAGATTTAATGTTATTGGAAATGAATGGTATTGAGGTTTTAGAGAATCTTAAAATAGATGATAATACTAAGAATATCCCGGTCATTATTCTGACTAATTATTCCCAGAAAGAGAATATTGACCGTTGTTTGGAGTTAGGGGCAGATGATTACTTGATTAAAGCTCATTTTGTTCCTTCCGAAGTCATTGTTAAAATCAAGAAGATTTTGTCATCAGAAAATTAATTAAAATTTAAGTTGATAATATTATTTTATAATGTCGGACACTTTGTTGATTAATAATATTTTAAATGCTGCTTCAGAGAGAAAAGCAACGGACGTGCATTTAATTGCCGGTAGCAATCCAGTTATTAGAGTGGATGGTCGTTTGGTGACTTTAACCAAAGAACAGGTTTTAACTCCTGATCATTTGTTAAATATTGCCAATTTATTTTTAAGCAAAGAAGACTTGGATCGTTTGTCCAAAGAAAAAGAGATAGTCACTATTTATAACTGGGCTAATCGGTCACGTTTTCGAGCTAAAGTTTTTTATCAAAAAGGATATCTAGCAATTTCTCTACGTTTAATACCAGCTTTTATCCGTTCCCCTAAAGATTTAGGCGTGCCTTCGGTCATCACTCAGCTATTAAGTAAAGATAAAGGATTAATTATTGTCGCCGGACCTTATGGTAGCGGACGTTCAGCCACTGTTGCTGGATTATTAGAAACATTAAATCAAAATAAAGGAGTTCATATTCAGACTTTAGAAAACCCAATAGAATATTTATTTTCCAATAACCAGTCTATTGTTGAGCAAAGACAGGTTGGTCGCGATACAGCTAGTTTTATTAAGGGGTTGAGGGATATTTTTGATGAAGACGTTGATGTTGTTTGTGTTAGTTCTATGCAAGAAGAGGGTATTCAGGAGGTTGTTCTAGAACTGGCGGAAAGCGGCAAACTGATGATTGTGGTGATGGACACTGATTCAGTGATATCAACCTTAGAGGAATTTATAGTTAATTTGTCGGCTAGTAAAAGAGATTGGGGACAAAGTTTGCTGTCGGAAGTTTTATTAGGAATTTTGGTGCAGAGATTATTGCCGAGGATTGGTGGTGGTTTAACTTTAGCCACGGAAGTCTTAACTATGACTTCGGCTGTAGGCGCTAGCATCAAAGAAGATCGCCTTTATCAGTTAAATAGTATTATGCAGACCTCTCGGGATGAAGGCATGATGAATCTTGATAAATCTCTAGAAGAGTTAGTTAATGTGGGTGAAATTACTTCTGAAGATGCCAGTAAATATGCTCTGGTCACTAAAGCATTTAAACAAAATTATAGATAAAATATATGGCTATTTATAATTATCGAGCTAGAGATCAACAAGGTAGAGTCACTGCCGGAGCAGTAGAGGCTCTTACTGAGAATGAAGCTGCTGAATTATTAAAAGATAGAGGGCTATTTGTTTTGTCTTTGAACAAAACCAGCAAGAGAAAACGTCAGGGGTTGAATATTAATATTGGTCGAGTCAAACAAAAGGATATAGTTATTTTTTCTCGTCAGTTGTCAGTGATGATTTCCGCTACAGTACCAATTGTTCAGTCTTTGCGGATTCTAGCCCAACAGACTTCCAACCCTCTTTTTATTGAGAAGATTTCTGAAATGGCTGATGATGTAGATGGTGGTATGAAGCTCTCCAGCTCCTTGGGAAAACACGAAAAAGTCTTCAGCCGTTTTTATGTGGCGATGGTTAAATCTGGCGAAACATCAGGCAAACTAGATGAGGTTTTGCAGTATTTAGCTGATCAGATGGAAAAAGATTATGATTTAGTTTCTCGGATTAAGGGAGCTATGATTTATCCGGTTTTTATTGTTGTTGGTATGATTTCGGTCGGTTTCATAATGATGGTTTTTGTGGTGCCAAAAATGACGGCCATGTTGAAAGAAACCGGCTCTGAATTGCCGTTTTTAACCAGAGTTTTAATTTTTATCTCCGATTTCATGAAAGATAATTGGATTTTTATCTTAATTGGTTTAGTTGTCTTGATAGTATTATTTAAATTGTGGGTTAAATCTAAGGCCGGACAAATAGCTTGGGATTCTATTAAAATCAAAATTCCTTTGTTTGGAACCTTATTTAGAAAAATATATATTATTCGCTTTACTCGCGGTTTGGCCACTTTGATTTCCGGTGGTGTCCCTATTGCCAAGGCCTTAGGAATTACGGCCGAGGTTGTGGATAACAAAGCTTATAAACAATTGGTTCTAGATACAGTGGATCAAGTAGAAGATGGTAAATCAGTGGCAGCTTTGTTTGCTACTTCCGATTTAATGCCGAAAATGCTTTCCCAAATGATGATTGTTGGCGAAAAAACAGGCAGATTAGACACTATTTTAGAGAAATTAAGCGATTTTTACAGTCGAGAAATTGATAATCTGGTCGCTGGACTAACTTCTTTAATTGAACCCTTGATTTTAATTATCATGGGTGTGGGAGTAGGCGGGATGGTGGCGGCTATTATGTTACCGATGTTTAAAGTAGCCCAAGGTATGGCTTAAACTGTTGTTGTTTTTTTAAAAAAATGCTATAATTAGATATATAATAATTAATTAATAATTCTCAAGTGTTTCTTATAGGTTAGAGCTTTAGGAATTCCCAGCTTTAATCAGCAATTAAGATGCTTGATAGAAAGGGAGGTGACAAAATGAAAAACAAAAGAGGGTTTACATTAGTTGAATTGCTAGTAGTCATAGCAATCATCGGTATCCTATCATCCGTGGCTATTGTTAATTTGAACAGCGCCAAACAAAAAGCGCGAGCTGCCAGCGTTCAAGCGGCTTTAAGCCAATTAACTACAGCAGTTATAATTTGTCATGATGATAATCTTAACTTAACGCCTGATGGTGGAACCCCAGCTGCAGTCTGTGATGGAGAAGTTGGTGATGTGCCAGCAGTAGGTAGACCGATTTGCGCGGGCTCTACAGCTAACTGGCCAACTATTGATACTACTTTTACTTATTCAGGAGCATGTGACTCAACTATTGGTACTAGTTGGAGTTTTGCCGCTAGTGATGGCACTAAAACAGTGACCTGTACTCAAACCGGATGTGCTATATCATAGTAGGTAATTAAAAACATATTTATTAGCAAAAAATCTCTCTTTCTTGGGGGATTTTTTGTTGTTGATGAAATATTTTAGTTTTTGTGGTATAATACAGTCATTATAATTTATATTCACACTAACACACTAAATGAAAAATAAAACTTTTCGACAGAGTTCTCTTCAAGTCCGATTCTCAGAGCCGAAGGCAGAGCGAGTAGGGTTTACATTAGTTGAATTGCTAGTAGTCATAGCAATCATCGGTATCCTATCATCCGTGGCTATTGTTAATTTGAACAGCGCCAGAGAAAAGGCACGCACAGCGGCTTTAGAGCAAGCTTTAGGCGCCGCTATACCTGGTGCTGTTTTTTGTATTCAATCGGATGATAATTTACTAGATGACGCTAATAGTCCTTGCAGCACTAGTTTCCCCCCGGCCGGAACTACTTGGCAGTCGGGTGATGATATGTGTAGCGGAGGTCCACTGTGGCCCATTCTTCCTGACGGGGCAACTCCTCTTACTTGTGGCAGTAACATCAATACTGGTTATTTTGCTTTTGCCGCCCAAAGTGTTGACGGGGTGATAGTTGCTTGCACTAATAGTCAGGGCTGTTTTGAGTGGTAAGAATTATTTATGTTTAATTATAGTAAGAAAACCAAAATCATCAGCAGTGCTATACTTATCGCTATTATTATAGCGATATTTATTATAGTTAAGATTTATAACAGCCAAAGTAAAGATTTAGTTTTAGTTAGTCAAGTCAAGATATTGGCTAATAGTTTAGAAAAATATTATGATAAATTTAACGCTTATCCTATTGTGCAGAAAATATCAGGAGAGGATATTAAGCTAATCAGTGATCAAGGGTTAAATCAAATGGGGGAGGTTATTTATTTTGCCGGTAATAATTTTACTTGGGTTAGGCCGATAATTCTAATTAGCGATGGTTATAACTATCGGATTGATTTTAGCTTAGATAATTCTTGGCCTTTATGGAAGCTTAGTGGTGGCGGAGATTGTCGCCTGCGTACTGGCCTGAAAATGGAGTGTGTAAGTAAATAGACCTAATTACTCTAAATATGTTATAATAAAGCTACTATGATAGTAGTTTTTGTCTTTATTTTAGGGTTATTTGTCGGTAGTTTTTTGAATGTGGTTATTTACCGCCTTCATCGGCAAGAATCTTTTGTTAAAGGATTTTCTAAGTGTTTATTCTGTGGTCACCGGCTTTACACTAAGGATTTAGTGCCTTTATTTAGTTATTTTTATTTAAAAGGAAAATGCCGTTATTGTCGGCATCGTTTCTCTCATCAATACCCTTTAGTTGAATTAGCCACTGCTTTCTCTCTATCTCTTATTTTTATCACCATCTCACCTAGTTTTGATTTCTATGCCCTACAACCAGGTAATTTACTGCAATTATTAAGTTGGTGGGTTATAACTTCTTTTTTAATAGTGATTTTCGTTTATGATTTAAAATATTATCTAATTTTAGATATTGTTATTTTCCCTATAATTCTTTTTAGTCTAGTGGCTAATATATTTTTAGGTTATAATGTGGGCGAATTATTATTGGCGGCTATTATTGGAGGAGGTTTTTTTGGACTGCAGTTTATTTTATCAAAAGGCCGTTGGATTGGTGGTGGCGATATTCGTTTAGGTTTTTTAATGGGTATCATTTTGGGTTGGCCCCATATTTTTACAGCTTTATTTATTGCTTATATCATAGGTAGTTTAGTTAGTATTTTTCTGCTGATAGCTGACAAGAAAAAATGGGGCGATAAAATTCCTTTTGGCACATTTTTAACTTTAGCCACTTTTATTACTTTGTTATATGGCGATAGATTGATAGATTGGTATTTATCATTATTTATATAATCTTAATAAATATATGTTTAAGAATCAGACAAAGCATATTTATGGTTTTACTCTAGTGGAATTATTAGTGACGATTGCTATTGTTGGTTTGCTTTCCTCGGTTTTCATTATCACTATCCGTAACAGTTCACGCACAGCATTAAAAATGACTACCGAACAGTTGATAGCTGATATGAAATATATCAGAAATTTAGCTACCTCTAGGGTAAAATATGATTTTGACGGTCAAATGCAGTATCCACCTGGGGGCTATGGCATCTGTTTCAATTGTGGTGTTGTTGTTCCATCTGATCAGTATATAGTCTATGCTGATAATGGACAGACTGCCGGTTATCAAAAACCAGAGGATGAGATTATTAGAACAATTTCCTTTGAAGATAATTTTGAATTTAACGATAAGAATGATGAATCAGTTTGGTTTTATTTTGCCTTTTTAACAGAGAGTGATGTTGAGAGTAATATGATTCTAAGCGATGATTCAAAGTATGAACTAGAAATTATTGATGGTGATATTTCTTATCAAGCCGCTGTTATTCTAGGCGAGGAATCGCACGATGGCTATGTTTGGAGTAATATGAGCGTGGCTTATGCTCCTCACAAAGAGTGGTCGCCGACAGGGTTGGGTTCAAATGGCAATACCAATGGGGGGGCGATTTTGGACAGCATTCATTAATTTAATTATTTATATCAAGATTATGCAGAAGAGAAATTTTAAGAATCAAATTATTAATGGTTTTACTATTATTGAATTGTTGATTGTGATTGCTATTATTTCTATTTTATCAGTAGTGATTATTGTCAATGTGCGTACTAGTGAACGGCAAGATCTAGTTCAGGCCACGGAGCAATTAGTAGCCGATATAAAATATGTCAGGAATTTAGCTGTTTCCAGAGTAGAGCATCATTTTACATCTCCATTTGAGTCAATAGAATACCCACCGGTTGGCTATGGCATATATTTTAACTGGGCAGGCGGCAGAAATTATATAGTTTACGCGGATAGAGATTTAATGGGCTATCAGCCCGCCGAAGATAGTATTATTAAGATGGTTAATTATGATAATAAGTTTGAACTTTCTGATAATAACAGTGAGAATAATGAATTTTATTTCATTTTTATCACAGAAAACGATATTAGAAGCAACATGACTTTAAGTGATGATTCAAAGTATGAATTAAAATTTCTCTATCAAGATATTAGCCGAAAAAGCATAGTGACGATAGGAGAAGAGTCAGATGATGGTTATGTTTGGACAAGCATCGGAGCTGTTTATGGAGTAAACAAAGAATATGCTGGTGGAATGAATGGCAACGGCAACGGCAACTGCGGTTCAATTTGTCCTAGTAACTAAATTTTAAGATTAATATTTTAGAGATGATTACCGATAATCAACAGAGTGGATTTACGATCATGGAGCTGGTTATTGCTCTTGGTATTTTTACGGTGGGTATTATGGGGGCTTTTACACTAGCTATTTCTAATTTGAATGTAGCTCGGGATAATTTTAATCGGACCTTAGCTGGTAATCTAGCTAGGGAAGGAGTAGAACTAGTTAGAAATATACGAGATAGCAACTGGCTGAAAATTGACGCGAATGCATACTGTTCTGGTTCACCATGTTCTTGGGATGAATATTTAATAAATACTAACTTTGATGGTAACATCGATGGTTTTGTTACTGATTATGCACAAATATGGGTTCCTTTAAGTCCTTTAAGGAAAGTTGTTGAGAACTGTAGTGATTTAAATACTTGTATGGCCAACTGCGGTCAATCATGTCTGCTATATATTGACGACGGTGATTATGAAGAAGGATATTACAGTATATCTCCTCTAGGGGCACCAACTAATATGTATAGACTAATTCAAATTAAAAATATTTGTTTTGACGGGGTAAGTGAAGTAGTAGAGGATGATTTATTTTGTGATGCTGGTTTTGAAAAAATAGGTCTACAGGTAACAGTACGAGTCGGATGGACCTCCGCGGATGGTTTGCATTATATTGATGCTGTTGATTATCTTTATAATTGGAGGAGGTAGGTATGATGTATAATTATTTAAAAAAAATTAAAATTTTTTATCAGAGATTTGGTGGGGCTAACCAGAAAGGTTTTACTTTTGTGGAGCTCTTAGTAGCTGTTTCTGTTTTTTCCATACTGACTATTATTTTATCAGGCATTTATGTTGGATTTTCTAACGGTCAGATTCGAGCTAAGGCCTCACAGCAACTTTTAAATAACGGTCAATATGCCTTAGAAATAATGGCCAGAGAAATAAGGAATAATGCTCTTTTTAGCTATCAGCCATTGGCTGATGATAAATGTGGACTTGGCCTTAGCGGGGCAGATTATGAGGATTGCATTATTTTAATTAAAGAAGATCATCAAATAGTGATGTTTGGTTGGGATGAGGATACTCAAACCTTAGAGCACGCCATTGTTACTTGTGTTTCAGAAGGTGATTATTTGCCAGGGATTGATTGTACTATTGATCGGAATAATCCACAGACTAATACTTTGTTGTTGGGGCCAGATTTAAATGAGGTTAATGTTGAAAGAGTTGGTTTTTCCATTAAACCCAATGTCAATCCTTATCTAAGTGAAATAGTGAATCGGCAGCCACAAGTAACTATTCAACTTAAGATTGGCTCAGCTAAAGAAAGAGAGGTAGAGCAAGTGTCATATTCTTTACAAACATCGGTCTCTTCTAGAATATATAAGCGTTGATTTATGCGATTTAATAAAAATCATTTTAGAATAAAGAGGAAAGGTGTAGTGTCAGTGATGGCTTTATTAATTCTATCTATGATTATGACTTCAGCCCTGACTTTAGCCAGCTTACTAATGGACGAAGTAAGAATGTCTCTTAATGTTGATAACTCCATTATTGCTTTTTATGCCGCTGAGAGCGGAGTAGAAAAGGCCTTGCATCGCTTGAAATATTCTAGAGAGGCGAGCGATTTTAATTTATTTGATCGTTTAATAGACAGGTCATTTGATATAGACGCCTCTCGAGGGTTGGGGTTTTATATTACTGATAAGACAACTATAGAGGCGACGGATTATACAGTTTATAATATTTCCACCTCTTCCCCGGGGCACGTTAATATTATTGATCCAGCAGGAGACATCAGCGCTATTGATTGGGGGATTGTTAGTGGTTATATAATTAATTGGCAGGTTGAAGATTGTTTCCCTAGTCATGCTTCAGATAGGTTGGAGACTACTTTAAATTATTTTGGAATAAATTTTACCAATCAGGGCACTGATAAAGTCATAGACGTATGTAACTGCGCCTATGGGAGCAACAATTGTAGTGTTATTATTCGTAGCAATATTAGTAAAAATAAATATTATAGCATTAGTTTTAAACCCCTAGACAGTACAGTTAATAAATTAGTCTTCCAATTAAAGAACCCTTTTCCTCCTCCTGTTTATCGAGGAATTCAATCAGAAGCATATATTGAAGTGGACGGTAATTATCATAATTCAAGCTATCGTTTAAAAGTAAGGTTGCCTTCCCTTACTCCCGTTTCTGATCTTTTTAGTTACGTTATATTTTCAGAAGAAGATTTAGTTAAAGATAACTAGAATTTTTAGTGATATGACCAAAGCAGAAGCGCTAAAAAGAATTAGTAAACTGACTAAAGAGATTAATCATCACCGTTATCTCTATCATGTTTTAGATAAACAAGAAATTTCTGATGGAGCTCTGGATTCTTTAAAGAGAGAACTAGCTAATTTAGAAAAGAATTTTCCAGATTTAATTTTACGGGATTCTCCTACGCAGAGAGTCAGCGGGCGACCTTTAAAAAAATTTGTTAAAGTTAGACATTCCCAGAAAATTTTATCTTTGTCTGATGCTTTTAATCATCAGGATTTATATGACTGGCAGGAGCGCAATGAAAAAATTATCAAAGATAAAGTAAAAGGATACTATGCGGAGTTAAAGTTGGATGGATTGACGGTGGTGCTGACTTATCAGAATGGTTTATTTTGGCGTGGGGCAACTAGGGGAGATGGTGTTTGGGGGGAAGAGATAACCAATAATTTAAAAACCATTGAAAGCATCCCTTTGTCTTTGCGTCCGGTGGTTAATCAGAAACTACCAGAGATTATAGAAGTGCGTGGTGAAGCAGTAATGAACAAAAAAATTTTTGAGCAAATAAATAAAGAACAGGTTAAAAAAGGAGAGCCAGTCTTTGCTAACCCCCGTAATGTGGCGGCTGGATCAATTAGACAGCTCGATCCAAAGATAACTGCTTCTCGTCGGCTAGATTTTATTGTCTTTGAATTAATCACTAATCTTGGCCAGCGAACGCATCAGGAAGCTCATGAGATTTTAGCTAAGCTTGGCTTCAAAATTAGCCCCTATAGTCATTTTTTTGCCAAGATAAATCAAGTGGAGGGGTATTTGAATAAATGGACTGATCAGAGAAAAAAGTTACCTTATGAAACCGACGGAGCTGTAGTTGTGGTTAATGATATTGAGCAGGAGAGAAGATTGGGTAGTGTTGGCAAAACTGAACGTTGGATGATTGCTTACAAATTTCCGGCCGAACAGGTGACTACTAAGCTATTGGATATTGAAATACAAGTCGGCCGAACAGGCGCTTTAACACCAGTGGCTATTCTTCAGCCAGTAGCAGTAGCCGGCAGCACTGTTTCTCGGGCCACTTTACATAATCAGGATGAAATCCAACGTTTGGATGTCAGAATTGGCGATACAGTTATAATTCAGAAAGCAGGGGATATTATTCCGGATATTGTCTCTGTTTTGAAAAAATTGAGAGACGGGCAAGAAAAAAAGTTTCATTTTCCTCGTCGCTGTCCAGCTTGTCATAGTCCGGTCAGTCGCCAAGCGGGTGAGGTGGCCTATTACTGCACCAACAAAAAATGCTATGCTAAGAATATTGAGAGTATTATTCATTTTGTTTCAAAAAAAGGATTTGATATTGAAGGATTAGGAGATAGAATTGTAGCCCAACTAGTTGATCAAGGGCTAGTGTTCACTCCGGTTGATATTTTTAGGTTAAAGTTTGGCGACTTAAAAACTTTAGAGGGCTTTGCAGATAAAAAAATAAATAATTTGTTCAAATCTATTGATCAGGCCAAGACCGTTGAATTATCAAAATTTATCTATGCCCTAGGCATTCGTCATGTCGGCGAAGAAACAGCAGTTGTTTTAGCTGATTATTTCGGCAGTTTTGAAAAGTTAGGTAAATCTGAACAATCGGATTTGGAAAAATTATCGGACATTGGTCCAGAAGTAGCTAAATCTATTACCAGTTGGTTTACTAATAAAGCTAATTATAAATTTTTAGAGGATTTATTTTCTTTAGGTGTTCATGTTAAAAAATCAGCTAAGGTTAGTCACAAATTGGCGGGTAAAAGTTTTTTATTCACCGGCAGCCTATCTCTAGCTCGAGATGAAGCCCAGGAGTTGGCGCGACGAGCTGGAGGAAAAATTGTTTCGGCGGTCAGTCCGCATTTGGATTATTTAGTAGTTGGGGAAAAACCGGGTTCAAAAATGGAAAAAGCCAGGAGTTTGGGCACGGTCAAAATTTTGTCAGAGGCAGATTTTAAAAAATTGATAAAGTAAGTATGAAATTTAGTAAAGCAGAAGTATTGAATTTAGCCAATTTGGCTAAACTAAAATTAAATAAAGAAGAAGTTTCTTTATACCAAAAACAACTAAAAGATGTTTTGATTTATGTTAATAAAATTAAAGAATTAAAGTTAAATAAAATCAAAGAGAGTTTGACTGGCGTAGCTGAGGCCAACCGCGAACTTCGTTCGGATAAAGTCAGGTCTTCTCAGCCGGAGATTATCGGTCAAGCTTGTCAGATTAATGACAGCTATATGGTTGCTCCTTCGGTTTTTGATAAAGAAGAGTAAGATGAAAAATATAGATTTAGAAAATTTAAACATTGAAAATATTCAACAATGCTTGCGGCAAAGAAAATTTTCCAGTGGGGAGCTCACTAATGCTTACTTGCAGAAGATTAAAGCTGACGAGACCAATGCTTTTATTTCCATTAATGAAAACGCTGTAGCAGAAGCCAAGCAAGCTGACGAGAAAATTTTAAAAGGTGAAACTACGCCTTTGACGGGCGTGCCTTTAGCAGTTAAGGATATTATTTTAGTAAAAGGTTTAGCGGCTACCGCTGCTTCCAAGATGTTGGAAAATTATACCGCCAGCTATACAGCCACAGCAGTTAAGCGTTTACAGGATGCAGGGATGGTTATTCTAGGTAAGACCAACTGTGATGAATTTGCTATGGGCTCTTCTAATGAAAATTCATTTTTTGGGCCAGTTTTAAATCCCTATGATAAAGAGAGAGTAGCTGGTGGTTCTTCGGGAGGTTCGGCCGCGGCAGTAGCTGGTAATTTAGCTCCGGTAGCTTTAGGGACTGACACCGGCGGCTCAATTCGACAGCCAGCTTCTTTTTGTGGCGTGGTCGGATTAAAGCCGACTTATGGGCGAATTTCCCGCTATGGTTCCATGGCTATGGCTTCATCTTTAGATCAGATCGGACCGCTAGGCAAGACAGTAAAAGATTTGGCTTATCTCTTACAATATATGGCTGGAGTGGATGATAAAGATGCCACTAGCGCGCAGGTTAAATTGCCTGATTATTCTTTAGCTTTGGAAGCTGACGCTACTAAATTACGTTTAGGACTGCCTCAGGAATATTTTAGCGGCTCAATAGATAGTTATGTTAGCCAAAGTATTGAGAGGGTTGTAAAATTATTAGAAGAGAAAGGATTCATAATTGAGAAAGTCAATTTGCCAAATACGGATTATGCTCTGGCGGCTTATTATTTGTTGATGCCGGCAGAAGTTAGCTCTAATTTAGCTCGTTTTGATGGTTTGCTTTATGGTCTAGCCGGCCAGAAGGAAATGAGTTTGGATCAATGGTATAAAGAGGTGCGTAGTCAGGGTTTTGGTGCTGAAACAAAAAGAAGGATTATTCTCGGCACGTATATTTTGTCAGCTGGCTATTATGACGCTTATTATAAACAAGCCCAGAAACTAAGAACTTTAATCAAACAGGATTTTGTTGAAGTTTTTAAGAAGGTTGACGTTTTAATTACGCCATCCACACCAACCACTGCTTTTGCTGTTGGCGAAAAGACACAAGATCCTTTACAGATGTACCTCTCTGATGTTTTTACTGTCGGAGCCAATATTGCTGGTATTTGTGGCTTATCATTGCCGATTGGATTTGATAAAAATAATTTACCAATTGGTCTGCAGCTTTTAGCAGAACCATTTGCTGAAGACAAATTATTTACTTTGGGTCATTTTATAGAAAATTTATTAATCAATAATATAAAGTAATGGATAATAAAAGTAAAATAAGAGCCAGAATGGCTGATGCCGTTGCTTATAGTTATTATAAAAAATGGTATCAGAGATGGTGGGGGAAAGTAGCGGGTATTCTTTTTATATTAGTAATTATTGGGATGATTTATTTAGTGGCACTGGTGATTAGTAATGTTAGCCATTTAAATAAAGGAGAAATTTTTGATCCGCAGTCTGGTTTTTGGATTTCCGCTGAAAAATTTGAAGAAGGGCAAAAAGTATTTACTGATATAGTAACCGAAGATGATCCTTGGCTTGGTTCGAACGAGCCAGTGGTTTATGTTGTGGTTTATGAGTCATTTGGCTGTCCTTTTTGCAAAGAAAGCCAAGTTTATATTAAACAAATGTTGTCTAAATTTGGCAGTATTGTTCGTTATATTGTCAAAGATTTCCCTACTGAAGGGTTGCACCCAGGAGTTTTTGATGCTCATCTAGCGGCTGCTTGCGCTAAAGAACAAGGTAGATATTGGGATTACGCTGATATTTTGTTTCAAAATCAGGGGAGTTTTGCAAAGACGGACTTAAAAAAATATGCTAAAAACATTGGTTTAAGTGAGGAGCAGTTTAATAATTGTCTAGATACTGAAAAATATAGTCAGGAGATCCGACAAGACTATGCTAGTGGTGTCCAAGCCGGTGTAGTTGGCACACCCAGTTATATTATTAACGATAATTTAATTCCAGGAGTGATTACTTATGACATTTGGGAGGAGATGATCGGTTTTATAATTAAGGGTGAATATTAGAAATGTTTTTTTGGCAAAGTTATTTACCTCAACCCATATTATTTTCAGTTGGCCCATTTTCAGTACACTGGTATGGGTTGATTTTAGTAGTAGCTATTTTAGTTGGGGGTTTATTTATCCAGCGCAATTTACTTAAAAATTCAATTATAACAAAAAAACAAGTTGAAGATTTGTTTTTTTATTTAGTTATCTTTGGTTTGATTAGCGCCCGGCTGGGGCATGTTATTTTTTTCAATTTAAATTATTATCTTCATCATTTAGCAGATGTTCTGAAAGTTTGGCAGGGTGGCTTGTCTATTCAGGGTGCGATTTTAGGCGGTTTAATTACTTTATTTTTCTGGTCAAAAAAACACCAAGTTAATATTTGGTGTTTAGCCGATAAATTGACCCCAGCCCTTTTACTCGGTCAGATTATTGGTCGCTGGGGTAATTATTTTAATCAAGAGCTTTTTGGTCAGCCGACTGATAGTTGGATAGGCATTCCCATTAGTCTGGCCAATCGGCCAATCGGTTTTGGGCAATTTAGTTATTTTCAGCCAGTTTTTTTCTATGAAGGTTTGCTCAATTTGATTTTGTTTATAATACTTATTTGGTTAGGAAAAAAAGACAAGCTCAAGACCGGTTTAATAACTCTTTTGTATTTGACTAGTTATTCTTTGATTCGTTTCCTGATGGAATTTATTCGCATTGATGAGACTCCAGTAATTTTGGGCTGGCGTTTACCGCAGTTGCTTAGCTTGATAATAGTAGTCGTTGGTTTGCTGTTGTTGTTTAGCTTGTATTTAAAACCCTTGTCAAAATTGAAGAAATAATATATACTACTCAAGTCAAAGTTTTGGAATTAGCTCTGCACTTGTTTGCTGAGGAGGTAACTTCACACATAATTAGCTTCGCTCATTAGCGAGGCAAGCAGTTGGTTTCTTGTGGGGTGGTAGTTCAGTTGGTTAGAACGCCTGCCTGTCACGCAGGAGGTCGAGGGTTCAAGTCCCTTCCATCCCGCCAGCCTGACTGCCTGTCCCGTTAGCGAGTGAAACGAGCGATAGTAGGATTTTGCTGGATTTCGGGGGTTGTAAATGCTATGATCATTTATGATCTCCTTAGACGGGTTGGTTTGTTACGAAAACCAGCCCGTATTTTTTATGGCTTTTTATCGCCATTTCGGAGATTTTTTGATAGAATAACTTTATGAGCTATTTAGTAATTATTAGAGGACCACTTGGAGCCGGCAAAACTACTATCGCTAAAAAACTTGCCCCTAAAATAAAAGGCAAGTATATTTCGGTTGATGATATTCTTAGAATATACAAATTAGGATATGACACTGAAGATGGCAATATTTCTCAAAAAAGTTTTTTAAAAACAAATGAAGTTCTAGCTCCCAAAGCTAAAAAATTTTTAGATAAAAACATACCAGTGATTTTTGATGGTAATTTTTATTGGCCATCACATATTGACGATTTAGCGCAAAGATTAAAAGTAAAACATTATATTTTCACTATGCATGTGCCGCTAGAAGTGTGTATTAAACGAGATAAAGATAGAGATAAAACCTATGGCGTTGAAGCGGCTAAGGCAGTTTACAAAAGGTCAGTAGCACTTCAGCGGGGTATTATTATTGATACTCTGCAACCTGAAGATGATACTGTTGAACAAATTATTTCTTTTTTGTAATAAAATATAACTTCGCCTCTTAGGCCCGCTTCGCCAGCGTAATAGCGAGGCGAGCGATTGTTTGGTATAATATAATTATACTTATTAATTAACAATTATTTTATGAAAAAAACAAGAATTCTAATCTTCATTATTACAGTCATAGTATTCACTACTGTATCATCTATAACAGTTAAAGCTATTAATAATGAAGTTATTAATGAAGATGTAGTTGACGATTCAGTTATTGACTCAAGTAATGTAGAAAAAAATACTATTCTTCATTACAATTTTGACCAAGCTGCTTTATCTATAAGTGATGTCCAAGATATATCTGGAAACGGACATATTGGCAAAGGCGTGGGTCTTGAATATGGTAAAGGTTCTAGTGGTCAGGGCCTGATGCTTGATCGTAATAAAGTAAGATACGTCAGAGTGGAACATTCAGATGATTTTAATTTAAAAACGTTTTCTATTGAAGCTGACGTAAAATTTAATCTTCCAGAAGAAGATTGGCCATTTGGTTATCAAACTATAGCTTCAATAGAAGGACAGTACATTTTAAGAGCTGGGCATGGTCGCGGTGAAGG
This sequence comes from Candidatus Komeilibacteria bacterium CG11_big_fil_rev_8_21_14_0_20_36_20, assembly GCA_002787405.1. Classification (GTDB taxonomy): domain Bacteria; phylum Patescibacteriota; class Patescibacteriia; order UBA1558; family GWA2-36-10; genus PCWQ01. The sequence continues at coordinate 33,520 of PCWQ01000008.1, forward strand.
GCGTGCTGATACTAGTTTTTTCTCAGCTATTTTATTCTATAGGCAAGGTCATATTATATCTGTGAATCTTTGGGAAGATGAGTTTAAATTTGAGCCAGACAGATGGTATAGTATAAAATATATCTATGATGGAGAATATATAAAATTATTTGTTGATAATAATCTTATAGAAAAGAAATCAGCTCCTATTACTCAATATACACCAGTTTATTCATCAAATCCTTTATATATCGGTAATCATAAAATGGGATCTGGCCCAGGAAATCCCGGTCTTTTTGATGCATTTATTGGCACTATTGATAATTTTAGAATTTCTTCAATCAGCGTTGAAGGTTTAGAAGCTGATGAAGATATAGATGAAGAGGTTGATAATGTTATTGAAAAACCAGCTCCAATTGATAATGTGCTTACTAATAAATTAAAAGGAAAGATATTATTGCAAGTAGAGGATCGTGGACAAGCCTGGTATGTTAAACCAGATAGTGGAAAAAGAGTTTATATGCAGGACGGTAAAGCGGCCTATAATCTTATGAGGAATGAAGGATTAGGAATTACTAATACAAATTTAAATAAAATACCGATTGGTACAATAGATAAATCGCAAGGTGTTAATTCAGATAATGGTTTATCAAATCAATTAAAAAAAGATAATTCTTTAGTTAATAAAGTAAAAGGTAAAATTCTTTTGCAAGTAGAAGAAAAAGGAGAGGCGTGGTATGTAAATCCAGATGATGGCAAGAGGTATTATATGAAAGATGGTGATTCAGCATATCAGGTAATGAAATTTTTGAGCTTAGGCATTAATAATTCTAATCTTGAAAAAATCGCAGAAGATTAAATATCAAAATTTTGAGTTGCAGATGGAGATTTGATTAGACATTTTTTAACTTAACAAAAAATCCGCCACGGGCGGGTTTTTTGTTTATAATTTACTTTTAAATTTAAAAGTTTTTCTATCGTCTAGTTGGTCTTTTTTTGCGATAACAGTCTCGACAGAAAATTGGTCGTTCACCATCTGGTTCAAAAGGAAGTTGGGTAATTTCAGCACCGCATTCAGCGCATTCCCAGTGACCTTCAACCATTGGCCTTTGACCAAAATTTTGTTGATTGTCCATATTTAGTTGGTCTTTTTCTGTATTTTGTAAAATTTAATAAAAATTTAACAAAATATCTTAATTAATTAGTGGTTATAGAATAGCATATTTTTAACATTTTGGCAAGGGCTTTGACGGAAATTATTCCATTAATCTTACATCAGTTATCGCCTGATTCTGACTTTTTTGCTATAATTATGATATGCAGGAAATACCAAAAAGGTCAGATTTTATCCATCATCAGAATTCCAGATTAGTTTCCGGTATTCGGGAGATTGTTTTTGGTTCGCAAGATGGAATGGTGTCCACTTTAGGCGCTTTAGTGGGTATAGCTATTGGCACACATAACCAATTCACTGTTGTCCTGGCTGGTTTAGTGATTATCGCAGTTGAGTCAATCTCGATGGGGGTTGGCTCTTATTTATCTCATAAATCTGTTAGAGAGGTTGAAAAAAGAAAATTGTACGAGGAGCAAATAGAAATAGAGAAATATCCGGAAGCGGAAAAACTGGAATTGATTGATATCTACATCAAAGACGGCTGGCCGGGAAAAGTCGCTCGACAGATAGTAGAGATTATTGCCAAAGATGATAACTTATTACTAAAAGAAATGGCTTATCGGGAATTAAGAATTATTCCTGATCACCAGTCCAGTCCTTTCCGCCAAAGTATTTTTATGTTTGTTTCCTATGTTGTCGGAGGGGTTATACCAATCTTACCTTATTTGTTGTTACCAATAACGGTGGCTATTATTTATTCTATTATTATTACTTTTTTTGGATTATTTATTTTGGGTATAGTTACCACAAAGTTTACTAAGCGTATTTGGTGGTGGTCTGGTTTGGAAATGTTGCTCCTGGCTGGTTCGGCCACTGTAGTGGGCTATTTGATTGGCAAATTTGCCAGCGCTATTGTCTAACAAAATAATATATTTAGCTAGAGTTTGTTTGGCAGTTTAGTTCAATAATGGTAATTGTTTTTTGTCGGGGGAAATGATAAAATTACACAATATTATTAAATAATAGGTGACATCATGAAAATAGCTAAAAAATTGATTTGGTTAATAATTATACTATTGATAGTAGTTATTGGAGTTTATTTTACGCTTCGTCATTTTTCTCCCAACCAGACCAGTTATATAACAGAAACAGTTATAAGAACCAACTTACAGCAAACAGTAGAAGTAACCGGTTCAGTGGAGTCAGCTGATGAGATTGATTTAAATTTTGCGACGGCTGGGACATTAGACAGACTTTTAGTGGAGGTAGGCGATGAGGTAATAGCCGGCCAGCAGTTAGCTATTTTATCAGCCGGATCAATTAGTTCTAAAGTGGAGGATGCCGTAGCTGCTGTAGAAGTAGCACAGAGCGATTTAGATGCTTTGATTGCCGGGGCGAGTGTGGAGGACATTAAGGTAGCTGAAGAAGAAGTATCTATTACCCAAAGCACCTATCAAACCAATTTAGATAAATTAAGTAATTTAGAAAGTACGCGTGATCAGGAGTTAGAGGATTTAAGACTGGCCGCGGTCAACACTATTGAGGATAAGTATTTTATTGGCAAACATTCTTTAAATGTGGTCGATGATGCTATTATGGATGAAATAGCAGATAACTATCTTCTAGTCTACGACGCAGACCTTTTGGCTCGGGCTAAGAGTAATTATAATTTAGCTAACAGTCAATATAATGCTTTGGAGTTAGGAATTAATAATCTAAACGATCATTCCAGTCAGGAGCAGGTTATTTTAGTTTTAGATGATTTGAAATCAGTTTTAGATTTAATTTATGATGCTTTAATTGACACTTATAGTGTTATGATTTATACCATTGAAAATACAGAGTATACTAAGACGATTATTGATACTTTGAAATCAAGTCTAAACACTCAAAATACATCCGTGGCCACAGCCATAACCTCGGTTCATGATGCGGCCTATGATTTACGCACGCGGGATTTATATTATCAGACCTCTATTATTAATGCTAAAAATGATGTTAATTATGCTTTGTCTAATTTAGATTTAGCTAAAGCGAAATTAAATCTAAAAAAAGCCCAGCCGCGGGAATTTGAAATCAAGGCAGCCGAAGCAAAGGTGCGACAGGCACAGGCCAATTTGGGAGGTTATTTAAGTGATTTATCAGATACGATTATTAAAGCTCCAGTAGATGGTATTGTTACTTCTTTAAATTTTGATGAAGGAGAAAATACCTCCTTGTCTTTGCCAGTAGTTTCGATGATTGGATTAAGTGAAGTGCAGATTGAAGTTAATGTTCCCGAGTCAGATATTACAAAAGTTAAGCTTGGTGACAAAGTGGAGATTGTTCTAGACGCTTTTTCCATTGAAGATAATTTTTCCGGCATTGTCACTTTTATTGATCCAGCGGCGACCATTATCAATGACGTGGTTTATTATCAAGTTACAGTAGTCTTGAGCGAAAAAGATGAGCGGATTAAAATTGGCATGACAGCCGATTTAACTATTATTACTTCCAGTAAAGATGATGTTTTAGTTGTGCCAACACGGGCTATTATTTATCAAGACAATAAAAAATATTTGCGAATTTTGGAAGGGGAGACTATGCGTGAAATTGAAGTGCAAACTGGCTTGTCTGGTGATAACGGTCTAGTGGAACTATTATCTGGTCTAAAAGAAGGAGAAGAGGTAGTTACTTTTGTTAAAAATGGCAATTAAAAATTATGATTGAAATAAAAGATTTATATAAGGAGTTTGTCAATGAGGAAGTAGTGACTAAGGTTCTGTATAACGTGAATCTTACAATAAATAAAGGAGAATATTTGGCTATTATGGGGCCTTCTGGTTCTGGCAAATCTACCTTGATGCATATTTTGGGATTTTTGGATACCCTAACTATGGGGCAATATATTTTTGAGGGTCAGGATGTTAGTCATTTGGACGATAATATTTTGGCCCAATATCGCAATAAAAAAGTGGGTTTTGTTTTTCAGAGTTTTAATCTTTTACCTAAAACAACTGTTTGGGAAAACGTGCGTTTACCTTTGCTTTATGCCCGGCAAAAAGTTGATTTAAAAGAAGTTGATCGTTCAATTAAAAGCGTTGGTCTGGAGCATCGTCAATATTATTTATCTAATCAGCTCTCCGGCGGTGAAAAGCAGCGCGTGGCGATTGCTCGGGCTTTGGTTAATAACCCAGACATTATTTTTGCCGATGAGCCAACCGGCAATTTAGATTCTAAAACCGGCAATCAAATTATGAAGATACTGCAGCAGTTAAATAGCGAAGGCAAAACAATTGTCATTGTTACTCATGAGACCATCACAGCTAGGCATACGGATCGTATTATTGGATTAAAAGATGGAGTAATTGTTAGTGATGAAAAAAATACTCATAAAGATGAGGTTGATTTTAATCATCGATTAAAATAATATGCGTTTTAATTTTTCATATTATCTATTGATTTTCAAGATTTTAAAGCGTAATAAATTACGCTCTTTTTTAACTAGTTTAGGTATTATTATTGGTATTGCCTCTATTATTATCATCATGTCGGTGGGAGCTGGCGCCCATAGTTTAATTGTCAACGAAATCAATACAGTTGGTTCGAATCTCATTGGTGTTTTGCCTGGAGCGACTGACGACAGCGGTATACCAGCCGCGGTCATGGGCGTTAGTGTTACTACTTTGACTGTTGATGATGGACTGGCCATTGAAGAGCAGGTTGCCCAAATAGAAGTAGTGGCGGCTTATTTAAAAGGTGTGGCTACGATTTCTTGGCAAAATAAAGTAGTGGATACTACCTTAACTGGTATTACTCCTAATTATTTAGAAGTAGAGTCTGCTAATATTAAAGAAGGGCAATTTATCAGCGAAGAATATGAAGGCACAACTGCTAGAGTGGTGGTTTTAGGTAGCCAAGTAGCGGAAGATTTATTTTTTGGTGTTGATCCAGTTAATGAAAAAGTGAAGATTAACAAGGAGATTTTTAGGGTGATTGGCATCTTAGAGAGTCGAGGTTCATCTGGACTGCAGAATCAGGATAATCAAATTTTTGTTCCTTTATCAACTGCTCAGAAATTAATTATGGGCGTTAATCATGTCAGCTTATTGAGAGGTAAAGTGGTTGAGGGGGCTGATTTGAATTACACAATTCAAGAAGTTGAAACTGTTGTACGGGAACGTCATAATATAGACGATCCGGAAAAAGACGATTTTACTGTAAAATCATCAGAACAAGCTTTGGATACTTTGGCTGATATCACCGGCATCTTAAATTATTTTCTAGCCATGGTGGCCGCTATTTCTCTTTTAGTCGGCGGCATTGGTATTATGAATATTATGCTGGTCTCGGTTCATGAAAGTGTTAAGGAGATCGGTTTACGCAAAGCGGTCGGCGCTACTGCTGGTGATATTGTTTTACATTTTCTTATTCAGACTATTATTCTAGCTTTAATTGGTGGTATTGTTGGTATTATTGCTGGCGCTTTTGTTTCTTGGCTGATTAGTCTGGTGGCTAATTATTTAGGGTATAACTGGGATTTTATTATTTCACCGTCTTCCGTCATTTTAGCCACTTTTTTTATTATTTCAGTCGGCGTATTTTTTGGCTGGTATCCATCAAAACAGGCCTCTGCTTTACAGCCGGTTGACGCCCTACGTTATGAATAATTTCTATGAATATCTTTAAAGTTTTAACCATTGCCAGACAAGCTATTGCGAAAAATAAGTTAAGGACTTTTTTCACGGTTCTTGGTATTGTAATTGGAATTACTGCAGTTTCGGTGATTGTTTCGGCTGGTCGAAGTGTGGAAGGTTTAATTTTTAGTCAAATGGAAAGTTTTGGCTCTAATTTAATTCAAACGGAAGTGAGAGTGCCGAAGGGCAGTGGAGGAATGGCTACTCAAGTGCAGGGAGTGGTCATCACCACGATGACTCTGGGTGACAAAGAGGCGATTGATAATTTACCTAATATAAAAAGAAGCTATGCGGCTGAAATGAGTCAGGAATTGTTATCATGGAACGGCAACATTAAGAGCGCTTTAGTTTACAGTACTACTTATGAATTTATTGACATTGATAGTTCAGAAATAGAAAGTGGCCGTTTTTATACAGAACAAGAGGATAACAATAAAACTCGAGTAGTTGTTTTAGGCCAGCAGGTCAAAGAAGATCTATTCGGGGAGAGCGAAGCCATTGGTCAGAATATAAAGATTCGCAAAGTAAATTTTAAGGTTATTGGAGTTTTAAAACCAAGAGGTAGCGTCATGTTTTTTGACATGGATAATTTAATTTATACCCCTATTCAGACAGCGCAGAAATTACTATTGGGGATTGATCATGTCTCAGCTATTACTGCTCAAATGAATGACGCTAATTTAGACGAACAGACAGTTAATGACATCAGGACAACAATCAGAGAAAGGCATGATATTACTAATCCGGATAAGGATGATTTTGAAACTATGTCCATGAGTGACGCTCAAAACATTATGGGTAATGTCTTGGGCGGTATTACTTTGTTATTAATTGCCTTGGCTAGTATTTCTTTAATTGTTGGCGGAGTTGGTATTATGAATATCATGTATGCCAGTGTGGCGGAGAGGACTTTTGAAATTGGTTTGCGTAAATCAATCGGCGCTAGCCAGAAAAATATTATGACCCAATTTCTAATGGAAGCAATTATTATTACTAGTTTAGGAGGATTAGGTGGAGTTGTTTTAGGTTTGATTATTACTTATTTTATATATTTATTGGCCAATTATTATAATTTTGACTGGTCATTTTCAATCTCCCTAGGCGGAATTATTTTAGCTATGTTATTTTCCACAGCGGTTGGTTTGGTTTTTGGTCTTTATCCAGCTAAAAAAGCAGCTGATCTGGATCCGATTACTGCTTTACGAAAAGAATAGTATATCTCCTCCAAACCCCCTTCATAAGGGGTTTTTAGTTTACAAAAATTAATTAATTATCAGTAAAGTGGGATCCTGTCTGCGGGAGGAGAGATCGAGAGGGGATATTTAAGGGGTTAGCTCACTCCAAAGGCAGTTAGCGATTTGATTGTTGCAAGTGTAGCGGACTTTGCGAGTGGCTTTAGTAGTGCTAGCAGTTGCTTCAATATTGGAATTGCATTCTAGATCTTCGCCGCAACCTTCTGGATAGGGGGTGATGATTAAAGATGGATCATCAAAACTGAAACTCATGCCTGATTCTATAGTATGCCGTTCAGTAAAATAAATCTCAACAATATTATCTCCGGCTGTCAGAAAGATGTCGCCAGTTTTAGTAAAAGCAGGATGAGTGCCGCTGTTATTAACAATCACTATACCTCCTACTAGCACCCAGGAGTCGTCATCAGAGGCCAGAGCATAGCTGTAATTATCATCAGCGGGAGCAGTGACTATGGCTCGCCAATGCATACCAAAATGGTAGTCATGATTAAAACCTTCCATGTCCTCCCATTCAGTGCCATCATAAGGGAACCACATGCTGGTTAAAAATTCCAAATTGGCGTCAATCTGCTCGTGAGTTTTATAGTTGTCGTCATACCAATCATGTTCAGTTGGAGTAGGCGTTGGTCCGGGATAAGGATTAACTTCCATATCCGGATGATTAACAGAGTAGTTAAAATATTCAGACCACCAGCCGCTATCTGATGGATAATCGCACTGCTCCGGTTGGTCACAACTACCACCTTCTTCTTCTATAAATTCGGTACTGACAGTTAATCCACCAACAACAATATCATTAAAAGTTAGGTTAGCGGGCTCTTTACGCAGCTGCATTAAAGCTTCTCCAGCACCTGCTTCAGCTGAATAAAAACTTTGTACAGAATCAGCGAATGATTCTAAACTTGCTTTATTGTTTAGGGCAATGATGGTTACGGAAAGGGAGATAGATAAAACACCGGCAGCCACAACAATTGCTCCAATAATGGCAGCTGCTCCTTTTTGTGTTTTTAGGGTCGTTTTCATAGGTTTAGCGGACGCTGATAAAAGTGTTTAGATTTTGTTGTTTATAGCCATAAATATCTTCTGGCTGGCCGATAGTTAAGATAAGGTTTAGGTTTATACCTTGATTGTCATTACCATAATTGTCCGAAATTGGTGTTAAAACTAAGTCAGAGATTCGGGTCAGATTAGTGTTAAGAATAATCGGATCCGCCGTTGATTGTTCAGGGAATCCTTCTCCCAGGTCGTGAGTTTCGCGATAAACCAGATTATCTGATTCGACAGTTAAGCTGAAGCGCGTAGAAGTTGAAGAATAAAAAAGCACTTGTTCTAGGGCCGGATTGGCATCTTCAATATTGTCAACATTATGAATACGGTTGCTGACAAAATTTAAAATAAAGCGAGTGTCATGTTGGACCAAATCAGAAACCTTGAGTCGTCTTTTAACATTAAAACTGTTTGTTACTAGACTACTGATGACCAACAATAACATGCTGGTAATAAAAAGATAAACCAGTATTTCAATCAAGCTGAAACCAGTTTTATTCTTGGTGATTGATATTTTTTTGCTGATTATCATGGGTAAATGGAATAACTAATAGTTACTTCTTCTAAGATCGGTACTTGGATATCGGCGCTACTGCTTAAAAATAATTTATAACGCAGATATCTTTTATTTAGATGACTAGTGTAATTAATAAATTCTTTAGCGGCTATAGTATAATAAGTGGAGCTACTACCGTCTGGTCCGATAAAATTCCAAGGACCAGCTTGATTGTCACTAGTGGCTATTTGAAAACGAATATCGGTATTAAGTGGCTCGGAGCCAGTCCAACTAATCCAGTTATAGGCAATGGTTTCATGGCCAGTATCAAAAGTAGAGGATTCCAAAATGCCGCTGGAAGCATAGCCGCAGTCATCAACTTCTGTGGAGATAATGAAAAATTCATTTTGATTACTAGAAGTAGCGGCATAAATAACTGAACAATTAGCTGACATACCTAAGATATGTCCATTTAAATCAAAACCAGATACTTTATTAATCGTGGCCGGGTAGCTGACGTCAATCACTACTAATTCTTCATTAAGAAAATTAGTACCGAGTAAAGCATAAGGTCCGACAATAGCAAAAGAGTAAATCATCTCTCCAGTTTCATAGGAGCCGATAAAAACCGGATCGGTTGGGTCTGAAATTTCAAAAATAAAGAATTCTGGCCCGGAACCGTTGTTTTGAGTGGAAATATAAGCCCGGGTGCCGCGGACATAGACGTCGGTGCCCTTCAGGGAGCCGGGCAGATTATATTCACCGATTGGTTGCAAATTCGCTGGATTGGTGACATCAATAATCTGCAATTCTTTATCACTATCTTCAGTGGCAATATAGATATTATTTTCTGATAAAAACAATTCTTTAGCATCATCATCGACATCAATAGTATCCAGGAATTGAGGAGAAGTTGGCTGAACAATACTAAAAGAATATAGGTCATCATCTTGGATGATATAAAGTTCATTTTCATTAACTACTATATCTTGAGCATTATTATTACTAGGTAGATTATAAGCAGCAGTGATAAAAGGATGATGGCTGTCTGACACATCGACGACTTGTAGTTCACTATTGTCTTTTTTGGTAGATAAATATGCGTACTGATTTTCTACCACTACAGAAGTAACCCCGCTACCGATATTGAGCGAAGACAGTTGAAAAGGATGATAGATATCGTTGACATCTAAAATGTAAAATTCTGAACCATCAGAGTTATTCTCGGTGACCAAATAGGCCAGGCCATTTAATTCATAGACATCATTGTCATCAAAGTTACCAGGTGTGTCAAAGACACCAGTGGTAGTGGCTTGGTTCCAATCCAAAAAACCGGACAAAAGAGTGGTAATTCCAGGAACACTAATATCAATCCCAGAATCTTTAGTATAAAAACGTGTTTCATCAGCCCAGTTGTCTTGTCCGGCTCCACCAACCCAGTTAGTCTGTACCCAGCGATTGGCTTCCCAGCGGTAGAGATAAGTCTCCAGCTCTTCTGTTTGTAATTTACCGACTTGATTTGTCCACTCCAATCGGGCGGTTATTTTTTTGGTATCAGGGTCAAAAAATCCCATTTCCATTATTGGTCCGTAGACCGTTCCATTAGTGGAGTTGGCTCTATAGACATTATCAATGACAATGGTGCGGGTGAATTTGCCGTTAATCAAGTCACTACCGGCTATTAAATTCCAAACATTTCCTTGAATTGTTGGATAATAATCTCCGGCAGCTAAATCATTCCAATTTATTAATTTTATTGCTTCCATTGCTTCGCTGGCGTAGAGGAGAGCTTGGGTACGCTCTTCGTTTAGTTTTCCTAATTTACTGTTAAAGGCAGTTAAACCAAAAATAAGAACAATAATGACGCTCATGAATGAGATGGCCACTAGTAATTCTACCAAAGAAAAGCCCGGTTGATTATTTTTTGTCTTCATAATTAATAAATTTGCCCGGAGGGGTCTACTATAATGGTTTTAGTGATATTATGGTCGCTGACGGTCATTAAAGTAATAGTGCCGGTATTGGCAGTTTGTCCGGTGAATTTAGAGAAAATGACATTAGAGCCAAAACCACCAGTGCCGTCAGCAAAGGTTGAAGTAGGATGCAAAATTTCTGTTCCTTTCAACACCCATAATATATTGTGGGGGTCATTTTCATTGTAAGAGTAACCTTGAAACATCATATAGCGGTCATTGTCTAGATGAATTCCCCAAACATTATTGTCAGCCGCAGCAGTAGCTAATTGTTGGGCTCTGGCTAAAGCGCTATTTAATTCATCTAAGTTGTTGTTCAACTGTACTTGTTGTTGCCAGCGGTGGTAAGAAACAGCGCTTAAAGTAGCAATAATGCCAGCGATAAATAAAACAAGTATAATTTCTAAAATAGTTAGTCCAAGTTGATTTTTCATCCCGTTAGAAATTATCGCTCAGTCATTCGACCCTGAACGGAAGGTCGACCACCCTGTCTGGTAGTACAACGAATTAAATAAATTTTTGTTTTGTTCTCCCGATAGATTCTGTAAATTTCTAACGGGATTCATTTAATTAGCGAAGGTAAGGGTTAATTCATACATTGGTCCTAAAACTGACAGAGCTATAAAACCAACGGCTACGCCTACAGCAATTAACAGCACTGGCTCAAGGATAGTCGATAGATTGGCTAAGACATTATTAACCCGTTCTTCATAATATTTAGATATTTTTTTTAAGATATCTTCTAATTCGCCGGTTTTTTCTCCTACTTGGCATAACTGAATAGCTAGGGAAGGGAAGAGATGAGGGCGTTCACTCATGGCTGTATCTAAAGATAATCCTCTTTCCAGTTCTTTAGTCATAGCTAGAGTTTCTCTCCTGTATTTTAAATTATTTAATGTTTTTGAGGTCACTTCTAGCGATTTTATAATATCCAAACCTGAGGCGAGGAGAGAGTTTAAATTTCCGGCAAAACGGGTGAGAGCTAAATCGCCAGCAATGCGACCAATGAAGGGTATTTTTAAAATAAAAAAATGTAGCCATAATTTTGGCTTGGGCAATTTAAATATAATTTTGAATAATATTATTACAGCAATCAAGCCACCTAAAACATACCAATAGTAACTTTGTAAAAATTCATTTAGAAATTGAACTGCCACTAAAACAAAAGGTAGCTTAACTTTTGCGTCTTGGAAGATTGTGATTAGTTGGGGAAAGACAAATAAAGCTAAAAGCAAACTGACAGCCACTAAGGCAATTAAGACAATTATTGGGTACATTAAGGCGCCAATAACTTTACTGCGTAGTTTTTTTTGTGATTTTAGATTGTCAGCTAGACGTCGGAGAGAGTCTGGCAGCATACCAGTGTGTTCGCCAACTTCTACCGTAGCAATCATTATGTCGGAAAAAATTTCAGGATATTTTTTCATACCTTTAGACAAAGCTTGCCCATTTTCTACATGGTTTTCCAGATACAATAGGATCTCTTTGAGATATCTATTCTTTGTTTCCTTGCTTAATGTTCGCAGAGCGGGGGCTAAAGGCAAACCCGCTTTAAGCATAGTAGATAGATTATCAACAAACATCATCTTGTTAGTCAGAGTGATTCTAGACAAGATTAGTTTACTTTTTTTATATTTTTTAATGGGACTGATGTCTACTTTTTCTTTTTGTTTTGGGAGAGTCGGAGAAGCTGTCTGATTATGACTATCTTGGTAGTCTATGTTTTTATATTTCTTCGGCTTTTTATTTTCCGAAAGTTGATCAGTATCATCAATCTCGTTGTGTTTATGATCCAGATACTTCATTGTTTGATTTTTGTTTTAATTAACTTATTTTATTCGCGTTTAATGCTCAATACCTCTTCAATTGTGGTGATTCCGGTTAGGGATTTTTGCATACCATCTTCAAAGATGTTGATCATTCCTTGTGCCATAGCCATTTTTTCTATTTCATTAGAAGGAGAGTTTTTAATAATACAGTTTTGAATAACCTCGCTGTTTTCTAGGATTTCCATAACTGCCACTCGACCTTTGTAGCCAGAGCCGTTGCATCGTTCGCATCCTTTACCATGATAAAAAGTAAGGTCGGCGAATGAAGTAGAGTTATCTTCAATAATTTTTAGTTTTTTAAAACGATGAAACATTTGTTCTAAATTAAATTCTTTGCCCAGAACGTGCAGTTCATTAGCCGAAAGTTTAAAACTCTGGATACAATCTTGGCAGATTTTCCGGAGTAGACGTTGGGCCACTACGACATTGAGGGTAGAGGCCACTAAATATGGTTCAACGCCCATATCCAAAAGTCGTGGTGGCACTCCGGCGGCGTTGTTGGTATGGAGAGTAGAAAGGACCAAGTGTCCAGTTAGTCCGGCTCGGACGGAAATAGCCGCAGTTTCTTTATCTCGGATTTCTCCTACCATGATAATATCAGGGTCTTGTCTTAGGAGGGCTCTTAAGCCATTAGCAAAATCATAACCAGCTTTAATATTGACCTGAGTTTGATTAACGCGGTTGATACCATATTCAAGTGGGTCTTCAATAGTGCAAATATTAGTACCTTCTGTGTTTAAAATATTGATTAAAGCATAGAGGGTGGTAGTTTTACCGGAACCGGTCGGTCCGCAGACCAAAATCATACCAAACGGTTTTTTTAACTGTTTTTTCATTAGTTTTATATTCTGTTCAGAGAGTCCAATATCGCCCAGAGTAAAATCCTGGGCTTCGTCCGTCATCAATCTCATTTCCACTTTTTCACCATAAAAAGCAGGAATAACTGACACTCTAATTGATTCTTCTTCTTCATCTAGTTTAAAAGAAAAGCGTCCGTCTTGCGGCACCCGATGCTCATCGGTTCTCAAGTTGGATAAAATTTTGATGCGAGCTACCATAGCATTATGGACAGACAAAGGCATCTCCACTTTATCATGCAGTTCTCCGTCAACACGGAAACGGACTACCACTGCGTCGGAGAGGGCTTCAATATGAATATCTGACGCCCGTTCAAATAGAGCGGCTTCTAAAATAGCGTCAATAATTCTAATAATCGGCAGCTCCATTTTATTTGGCGTATCTGGAGATTGAGGGATTTTAGTTTCCAGAATTTTTTTGATTTCTTCCTTAATATTTTTTTGGTAAAGACGCGAGGCAGAGCGGAATCCTTTATAATTAGTGATATAGATATCAATTTTTTTCTTAGTGGCCTGCTTGATCATCTCCAGACTTTCTTTATTAGTCGGATTGACAAAAGCTACTTTTAATTTTCTACCTTCCAATGCAAAGGGTATAGCTTTGGCGGCACGAATTGTTTTTTCATCCAACTCTTCCAAAATTTCCGGTTTTAGTTTTTGTTTACGCAGATTAATGTAGGGTATTTTTAACTCATCTCCGATTAATTCATATAAATACCGCTCATTCAAAAAACCCCGTTCAATCAGTACGTCTTCTATGCCGCGTCGCCGGCGGTTAGCATTTTTTTTCATCTGATGCCAGTCAATTTCGCTGACGATTTTATTTTTTAACAAAATTTCCTTTAATTTTTCAGGGGGGATTGGTAAAAATGATGCCATAAATTAATAGATTAATAACGATTCTAATAATTGAATTATAACAAAAATAGGCTAATAACACAAAATTAAAAACCGATTATTGATTTTTTTGGTTAAAAATGAGATAATAGGGGGCGACTATTGAAAAATGAAAGAGTTTATGAAATCAGTACCAAAATTTTCCCATCAAGTTCCCATTCCTAAGCTTAAAAGATCATTTGATATATTATTTTCCTTAACAATTATTCTCATTACTTTGCCTTTATCAATTTTGATTTTAACCTTGATTGTCATTGGGCATATTTTGACAGGCAATTTTTTGCGCCCTTGTTTTATGGAGAAACGAGGATCTCCCAGGGGCAACCTTTTAATTTCAGAAAATTCAACGTTTTCAAGCCAGAAGTCATTGCTGAATTGAAAAAAGAAAAAAAATTTATTCACACCAAGGTTTTGGAGCATGATCATCATAGTTTGACTTTTTTAGGACGGGTTTTGCAAAAAATCTACTTAGACGAACTGCCGCAATTTTTTAATATTTTAAAAGGGGACTTAAGTGTAGTTGGCCCTCGGCCGGTTAATTTAGAGGTTTATCAAAAGGGCTTACAGAGAGGATTGACCACCAAAAAAGTTATTAAAGCCGGTTTGACTGGTAGCTTTCAGTCTCAAAAAGGATCAACCAAGAAGACCGACGCCGAACTTGACGCTGAATATGTAAGTTATTGTTTGAAAAATCCGACTTGGAAAATAGTCATTTTTGATATTAAAATTATTTTTCGCACAGTTTTTGTCATCTTTAGAGCCCAAGGAATATGATTACTAAAAAACAAAAAATTCAATTACTATATTTTTTATTAACTGTTATTTGGGGAGGGTTCATTTTTTATCTATCTTCTATTCCTGATTTACAGAGTGGCCTGTTAAATTGGCAGGATTTAATTTTAAGAAAACTAGCTCACGCCACAGTCTTCTTTATTTTAACTTATCTGATTATTAGCAGTTTATCCAGCCATCAGCGGCCTTATTTATTTTTTGCTATTGTTGTTTCTATTTCTTATGCGGTTATTGACGAGTTGCATCAGGTTGGTGTCTTAAATCGTTCTGGTAACCCTTATGATGTTTTAATTGATTCTTTTGGCGTTTTTTGGGGAATGTTAGTTTATAAATATCGGCATCAAAAAATAACCCGCTTTTTGGACGATAATGATTAGGGGTTATTTTTGGTAAATCGTTTGTGAATTTATTTCAAATTTTTGGTGATATTCTCAAAAACTTTTGGCTGTTGTTCAGCTATCTGAGACAATACTTTGCGATCAAGTTCGCAATTATTTTTTTTCAGAAGATAGATAAATGTAGAATATTTATATCCCAAAATTCTTAAAGCAGCATTAAGTTTGGTTTGCCATAAACGGCGGTTGACTCTCTTTTTTTTGCGTCGATCACGTAAAGAGTGTTGGCCAGCATGAAGAATAGCTTCTTTGGCTTGTTTAATTTTATTTTTGCGACCCCATTTGTATCCTTTGGTTTGCTGAAGAATATTTTTTCTTCTTTTTACATGAGCGACGCCTCTTTTGACTCTTGGCATATTTTTTGCTTATAGATTATCGCTTATGGCGTATAGTTTTTAGTTGAGAACTATTCTATAGGCCATATGCTATTGGCTAATTATAAATAAGGTAAAAGTTTTTTGACGTTTTTAACATTGACCGGCGAAAGTTTTTTATCACGGCGTTTGTTTTTGGTAACCTTGCCTGATTCTCTAGCGTTAAAGTGATCCTGTCCGCCTTGGCGAATCATGATTTTTTTTCCTTTAGTTACCCTGACTCTTTTTTTCAGTAATTTCTTAGTTTTCAGCTTCATATAGTTAATTATTTTTAGTTATAATTGTAGTAATAAGGCTACCTTGCTGGCTCAGTGGTTTATCCACTTTATAATTTTCTCCTAAATCTTGGATAAATTGGTGCATTAATTCTTTAGCGCGGTCTTTAAAAGCTCTTTCTCGACCTCTTAGTCTTAATTCTATTTTTACTTTATGTCCTTGTTCTAAAAATTTGCAGACTTGTTTTTGTTTAACTGATAAATCGTGTTGGCCAATTTTGAAAGACAAGCGGACGCCTTTGATTTCAACTTTTTTACTTTTTTTCTGTTGACTGCGGTTTTGTTGATATTGAAATTTGCCATAATCCATAATTCGGCAGACGGGAGGATCGGCTATTGGCGAAACTTCAACCAAATCAAGACCAGCTTTAGTAGCTAGGTCCATTGCTTCTTGAATTGTCAATACACCTAATTGTTGGCCTTCTTCATTAATAACATTAACCTTCGGAGACCTAATCCAATTGTTAATACGGTATTTTTTCCCAACTATTTTGGGTTTATAGCGTCTGTTGTTTCTAATAGTTTTATTTTATTTTTTTAAATAGTAGCTTAATTATCCTTTAGGGATTCTTAAAACATGATTATAAATTGAATAATTCTCGTGCCCTTCGTCTCCCTGCCTGCCGGCAGGCAGGCGCTCAAGACACTCACCTCGTCTTTTATATAAAATCGAATGGTTGGCGCTCCGAGTAAAGCGAGGGGCAGAAACCACCGTTCGGCCCGAGCTCACGGCCGAGGGCGAGCGAGGAGGAATGTAATGACGACGAGTCGAGTGGTGGAGATGAGGGGAATTACACCCCTGTCTGTCGCATGTCCCAATATATTTCTACAAGCTTAGTTAATTTAACTTGTTTGATTAATAGCTTAAAAATTAACAAAAAGGCATTAATCTAGTTGGCTTTATTCTCAAAACATCCTAGCCAACACAGAATGTTTTCAAGCCTGATAAATTGACGCTCCTAACTAACCCCAGGCAGATTAAACTAGAAACGGTCAAAGCAAATTTATGCTAAGACTGGTGAAAGTTGTGGAACTTGAAAAAGTTCTTTAACTTTGGCAAATGTATTTTTTGCACTTATTTTTGGCGATTTTTATGAGATCGTGAACTCAACTTGCTATATATTATTTCATACAACGTCGAATATAAAACATCCCCCTGAATTTAAAAACTTTTGATTTTACGGGCCATAACTCGTTCTATATCTCTTTTCTTAATGGTTTCTCTTTTGTCAAATTTCTTTTTTCCCTTTACCAAGGCGATTTTTACCTTGATAATTCTCCGAGAAGTATACACTGAAATAGGTATAATTGTCAAGCCCTTTTGTTGAGTTTTGCTAGTCAGGTAAATAATTTCCTTATCTTTTAAAAGAAGTTTACGGTCATGTTCTGCCTCATAATTTTTTAAAGAATGACCAGCTTTATGGTAGGGAGCAATGTATAATTTTTTAATCCAGACCTGCCCGTTTTTAATAGAAACAAAAGCACCTTTTAAATCCATCCGCCCCAGTTTGGCTGATTTGACTTCCTGACCGGTCAAAACCAAACCAGCTTCAAATTCTTCCAGAAGCTGAAAATTAAATTTAGCTTTTTTATTGATGGCCAGAGTTGACATTTTTGCGTCAGTGTTGTATAAGATGAATAACCCTTTGGGTTATTGTTTTGAATATAACATATTTTATGTTTATATTCAAAGAAACGTTCATTTGGGAAAGGAGTCTGATTATGGAGCAGGCTACAAGAGAACAGAAAGTTGATAAAATTTATAATTTTTTTCAACAAAAACAAATTTATGATATGACCAAAAGCCAGATAGGTTCACAATCCGACGAGCTCATTGAGCGAGCTTACCAACAGCTGAATGCTGGAGGAGGATTTGGCGGGCCGGTTAATGAACTTTTGGACGAAGCCAAAAAAGCGGAAAAGTAGGCGATGTCATGGATGATCTACAACAAAAGGGAATGGGCGTATTTAATCAATGCGCTCATTTTTTGTTTTTACAATAATTTTAAAAGAAAAAGACGGCCCTTAGTAGGTCGCCTTTTTAAAATCATTAGGCCTCAAGCACTATGTTTACATCAATCTCATGTGTTAGGTCTTGAGTAACCAGCGCGATAGGAAATCTTGGCATTTTTAGTGACAGTTTTTTAACTGTCCAGCCAGGCAGAGCCTTGCCTAATTCTGGAATCATTGACTGTGCTTTTTTAGCAGCTCGCTCAAATAGGGGCAGGAATTTTTTTTCGAACACACCTGGCTGCAGGTGGACCCAGCGAGCTGGCATTGGCTCGCGAAAATATTCCTTAGCTTCTAGTTCAGGAGAGTTAAATTCTCCTACATTAAGAATACATTGACCATTGGGAGTTAGCAGATAATCTTCACAGTAAGCTGGAAAATTATCGATTTTTATTGGTGCTGCAACAGTAAGTTTTGCAATTATTGCAACGGCCTGCGAGGGTATCTTTGGTTCCATAATTTTTTCTCGTTTTTTGTAGATTTTTTAATGTTCTTAATCTAAAGAATATATTAGCACGAGTGGTTCTTATGTCAATTGTATTATCCCGTATTATTCTAATTAAAAATGCGACATAGACAGATGATATAATTGGTTATGTAGAAATAACAATTAAACATCAAAATCTATGCCGCACTA
>PCWQ01000001.1 GCA_002787405.1 Candidatus Komeilibacteria bacterium CG11_big_fil_rev_8_21_14_0_20_36_20
ATATTGAAAGACGGCGAGCGAAAAGGATATTTTCGTGTTTTCAACGACGGCGCAAAAATTGAATATCTACCGTCGGGACACAAAGAAAATCTGAATGATCCCGAAGAAAAAGTTCGCGCCGAATATTATTTTGATTTGCTCGAAAAATATCACTATCCCGCTAAACGAGTAGAGCTTGAAACAGAAATGCCCGCTCGCGTGCCTCGCTTTTTTGCCGACATTGTTATTTATGAGGACGACGCAAAAAAGAAACCGTATATCGTTGTTGAGTGCAAAAAAGACGGAATTTCGGACGCGGAATTTGAACAAGCGACCAAGCAGGCAATCGGCAACGCTCGCGTGCTTCACGCTCCGTTTGCGATTTGTGTTGCGGGAAACACCCGCCGAGCAATGGAAACTGCCGAATGGAACGACAAAGAACCAGAAAAAGCGACCATTACCGATATTCCTATTTCCTACGGAAAAATTGAAGAATATCGTTTCAAAAAAGGCGATCCTGATTGGGATTTGAAAACGCTTGATAAATCAGAACTAAAGCGAGCATTGGAAAAATCACAGAATACGCTTTGGGCGGGTGGCAAAAGAAATCCAACCGTCGCTTTTGACGAGCTTTGCAAAATTATTTTTGTAAAAATCCGCGATGAAAAGCGTGGACGAAAAACTGGCGACTATTACGACTTTCAAATTAAGACACACGAGAAAGCCGAAAGCGTTTATAAAAGATTAGACGCTATTTATCAAGAAGCAAAACAAAAAGACCCTGAAGTGTTTAAGGAAAGTTTGAAAATTGAACCCGAAGAACTTTATACCGTCGTCGGACATTTGCAAAGCATTTCTCTCAATAAAACTGATCTTGATGTAAAAGGTGTTGCTTTTGAACAATTTATGGAGGGATTTTTCAAGGGTATAAGCGGGCAATATTTTACTCCCCGTGAAATTGTGAGCTTCGCCGTCAGAATGATGAATATAAATAATGACGACCTTGTACTTGACCCCGCTTGCGGTAGTGGTGGATTCCTTTTGCACGCCCTTGATGAAGTAAGAAATCAATCGGAAAAATTTAATGAAAATGATGAGGCGGAAAAATATCGTTTTTGGCACGATTTTGCCCAAAACAATCTTTTCGGCATTGAAATAAACGATTCAATCGCCCGCGTTGCCAAAATGAACATGATTATTCACGATGACGGACACACGAATGTTATCGGTTTTGACGCATTGGAAGATGTGGGCAAAATGACCGAGAAAAATCGTGGTTTTGAAAAAAATCATTTTGATGTGATTGTTACCAATCCACCGTTTGGTGCGAATGTGAAGCGAAGCGAACACTCGTATCTTGAAAAATTTGCGCTTGGGCAAAACGGGAAGAAAATCCGAGATAATCAAAAAACCGAGATTTTGTTTATTGAGCGTTGTATTGATTTCTTAAAGCCCGGGACGGGCCAAATGGCAATCGTTTTGCCAGACGGAGTTTTGACAAACTCATCGCTTCAATATGTTCGTGATTTCATAATGGAGAAGGCGCAAATTTTGGCTGTTGTGAGTTTGCCTCAAATTGCTTTTATGCATTATGGAGCAGGCGTTAAATCATCGCTAGTATTTATCCGCAAAAAAGGAGAAAAAGAAAAATTAGGAAAGTATAAAATATTTATGGCAATAACAGAGCGAGTTGGTTATGACGCGACTGGACGAAAAGATAAAAACGATTTGCCAGAAATATATAAAGAGTATAAAAAATTCCACTATGAAAAATAATCTTGGTAAACTACAAATTTTTTCCATTACGAACGAAGATGCGATAAAGAAAAATCGTATGGATGTTGAATATTATCAGCCGTTTTTTAAGGATGTTGTTGTAAAAGTGGCTGGATCAAAATTTGAATTGCAAAAGCTGGAAGATGTAACGATTTTAATCAGCAATGGACGAACGCCATCAAAAGATTTATATGATGAGGATAATGATCAAGTCGGTTCGGTCCCAATTATAAAAGCTGGTACTGCCTCTGGTCGTTTTGTTGATTTAGAAAGGCTGGAATATGCAAAAGCTGATTTCACAACTGGAAAGCAAGCACAAAAAGGCGATATTTTTGTTCTTTCTGCTGCGCATCAAGCAAGTTATGTCGGCAAAAATGTAAGTATTCTTGATGTTGAACCACCACAAAATACCGTTTTTGTTGGTGAATTGATTTGCGTTCGCGCTAATCCTGAAAAAGTTTTGTCAGAATATCTTTTTGCTTTTCTTTCAAGCAAAGTAGGTTATTTATTATTGAACAGAGAAAAACGCGGGCAAACATCACACATTTATCCCGAAGATGTAAAAACTATTCCTCTGCCAATTCCGTCATTGAAAGATCAGCAGAAAATAGTCGCTATTTTAGGCAAGGCGTATGAAGAAAAAAAGCAAAAAGAAGCGGAAATAAAAACAATTCTGGCAAAGATAGATAGTTTTGTCCTCGGCGAGTTGGGAATCAAAATCGAGAGAGAGAGAGAGAGAGAGTAGCGTTCGTGGTATCAAGCGACGAGATTGAAGGCAGAATTGATCCTTTTTTCTACAAACCATATTTCAAAACTTTACAGAGAGCGATTGAAAGCAAAAATTATTCCGAGCTTGGCGAGTTGGTAGAATTTGCAAAAGAAACATGGGATCAAAAAAGTGTTTTTGATAACCAATTCCCTTATATTGAAATTAGTAACATTGACACATCGAACGGCGAAATCGCAAAAACCGATTTTGTACCAGTCGCCGAAGCTCCCAGCAGGGCAAAAATGATAGTGCGAGAGGGCGACATAATCGTTTCTACCACCAGACCGAACAGAGGCGCGATAACGCCAATTTCAAAAGAACAGGACGGATTTATCGCTTCAACGGGTTTTGCGATTTTGCGTGATTTGAAAGATAGCAAAGTTTTGAAAGATTATCTGTTTGTCGCTTTGCGGACAAGTTTGTCCTTGCGACAAATGGAACAGCGAACGACTGGCGGAAATTACCCCGCCATAACAACAGAAGATTTGAGAAAAATTAAAATCGTTGTGCCGGAAATAAAGACGCAAGAGAAAATTGTTAGTGGCGTAAAAACGATTTATAATAAAGCAAGAAATTTGCGCCAAGAAGCCGAAACTGTGATCGCCGAGGCGCAAAAGCAGACGGCAGAGATGATTTTCGCATAGTATTTAGGTGGCACGCCAGTTTTCAACTGGCACGAAATTCGGAAGCGAAAAAGGAAAGGTTCAAAAACCCGCCCGCATT
>PCWQ01000007.1 GCA_002787405.1 Candidatus Komeilibacteria bacterium CG11_big_fil_rev_8_21_14_0_20_36_20
ACCAAAGACCTCATCTGTCTTTAGGTATGAAAACCCCTAAAGAATTCGCAATGTCGCATTTGACATGAAAGAGAACGAAAAGTGTAAAAAAATATTAAATTATGCTATAATATATCATTGGTCAATGATTATTAAATATGCTTACTTTTAGTAGAAGACAACACACTATTTGGCAGATAATCGTTTTCTTGATTATTCTCATCAATATCTACTGGTTAAAAATATCCCCTCTAGGTATTATCTTTGGTATTTTATATCTATGGAATAATAGCAAAAAGATAGCTGATATTTTCTGTCCGACCATCCACAAAGGGCTTAAATATATCATTGGACTACTGATCATTCTAGCTTATATTAGTATTAATTACACCATTGCTTATCATTTGTATCAAATAAATATCTGGGTGTTTTTATGGGTTTTTGCTTCTCTGCCGATTATCATAGAAATACTATCCTATAAATATAATGCTCTTCATTGTTTTTTTAGCATTCTTGATTCTAACCCGTTCCGACTCTCTAATTTAAAAAGTATACTCCTACCCAGCTTAGTTATAATTCTAGATGCTATCTTATTGGTTGTTCTATTAAAAAAAGCTGGTTTAGGAGTGATTCGTTCGCCATGGGAATTGTTAGGGTACAAATTTTGGGCCGTCTTTACTATTAGCAATATTCTACTAGTCGCTAGCTTTGTTATTAAAAAAGTAGCTAAAAATATTTTTCTGGTAATCTGGCATCTGCTATTAATCGTCAGCCTAGGCATCATCCTTTATCCTCTCGGTTTCGGCTATGACTCATTTATTCATCAAGCTGTTTTAGAGACTATTGATAAGACCGGCACGATTGAACCACGTTTATTTTTATATGTTGGACAATACGGATTAACTTTCTTCCTTCATCATCTATCTCAACTGCCTTTAGCCACGGTCAATAAAATACTGCTTCCTATATTGTTCAGCTTAATTTGGCCCAGTAGCGTTTACTATGGTTTGCGTTATGGATTGAATTGGTCTTTTCAGGCCAGCTATTTGGCTACTCTCTGGAGTTTCTTCATGGGCTTTGGTTTTGCTGTGATGACTACCCCCCAGAGTTTAGCTTATCTGCTGGTGGCTTTAATTATTTTCATCCTGCCAGAAATTAATAAAAAAACAATCAGTTTATATTTTGTCTGGCTTATCAGCTTTATGGCTTTAACTATCCATCCTTTAGGAGGCATCCCCCTCTTTTATTTAGCTTGGATTCTGTCTGTTTTACGACTTAACAAAAAATTCTGGTTTAAAAAACCTTTATACTACTTATCTTTATTAATCAGTGCTATTAGCTTACCTGCTTTTTTGGCTCTTTATCAAAGGATAGGTAATGTTCCTTGGAATAGAATATTTAATATTAATTTAAAAAATCTAATTACCTGGCCTGCGATCAGCTGGCATCAAACTTATAATTTTACTTTGGATCTTATCCATAATATCGGAGACAACGGCATTTGGCTCTTTTCTTTGATCACTTTAGTGGGGTTATATCTGATTATCCACGAAAATAAATATATATTTTTTAAAAGACATTTTATTTTTATTGCTCTATTAATAATCAACTATCTCCTAGTAAAAATATTCATTGTTTTTGATTTGCAAATCGCTTACCAAAAAGATGATTATGTTAATCGAATTGCTTATTTAATCTTCCTTTCAATGATGCCTATATTCTTAACAGCTGTTTACTTTGGCTTTAAAAAGATACTAAAAAATAATGTCAATATCTGGCAGAAAACATGGTTGGTGATTTTGACTGTTATTATAATGACGGTTGGCATTTATTTTACTTATCCTCTTTATGATCAACACAGTAATAGTAAAAGCTTCAATGTGACAACCACTGATTTAAAAACTGTGGACTTAATTGAAGAAAATTCCCAAGGCCAGCCATATATTGTTTTAGCTAACCAAATGGTCGGCGCTGCTGCTATTAATAAATTTGGTTTCGCTCATTATTATAATGATAATTTTTATTATTCCATGCCTTTGGGCATAAATAATATTTACCAAAATTATTTAACAATGATAGAAAAATCAGCCAGCCGCGAGCAGGCCTTAGAGGCCATGAATCAAGCCGGCGTGGATAAACTTTACTTTGTCGTCAACAATTACTGGCATTCAGCCAAAACAGCTATCCAGCAAGCCCAAGAAACCGCTGACGAACAGTTCTTAGTGGATAACGGCGTTAATAATATTTTTGTTTATATAAGATAGACTAAAAATAAAAGTCGCCGGTGAAATAATTCAACCGACGACTGATGAGTCTTAATCATCAAGATCATAAGAAAAAGGCCAACGAAGAGAATAAACTTCACTAAGCTTGGTGCCAATATCAAGCCCATTAGCAGTATTACTACCAATGCCTATTGAATGGTCAAACCGCAAAAATTCATCTTCAAATATCCTCTCTCCCCTGACATAAAGAAAAATACCCACAAGCCAGACAAACACACCAGGTAAGGGAATATTTTTGTTTTTTGGTTTTCTTCTGACGCCTTTCTTTTTAATAGCATACCACTGAGATTTTATCTGAATATCAGCTATATTTTCTCTTTCTTTTAAGAGTTGAACATCCTGTTCGTGAACCATATAAGGTAATGCTTCAGCTATTTGCTCTAAACTCATTGGTTCCGGAGGACCAGGAACTAAAGCAAATCCTTTCTTTTTTAACTCCTGAAGAATTCTTGTTTTGGGCATACTCCTGGATAATTTGAGCAACACCTCATCAGAATAGTGGATATTGCATGCCAGAGAAACTTCATCGGGAAAAATAATATCATCGCCCATGATATTGCGAATCCTGGCCCGATCTTTGAAATGAGATCCTCCTCTTAAAAATAATTGGAAAGATTCTTTGGTAATCTTTCTACTCTCAATTTGGGATAGGAATTCCCTAAACTGGGGAGCCGTCGGAGCTCCCGAGGGCCAGCCAGTGGCAAGCGACTTTTTTATATTTTTCATCGCGCACCTCCTACTTTTTGATTTTTTCTGAACCTGTCAGAATACAGACTACGCCTCACAATGAGACGAGTGCTCTGACCGCTAAACAATTAACTGTCATAACACTCGCCTCATTGATAATAATTTTAAGGAACAATTAAAGCATAACATAATCAAATAAGCGGTCAAGAAGAGTATTCTTAGGCCAAAAACCGCTGACGAACAGTTCTTAGTGGATAACGGCGTTAATAATGTTTTTGTTTATATAAGATAAAAGCTTGCTGTTATCGAAATATTTTAGAAAAAAAATAAGAGGGAATTTATAAACTCCCTCTGAAAACCTAAGCAGAGGTAGAAAAACACGCTATAGCAAATAAACTACAAGCTATAACCATTTTTGCATCTCCCTTAAACAAAAAAAAATAAAGCCACAATTATAGAGATGGCACCTATAACTCTAGCTATAAGTAGCAGCACCCCCACAAAAAACATAAATACTGATCCTTCTTTTTCTTCCATTTTCTGCCCTTTTCTTCATGTTTAAATTACAATTTACAATATATTAAATTACGATATATCAAGAGATATATATAATAAATATATTTTTTTGTCAATAGTACTAAAAAACAAAAAATCTAAAAAAGACTTTCCGCTATGGAAAGCCTTTTTGTATAATCAATCCTTCTAATATTCCTAATCCTTATAAAACAGCGTCTTTGGCAGCTTTGGCTACTCTGAATTTAACAACAGTTTTAGCTGGAATTTTGATGCTTTCGCCAGTGGCTGGGTTGCGGCCCATGCGAGCTGCTCTGTTCTTTTTAACTAATTTACCAACACCTGGAATGGTAAATTCTCCACTGTTTTTGACTTCATGATAAGCCAAATCAGTAAACTTTTCAACGAAATTAGTAACGTCTTTTTTGCTTAAGCCGGTACTTTCGGCTAGAGCATTGAATAATTGAGATTTTGTCATTGCCATAAACTTAATGATTAATTTATTAATAACTAATAGAAATATAGCATATTTATTAAAATTTGTTAAGTTGTGTCAAGTATTCTCCTGTGGAAGGTCAAGAAACGGCTTTGTGGAAACCTTTGAAAAACCCATAGCGAGCTCTTTCTTTAAACTGGGGTTTTCTTAAATCAAGCGTATTAATAATCCCTTTAGGACTTAAATCATAACCAGTAATCTCTATATTCTGACCATCAACTACAGCTGTAGCCATCACTGGCTCTGGCTCACCAATAGCATAAGCTAACTTGACTAAAACTTCTTTAGCATTATATTTTTTTAAATATTCAACAGCTAGATAACGGGCCATATAAGCGGCTGAACGGTCAACTTTTGTAGGATCTTTACCAGAATAACAACCACCACCAACAGATATTTGAGGTCCATAATTATCAACAATTATCTTACGACCAGTTAAGCCGGCATCGGCTTCAAAGCCACCCTGAATAAAAGGGCCGGCTGGATTAATAAAAGTCTTTTTAAACTCCGGTACCACGGGCTTAATAATTTCATTAATAATTAATTCTTTTAATTTCTCCTGATCAATATCCGGTTTATGCTGAGTAGAAACAACAACCGTGTCTACTTCGCCATTGTTAATTGTAATTTGCGCTTTGCCGTCAGGCATAAGATATTTAGCTAATTCTGACTGACCTGCCAAACGAACTTCTTCTAATTTTCTGACTAATTTGGCAGCCAAGACATGTTCGCGAGGCAACATTTCTTCAGTTTCATTGGTAGCATAACCAACCATGATCCCCTGATCACCGGCTCCGCCAGTATCAACTCCTCTAGCAATATCAGGACTTTGCTGAACTAAATTGACAATAATTTCCAGTTCTTCATCATAACCAATTTCTTTATAGACATCTTTGGCAATTTGAGCCGCATCAAATTTTGCCTTAGTAGTCACTTCACCAGTGATATAAAGTTGGCCATGTCCACCCATAACTTCAATGCCCGCTCTAGTATCTGGATCCTGCCTGAGGCATTCGTCTAAAATGGCATCCGAAATCTGATCACAAACCTTATCGGGATGCCCAAAGGTGATATTTTCTGCTGTTTTTAACATTAATTTTTTAGTTAATAATTAAAAAATTCTCCGCTGGTAGGAGAAAAAGGATGACTTATTATCTTCTCCTCTTAAGGAATTGGATTTAGCACCCTATAATAAAATGGGTTGCTGGCGGTTCATTGAGCCAAATCTCTCACCGCACTCTTGATAATATTATTCAATTGTAAGCTTTTATATTATAGACTACTTTGATAATTTTTGCAAATAATGTAATAATATAGACATAATAGTAAACATATGAAATTCTCAAATTTACAAAAATTTATCTTAAAACAAATTTGGGAAAATGAGGCAAGAGGATCTTCCCACCATGGTTCTAAGACTACTAGAACGGTTCTGGAAAAATTTTACGACAATAAAAAAAATCCGCCCCCTCAAAAAATAAGAGCCAATATCATCACAACCAGTATTGAGCGGCTGATTAATAAAGGGCTGATTGTTGGTTTTGGTGAAAAGACTCAACACAAACTATTCATTAGAGAAATAAAATTGACCGCTCAAGGCAGACAAGTTGCTCAAGTTCTATTAAGCCAACAAGCTAAATTGCCTTTTAAAAAAAGGTCTGCCCGCAAAAAATAATTACTCAATAATTATTTTAGTCCCTAGTTGAGCCCACCAATAAAGTGGTTCCATATCTTCATAAGAAACATTGACGCAACCGTGACTCATGGGCTGCCCAAAATTATTATGCCAATACGCACCGTGAATATAGTAGCGGTATTTTTTTGTCATAAAATGTAAATTCCACTTGGTATTTGGGTAGTCAAAATTAGCGCCCGCATAATACTTGACTGGCACTTTATCTAAAACACTAAATTCACCTTTAGGCGTCGGCATACTTGCTACACCGCTGGATATGGGGAAAGAACCAAATAATTTATCGCCGAAATAATATTCTAAATGCTGCTGGGTTAAATTAATTTTGATCAACTTTTCCAGTTGAATCGGATCTTTGTTTAGAGGATCATAGCCAGCAGCCACTTCTGTGCCATCCAAATATAAATCACCATCGGAATCAGGATTCATTAAGCCGGTCCCTAAGATTAATTCCCAATAATCATTCAAATAGTCGCTATCAGAATCAACCTGAATTAATTTTTGATAGTCTCCCCGATGCGGAGAATACCCACCATCAATCTCTATTTTATCGCCATGGCCGTCATTATCTGTATCAGCACTATAGGGATCGGTAAAATAAACTGTGGTTTCTTGTCGATCAGTTAAACCATCATTATCTGTATCAACTAAATCCCCTAAATCATTGGCTCTAGAAATTAAAGGAAATAATAAAATTATAACCACTAACAAATATTTCATATTTATATCATATCATAAAATCAACTCTTGACAAATTCTTAAATATATATAAAATTAAAAAATCATTAGTACTTAATATATCCCAAAGAATAATTTTAAATTTCACAAGGAGTGTCACGATGGAACATTTGTTACCTAAAGAAGTACCGACTGTAGGCACTGTCATTGGGCTTGGATATGAATTTGCGAGCGAACAATACATCTACGAATCAACAGTCATTCGGACTGGTGAGATTATCCAAAATCCAGAAACAGAAAACGAAAAAATTCGTTACAGTATTTTACTGGCCGATCAAAAACATGAGTGTTTTTATCAAGATGGAAAGTGGTCTGTCACCATTATCGGCTTGAAGGGATCATATCCAGCCACAGTAACTATACAAACGAAATAAATCGTTGCTTCCAAAAAAGCTATCCTCGCGGATAGCTTTTGATTTTATTTAATTTTTATAAAACTCTAAATTTTTTTAATACTTTTCAAAAAAACAAAAGCCAAAACGCCTCCGGCTAGAGCGGTCGCTAATTGCGGCCAACTCATAATTGCTACTACACTAGATGCTACTTCTTTTTTAAGAAGCAGCTTAATGACTATTGAACTAGTAGAAAATAAAAATATAAATTTTAAAAAACTGGCTACGCCAATGCTTAGCCAATAATTTTTATTTCGTAAAAAGCCAAAAGTGACTACTAAAATAACATTACTAATCATAATAAAGGGAATCATTGGAGCCAAGACTGCCGGTAATAATCCTACGGATAAAGCAATAACACTGGGCAAAAGACACATCACTAAAGTTGTTTGGGTACCCAGTAAAACCACTGCCGCAAATAAAACGGCGTTAACAATCGGTCCGGTAACTGGTTGCACATGAAATAATGGAGCAACACTTAAAATGCCTAAACATGTGGTAAATTGTACTAATGTTAGCACTAATTTTCTGCGACTAGGTAATGCTTGTGCTTGTAAAATTTCTGACATATATTTTTATTAAGTCTTAACTTCTTTGTTTTTACGTCTAAATTTGGTATGACAAACTTGATGAAATTTGTGATGATCATTGAAAAAATCCTGATAAACTTTTTTGACTATTGAATTATCCTCAGCTAAACGTTTTTTCTTCTTGGTATCAATACTATAAAGACTATTAGCCCGCTTTTGTCTAATTATAGCATTAACCGGCACTGGCTGTCCTCCTCCGCCAATGCATCCTCCCGGACAAGCCATTATTTCAATATAATCATAAGCTTTGGGTTTTTCTTTTAACTCATCTAAAAGTTTTTGGGCATTGGCCGTGCCATTGGCAATAGCAATTTTTAATTTCTTGCCTTTAATAGTTAGAGTAGCTTTTTTAACGCCGTCTAACCCCCGGGCTTGTTTAAAATTAATAGGACATAGTTGCTGACCACTGATTTTACCACAAGCAGTTCGTAAAGCTGATTCCATTACTCCTCCGGAAGCGCCGTAAATCACTCCGGCACCCGTGGGAACACCAAAAGGATCTTTGATATTTTCCGGCTGAACTTTGCTTAAATCAATTTTTCTCTTTTTTAGCAACCAGGCCAATTCACGGGTAGTAAACACATAATCAACTGGTCTTAAACCATTTATTTTTAATTCTGGACGGGTCATTTCATATTTTTTGGCCACGCAGGGCATAATGGAAACAACCACGATTTTTTTAGGGTCTATTTTTTCTTTTTTGGCCCAGTAAGTTTTAATCAGCCCCCCTAAAATAATATGTGGGGAACGGACAGTCGTCAAATTAGGAATAAATTCTGGCTGAAAAAATTCAACATATTTGACCCAACCCGGACAACAGGAAGTCATCATTGGTAAAACACCTTTTTCAGTAATTCTTTCAATTAATTCATCAGCTTCAGCAATAGTCGTAAAATCAGCCCCCACACTAACATCAAAAACATGCTTAATGCCCAATTGCCTGATAGCAGCAGTCAGTTGGCCAGTGACTATCGATCCATGAGGCATATCAAATTCCTCACCAATGGTGGTACGAATGGAAGGAGCAAATTGAACTACTACCACTTTATCTTTTAATTGAAATGGGGCTTCTATTTCCTCAAATTCGCCAACGCCTTCAAAAGCGCCTACCGGACAATGAGTCAAACACTGCCCGCAATAAATACAATCCTTATTCTTATCTTTTGAGGGAACAACATCATGAAAATCACCTTTTTTTCTGGTTTCTAAAAAACAAACATTCTGCGCTTTGCAAGCTTCCACACAGAGATTACAATCAATGCATTTTGAACTGTCAAAAATCAAAGAAGGCCCGAATTTATAGACTGGATAATCTTTTTTACGATCAGGAAATTTAGTAATATTCACCTTATATTTTGGAGCTAATTCCCGAATAGTGCAATTTCTTTTATAAATACAGTCGCCGCATTCTTCGCAATGCTGGGTAAAAATCAATTCTAGATTCACTTTGCGGGCTCGTCTAATTTTAGACGAATCAGTAACAATATCCATCCCCTCTTCAATCTTGGTGGAACAGGCGGTATAAAGTCCTTTTCTGCCTTTTATCTCTACTACGCACAAGCGACAACTGGCCTGAACAGCTAAATCCGGATGAAAACACAGGCCTGGAATCTTAATATTATTGGCTCTGGCTACTTTACCAATTGTCTGGTCCGCTGAAACTTGAATAGCTAGGCCGTCAATAGTTATCTTAATTTTCTTTTCCTTGATCATGTTAATACTTTCTTAATTAAACTCCGAAAAGGTGTAGCCACGCTTTTACCCAAAGCACAGAAACTGGTTTCTTCCAAAACTAACCACAAATCCTTTAAAACTTCCGACTCAATCTTTCTCTGTTTAATCATCTCCCTTAAGCGATAAATACCCTCACGACAAGGTGTGCATTTGTCACAGTTTTCTTTCATGAAAAAATTAACCCAGCGCTCCATTAGTTGATAAAGATCGGTTTTGGCTTTATCAAAAATAATCAGAGAGCCCACACCGTTTATCGACCGGTTCAACTCGCTCGGCAGTAAAATATCTCCGCTGGCTCCGCCGCCAACCTGGGCAAAAAAATCTTGATCAACCAGCCAATTACCGGTTTCTTTTAAAATTCTTTTCAGCGACCAGTCCAAAGGCAATTCAAAAACCCCTTTGTGTTTTATATCGCCAGTGATGGCATAGAAACGGGTGTATTTATATTGATTTTTGGCAATTAAAGCCACATAATAAAAAGTCTCCAGATTATTAATTAAAGTCGGAGAGCCATCAATACCGGTCTGACCCGGAAAGGGTGGCTTTTGTCGCGGCCGGAGAATCTGCTCCTCTATCTCCTGACAAACGACTGTTTCTTCGCCAGAGAGATAACCGCCTTTTTCCTTGAAAATAGTAATCGGCAAATTTTTGGTCAATTTTTCCAAACGTTTTTTATATTTCTGATAATAATCTTTGCGTAAAAAAATATAACCATAGCTATGGTCAATAGTTTTTAAGGCAATTTTCAAACCCTCTACTATTTGCGTCGGATAATTTTCTAAAATAAAACCATCTTTAAAAACATCTAACTCCCCCTCAGAAACATTACAAACAACATATTTCTTCTTGGCTGGCGTATCTTTGACCATTTGCCATTTCAAGTAAGTAGGAAAAGATGCTCCACCTCGGCCCAGCAAATTGGCTGATTTTAATTTTTCAATAATATCTTTAGGCATTTAAAAAATAATATCTTTAATTTTACCACAAATTGAATTTTTATAAAAACAAATAACCCCTTCCTTTAACAGAAGGGGTTCAAAGCTTATTTGCTTTTTGGGGGTGTGTCCCAGAAAATATGAAATCGATCCTCATAAAATTTAACATAGGGTACTCTGTTAAATATATTAGATCCAAGACATACTTGTTCTTTTACTGGCAGACCCCCACCAGAGGTATAATTCTTGAGCACTAAAAGAAGATATTCAATTAGTGTTAGGGATGACAAATCTTCTGTAGCTGGAACCGGATAACTATGATCAGTTAGATGGGTGTGAGCCACCCGAACAATCAAACCATCATGGTAATTCAAATTAGTGATTCGCTGGCAAACAGCTACCATCTGATTAACGTCTAACCCTCTCTGAACAACGATTAATACGTTTTCTGGAATATCTAACGCGGCAATATTTGGCTCAATTTTTATAACATTGCGATAAAATTTACCCATTCATCCAATACACTTGATATATCCATTAAGTTCCCTCTCTAACTAAATGATTAAATAACAGCTATCACCAGGACCCCCACACCAAGTATTGCCCAGAAAAATATGATAGCTCTATTCTCCCGCCAAGCGCTCCAATAGGACTGCTGGTCGCCTTTGATTTCCAGGTGATGTTTGAGATTAATCTTATGTAACTTAATCTCTTTTCTTTTTGTCCACCAAGTATCACCACTTTCAGCGACAAAGTGAACAACCACTTTTTTAATATAATGTCGCCACGACAGATAAAAGAAAAATAAAGCAACAACGAAAAAAAATGCTAAATATAACATGCCTATTCCTTTATTTTAAGGTTCATTAATTTAATGACTGATGTTAATATATTTTCTATAATTTGTCAACCTCGAAGGTCAACCTTCGAGGTCAAAAAAACAAGCCTTTGTTGCCAAAGGCTTGCCTTAATTTACAAATCTAATTCTACTAGTTCAATGGTCAAAGACGACTCGCCTACTGCTTGCAATCCTTGCATTCGCTGGATCAGAAAATTTTTAGTAGTAATCCATTCCTGGCTTCTACCAACTACTTCTGCCTGAGTAACATCTTCTAACCAAGCAATAATGACTCGGTTAATTGGCCGATCATTAACCAGCAAATCGTCCATGGTTAAAATAAATTGTTGCATCATTGAGGGATCCCCCTCTCTATTTTAGTACTACGGTGAATAAGTTTCACTTCTGGTACTACTTAATCCCAATGAAGTAAAGAACTAGGATTATTTCTATTTTAGCTTTTATCTTTAAAAAGTCAAATTCTAATAGTTGACAGAATCTCATAAATATGATAGGATAATTTTTCAATCCAAGGAGGTTTTAATTTATGTTCATTTTAAAGTTCACTTTAACTTAAGGGGGGAAAATGCATAAAGCAGAATCTATAAACCACACAGGGCCATGTCCTCGCTGCAATGAAGCAATACCCGGATACATATTAAAATGTACCCAATGTGGCGAATTATTTTGTGCCGCTAAATGCATGATCAATAACCTTGACCCAGACAGTGATGGAAATACAACAAAATGCCCAAAGTGTAAGGAGACTCTGACGCTTCCAGAGAACAGCACAATCCTCAGAGCAAAATTTATAACTAAAAATTAATTTGCTAACGCTACCAACTCAATTGGTAGCGTATTTTTTTATTAAAATTAAAAAGGGATCCGATGATGCGCATCTTGTGATCGAACCCCTTTCTTGTGGTGTGTATCAATGCCTGCTCATCGATACTGTGGTGCTACTGACCCGCTCCACTGCCGTTGCCAAAGTACTTTATAGCACTTATATTATATCACTATAATTAATTACTTACAAGAAAACGGGTTCTGATATCACCAGGACCCGTTTACAATGATAATCAACTCATAGTAAGGCTTCTTCGTCCATGTAACCGTATCGAAAACCACCACAATAATAACAGTATTACTAAGATGATTCCACCGGCATAAATGCCATTTTCAGAAGAAGATTTGATAAGACCAAAGCCCAGCCCACTGCCTAAAGCAATGAGAGAAATCCCCCACCATCCAACAAATCTCGGTTTTATCAGAATCAATATGGCAATAACAATGGGCAGAACAAAAACCTTACCCCAGAAGCTTGCCAAGCCAGCTAAAAAACCGGCTCCCAGAAAAAAAGCAAGCTTACCAATGCGTCTGGTCGTTTTATCCACTTTATGTTCCTTTCTTTTTATCTTATTGGTTAATATACAAAAATATCCAGAATGATATAGAGTATTTATGGCTCTATTCATTTATTAAGGCCACTGTGAAGATTAACTAATAACAACTTCCTGGGAAGGAATAGCGAATTTAATTCCATTCTTTTCAAATTCAAGGCTGATTTCCCTTCCAATAGCTTGTCTTACATCTTTATATTCTTTGAAATTTGCGGGAGTGACAAAGAAAACTACATCAAACTCCACACTATAAGTACCAAAAACATCATAATGTGCACGATCAAATTTGGTAATCTTATGGCGTCGGATAGCTGTTTTAATAATATCCAATGCCTGATCTAATTTCTCAATTGATGTATCGGCATGGACATTAATAGTGATCGCTTCGCGTCTCCTTTTCAGAGAAGCAAAATTTTCAATCGTGGCTTCAGTCACTGTTTTATTAGGAATAATTATTTCGTGCCCAAGTAAAGTCTTTAATCTAACTGTATACCAATTAACCTCCTTCACATATCCTTTGATGTCGCCTATGGCTATGAAATCTCCGAGACTGAAAGATTTGGTGATATGAATAATTACAGCGCTAATAAAATTCTTCAATGTGCTCTGCATAGCTAACCCAACAGCTAAGCCACCGAGGCCTAGACCAGTCACCAGGGCGGTAATATTGATACCTAAATTTGAAAGGAAAAATAACCCAGCCAATAGCCATATGGCTATTTTACTGGCTTTTCTGATAAGCAAAGTGAAGTCTCCCCCATTTCCTGAAGAAATATTTTTAGAGCGCCATTTGTCCGTCCACAAATTAATAATTTTGTGACTTAAAACCAAGGCGTAACATATACCAATTAACAGCATCATCTTATTCAAACTCTGATCAAGCCAGACCGGCAAAATCAAAAATTTGAAAGCAAAATATAAAGCTATAATACTGAAAACCGGCCAACTCAAACTGTTTAAGAAATTTACCGCCAAGTCATCACTCCGGCTTTCAGTTTTTTTAGCAAGTATTACTAACCTACCAAAAACATTTTTCTTTACCACCAATTGGATCACTAAGGTGACGGAAAAAATAAGAGCTGCTATGAGCCATTCAACCTCGGTATTATGTTGAGTAAGCTCCTGCCAGAATTGCATTATACTCTCGTACATTAAATAACTCCTTCATTTTCAATTTACAATTTAATCGATTATATTAACACATTAATAGCCAAACTGTCAAGCCATTTGTGTACACACATCAACGTTGTCTATTGACTTTACCTCTATTTTTGTTTATAATTCAACTCGTTTATCATACCTTTATTATTTATCAAGCCGGGATAGCTCAGTTGGTAGAGCGACAGTTTTGTAAACTGTGGGTCGCGGGTTCAAATCCTGTTCCCGGCTCCACTCGATTCTGAAGAATTGAGTGCCCTGAGCGTAGTCGAGGGGCTACGATTGATGTAAACATTAAATATTTTAAAAATTAATTAAAAATTATGTCACAAGACAGATTAACCAAATTAGAGTGTACTGAATGCCACAGTATTAATTATCATACTACTCGCAATAAAAAAACTATCAAAGAAAGATTACAGCTGAAAAAACTCTGTCCTAAATGTAAAAAACATATTTTACATAAGGAAACAAAATAATCCCTAAGGGATTGTTTTGCGAGGGGGCGTCGTATAGTGGTAGTACAGGGGTCTCCAAAACCTCTAGCCTGGGTTCGATTCCTAGCGCCCCTGCCATTTACTCTCATGAATTATAATTAATTAAATAACTAAATTTTATGAAACAGACAACGACCATAATCATTTTGGTAGTTATATCAATATGCTCACTTGGCTATATATTATTTACCTCTATAAATTCTAAAAATATAAAGCCAGCTGATGCTAAAATACGAGCAGAAAAATTCATTAATGAAAATCTGTTGCCCGTAGGTTCAGCGATCACAATCAATGAAATTAGTGAAGAAAATGGATTATACAAAATGCCTATCAACCTACCTGATGGGACGAATATAGATGCCTATATGAGCAAAGACGGTCAGTTATTTTTTCCAGAAGGTTTAAATATTGATAAAATCACTCAAGAAATAGCTGAAAATAATTCAACAAATAACCAACAAAATAAAATGGAATTAAAAACCGAAATTTTGACTGCAGGCACTGGCAATCAGACAGTCAAAAGTGGTGATTCTATCACCGTTGATTATACCGGCACTTTGGAAGATGGAACTAAATTTGACTCCAGTATAGATACAGGTAAACCATTTACCTTTACGATTGGCCAAGGAACAGTTATCCAAGGATGGGATCAGGGACTAATTGGTATGAAAATTGGCGAAGAAAGAAAATTGACCATTCCTTCTGATATGGCTTATGGTGCTAATGGTAGTGGGTTAATACCTCCTAATGCTACTCTAATTTTTACTGTAAAGCTAATTTCAATAAATCCTGAAAATTAAAAAATATTTAAATATTTTATCTACAAATATTATCTGAACATCTCACTACTCTGCCATCAAGCTTAACTCAACCAAAAAAATACCTTTTTATTAAGATGTTTTTTTGTATTTAAAATTTTAAAACCAACTCTTCTCCTTACCAGAAAACTCCTTGTCTAATTCTTCTATCAGCTGTTTTTGCTTTTTGGTTAATTTAGTTGGTACATCTACGTTAATAATCACAATCTGATCTCCTCTACCTTTGGCCTTTAATCTAGTTACTCCTTTATTTTTTAAAATAAAATTTTTATTACTCTGGGTGCCAACTGGAATTTTTAACTTAACCTCTCCGTCAATTGTTTTAACCAAAATCTGACCGCCTAAAACAGCTGTACTAAAAGGAATATTAACTTTAGTAATCAAATTAAATTCATCGCGCTCAAAGCCCGGTTCTGGCTGAACATGAATATTAATATACAAATCACCGGCTGGAGCGCCCGACTCTCCACTATTACCTTGTCCTGCCAAACGAATAGTTTGTCCGTCATCAATGCCAGCCGGTACTTCAATTTTAATATCAACATTCTCCAAAACAATCCCCTTGCCGTGACAAGAGCCACATTTCTCTTTAATTTGCTTACCAGTACCTTGACACTCCGCACAAATTGTCTGAGTTTTAAAATAACCCAAAACAGTACTGCTAATTTTACCGCTGCCCTGACAAGCTGAACAAGTCTGGTAAGAATCGCCATTCTTAGCTCCTGTGCCCTGACAACTATCACACTGATTCTGCTTTCTAATAGAAACTGCTTTCCCTACACCAAAAACGGCCTCTTTCAACATAATATCCAAGTCTAATTCAATATCTGGACCTTTTTTAGTGCGGGCACCGCGGAAAGAACCGCCACCGAAGACCGAGCCGAAAATATCACCCAGATCGCCAAAATCAGAAAAATCCCAACCAGCAGCCGACCCTCTGGAAGAAAAACCCCGAAAATCAAAACCACCAAAGGGATTGGCGCCAGAAAATCCACCTTGAGCTCCTCCGCCTGCGGCGGAAAAAGTAGTACCGAACTGATCATATTGAGACTTTCTTTCTTTGTTGCCCAATACCTGATAAGCTTCGTTTATTTCCTTAAACTTCTGCTCATCACCAGTCTTTTTATCAGGGTGATACTGATGAGCTAAACGACGAAAAGCTTTTTTGATTTCCGCTTCATTAGCCCCTTTATCTACTCCTAAAATCTTATAATAATCTTTACCCATTATTATTTTTTGTCTTTATCTACTTCTTCAAAATCGGCCTCACTGGCATCTTCTTTTTTCTTGTCTGTTTGATCAGCTGAAGTGTTTTTTGAAGCTTCAGAATACATTTGAGCGCCGATCTTTTGCACTACTTGCTCCATCTCTTCAATAGCTTTTTTAATCGGCTCAATATCCTTACTGTCTTTAACTTTTTCCAAGGATTCAATCTTTGTTTCTATTTCTTTTTTGTCCTCTTCCTTAATTTTATCCTTATTTTCTTCAATAAATTTCTTGGTCTGGAAAATCATATTCTCGGCATTATTGCGAACCTCAACTTCCTCTTTTTTCTTTTTGTCCTCTGTAGAGTGCAGTTCGGCATCTTTTTTCATCTTTTCCACCTCTTCGTCACTCAAACCAGAAGAAGCAGTAATAGTAATAGATTGCTCTTTATTAGTCGCTTTATCCACTGCCTTAACATTTAAAATACCGTTAGCATCAATATCAAACGAGACTTCAATCTGCGGCACACCGCGAGGAGCTGGTGGAATACCAGTTAAAGTAAAGCGACCCAGAGTTTTATTATCAGCGGCCATTTCTCTTTCACCTTGCAAGATGTGAATTTCAACCGTATTCTGACTATCAGCCGCTGTAGAGAAAGTCTGACTCTTGGAAGTGGGAATAGTAGTGTTTCTTTCAATTAAAGGCGTACGCACTCCGCCCAAAGTTTCAATACCCAAAGTAAGCGGAGTCACATCCAGTAACAAAACATCCTTAACATCTCCCTGCAACACCCCTGCTTGAACAGCAGCTCCTAAAGCCACTACTTCATCTGGATTAACGGAAATATTCGGTTTTCTACCAAAAAACTCCTCTACTTTCTTTTGAATTAAAGGCATTCGAGTCATTCCGCCGACCAAAATCACTTCTTCAATATCTTTAATCTCCAACTTAGCGTCAGCTAAAGCTTTGCGACATGGCTCTAAAGTCTTAGTCACTAAATCACCAATCAACTCCTCCAACTTAGCCCGAGTTATTTTCATAACCAAATGTTTTGGTCCTGATTCATCAGTAGTAATAAAGGGTTGGTTGATCTCGGTTTCCAAAGAAGATGATAATTCTATCTTAGCTTTTTCCGCTGATTCCTTTAACCTCTGTAGAGCTAATTTATCTTTAGACAAATCAAGCCCCTCTTGTCTTTTATATTCGCTAATAATCCAACTAATAATTGTCTGATCAAAATCATCACCGCCCAAGTGAGTATCACCATTAGTGGCTTTAACTTCAACTGTGTCGGAAGAAATATCTAGAATAGAGATATCAAATGTGCCACCGCCTAAATCATAAACCACAATCTGCTGGTCTTTTTTCTTGTCAAAACCATAAGCCAAGGCAGCCGCCGTTGGTTCATTAATAATTCTCTTGACCTCAAGTCCAGCAATCTTACCGGCATCTTTAGTGGCCTGACGCTGTGAATCGTCAAAATAAGCCGGTACCGTAATTACTGCTTCAGTCACCTTTTCACCCAGACGTTCTTCAGCGTCAGCTTTAATTTTAGATAAAATCATGGCTGAAATTTCCTGAGGAGTATACTCCTTATCACCCATAGATACTTTAACACCCTGTCCCGCCTGCACTATCTTATAAGGCATATTCTTAATATCCTCAGTCACTTCTGGATCACTAAATTTACGGCCGATTAACCGCTTGACCGAAAAAATAGTGTTTTCTGCATTAGTCACGGCCTGACGCTTAGCCGGCAAACCCACTAATCTTTCTTTGTTCTTGGAAATAGAAACAACTGAAGGAGTGGTTCGACTACCTTCTTTATTTTCTAAAATTTTCGGCTGTCCGCCTTCCACAATAGCACAGGCCGAATTGGTGGTTCCTAAATCAATACCTAATATCTTTGACATAAAAATTTATTATTAATTATTATATTATTTTTTTAATTTTACTTAATAAATCA
This sequence comes from Candidatus Komeilibacteria bacterium CG11_big_fil_rev_8_21_14_0_20_36_20, assembly GCA_002787405.1. Taxonomy (GTDB): domain Bacteria; phylum Patescibacteriota; class Patescibacteriia; order UBA1558; family GWA2-36-10; genus PCWQ01. The sequence goes on from PCWQ01000007.1 coordinate 17,926, forward strand.
CTCTGACTAATAACTTGATGGATCTCCAGTACATCGTCGGCTGATAAATCAGCTCCTTGGGCAAATTCCAGCACCTCATGCGATTTTAGATCAGTTAGAATAGCATTGCCGATAATGCCTTGCGGCAAAGCCGCCAATTTAGTCAACAGATTAGCTCCGCAACCGGAGCAAGTAGCATAGGTTAGTAAATTAAACTCACTCTCATCTAAAACCTGCACCATAGCTTGGTTATAATCTTTCTGGCACACCGGACATTTTTTTATTAGTTTTAAATTTAATGGTAATTCTGAATTATTTATCATTTTTTTTTAATATCAATTTTAATATTTTTTGATTTGGTTTTAGTCTCTTTAGGTAAGATAATTTTCAATAAGCCATTTTGAAAGTCTGCTTTAGCTTTATTAGCTTGAACTGAAATTGGTAAAGCAATAACCCGATGGAATGAACCGCTACGCACCTCTTTACGGTAATAATTCTTTTCTTCCACCTCGCTGGTACTCTTGCGACTACCTTCAATAGTTAAAACGTCTTCGTGCACACTAATTTCCACATCCTCCGGTTTTATACCAGCTAAGGTTGCTTCAACGATGACATTATTTTGATTTTCATAAATATTAACCGCCGGAGCAAAACTACCTATCTCCTGCTCTAAATTACTAAAAGTATCTAATAATGGAGTCCATGGTATAAGTGACATAATATTTTTCCTTTCTTATCCCTCTTACTTGAATTTATTCTCAAAAGCGAAGAAGGGTTAAATAATTTATTAATTATTTCAAATGATTGACAATCACTTTTGCCGGGCGAATAACTTTGTCTTCTAATTTATAACCGGCCAAGACTTCTTTAACTATTTCTTGATCCTTTTTATGCTCATCCTGCGCCTTGTCAACTGCTTCGTGAATATGCGGATCAAATTTATGACCGACCGTCTTAATTCTACCAATCTTTTTATCTGCCAAAAAACTTTCCCACATTTTCAAAATATGTTCTAACCCAATTGCCCAAGATGACTGCTGCTCTGCTTTTGGAATATGCTGCAGGGCTATCCGGTAATTATCAAAAACAGGCAAAATTTCCAAAATCAAAACATTAGTTTGAAAAACTGATAAACCAGCCATCTGCTTAGCTGTTTCTTTTTGTAGATTCTGATAATCAGCCAAAGCTTTTTGCCAACCAGCCAAATTTTCAGCAACTTGCTTCTCTAAATCTTGACGGGATAACTTTTTACTTTCCGACATAAATTTTTACTATGTTATTTTATCTACTCCTTCCAATAAACCTAAAACTCGATTATAGTCCATTCTTACCGGACCTAGAACAGCTAATAATTCCCCCTTTCTATTTGATAAAAGGGTAACCACTACCGAACAAAACTCGCTAAAAGGATTTTGATCACCGAGAAGAACAGCCGGACCGGTGACTGATTGATAAATATCAGCAATGGCTTTCTCTAAAGAATCAACTACTTGGCTAATTGATAAAACCATTTTATAATCTTCAAACTCTGGTTGAGAAAAAAGATTAAACAATCCGGTAAAGTATAAATCATGTGGCCCAAAGCCAACAATGGTAACTAAATTTGTTTTAACGGCCAGCAATTTAGCTAACTCCCTCAGATCTTTTTTGTAAGCTTTTTTCAATTCCTGCTGTTCTTGTGCAGAAGGTGGTTTAATACTCAATAAATTATCCAGATAAAAACGATAACCATCGATTGTAGGGATACGACCGGCTGAAGTATGCGGCTGGGTAATATAACTAGTTCTTTCTAATTCCAGCATAATATTACGGATAGTAGCTGAACTGACGGCAAATTTCCGGTTTTCAGACAAAATTTTAGAACCCACTGGCCTGGCAGTTTTAATATATAATTCTATAATTTCTTTTAGTGTTTTCTGCTCTTTATCATTCATAATTATATTATAAAGTATTTAGCACTCTCCGTCAAGGAGTGCTAATATAAAAAACCGGTTTTCAATTAAAACCGGCTTAACCAGCCCCTCGTCACTAGCAAACAACTATCTGGCTACCTGAATAGTGGCGCTATTGTAAGTATCACATGCCCCAATATAAATAATGCCGCTGGCATATTTTGTGAAATAATAATTAGTGCTGGTGCTGCCGTTTACCAAATTGGTATTAGGATCATAAGGAATAGTGCCAATATACCCGCTGGATACCAACTGATCAATATCTAACATTCCTCCGTCAGCAGTATTGGTAGCTGTACATATTGTCCCGCCTGAAGAACTATGACCCAAGGTGTCTATTTGATAACCAGTGCCATCGGCTGCTACTGTGGCTGGATCAATGCCATTATTATCAGCGACATAAGCCGCCCAAGCATCAGCTAAGGCCGTTACATCAGACCAACGCTGGGCATTCTGAGTATCACCAATACGTTTGGCTGGATCAACCGCCACAAAAGTTGCCGCGGCCAAGAGAGCGATAATGGCCACCACAATGATTAGCTCAATTAGAGTAAAACCTTTTTGATGAGAATTATTGACTGGCATATTATTTATAAAAAATTATCTCTTATATTATATCATCTTTCCTCAAAAAACTAAACCCACTTTCAAAAGTGGATTCAGTCAGATAATTTTTTGAATTTCCTAGAACTCTATCTCTTCACTCGAATAGTGGCACTGTTATAAGTGTTACAGGCACCCACGGTCAAAGTATGGTTGCCGTCATAATGGAGATAATATCCGGTAGAAGTAGTACCATCAACATAATCCGTATTAGGGTCATAAGGAATAGAGCCAATATAACCATTATCCACTAAAGTATCAATCCAGACCGTGCCATTAACTGTCGAGGTGGCATCACAAATATTAACAGTACTAGTGGCTCCCCCATACTTTGTAATCTGATAAGTAATGTTAGAGGTGGTTGTGGGGACTGTGCCATTATTATCCACTGTATATTTCATCCAAGCATCAGCTAAGGCCGTTACATCAGACCAACGCTGGGCATTCTGAGTATCACCAATACGTTTAGCTGGATCAACCGCCACAAAAGTTGCCGCGGCCAAGAGAGCGATAATGGCCACCACAATGATTAGCTCAATTAGAGTAAAACCGCCTTTATTTTTGATTTTAATTGCTCTTTCCATATTTTTTATTTCAAAAATTCTTTATTTATTATTATATATAATTAATATTAAAATTATACCATAATATTCGAAAAAAAGACTAATCTTTTTTAAAATAATGCCTCAAGAATAATACTTTTCTAGTATACCATAAATCTGCCGAATCAACAATAAATTATGGCCGTTGCAATTCTAAATAAACATCTAGGTCAAACCAGCCCTCCTCTGCATTATAAGAAATAATGGAATATTGACTATTGCTGATGGGCCAATCGGCTATCTGCTCCAGCTCCTGCTCCGACAAATCATTCAGAATTAATTCTCTGGCTTTATTCTCATTAACCGCCATAAAACGATAATTGACCTCCATCGTGATTGGATTGTCGATATTAAAATTATCCTCAGCCGGCTCAATATTGATAATATCCACCGCCAAAACTTCTGGCAAAACATAGAGATTATTATCTTCAGCTGATGAGAAATTAAGACCAGCCACCACCTTTTCTGTAATATTATTTTGTAAATTATCCACGGCCTCTTGATAAGATAAACCAGTTGACTCCCCTGTCTCCTCGGTATAAAAATCAAAAGCTTCACCTAAAATAAAATTATCCGACTGTTCAGGAGGATTAAACCCGACTTTAATATTCTTGGTAAAAGAATGCGAGTTAGTGGTAAATAAATCGACTAAAGGACCTCTAAAATGCCACATTAATCCCCCAGCCACAATCACCACTAAAGCAATACCGACGTAAATATTTTTAAAAAAATATTTTAGATTAGATATTTTATCTTTATGAAAATATTTTACTAAACGCAATGGGTTTAAATTTTTAAAACTAAACTTTTTTAAGCTGTCCAATCTTTTAGATAATCCCAAAGTATTTTGAGTGGTATATAAATTTATTTCTGGCTTTTCTTGAGCCAATTTAGCCAGACCCAGGGCATTAATATATTTGCTATAATCTAACCCCGCAGGCAGTAAATGGCTATCCAGAAAAGGTTGTCCGATCACTGCTGGGCGACTTAAATTATCACTAAAATATCCATCAATGCCCTTTAGTTGCGCCGAACCGCCGATTAGAATAATCCTTTCTATGGACTGCCTTGTTAAATCTTCGTAATAATTAATAAATCTTTTTAATTCATCAGTCAGCGGCTGCAATTGACCTTGAATTATCAACATAATTTCTCCGTCTTTACTGGAAGGGGCTAAACCAAATTCACATTTCTTTGCTTCCGCTTCCGTTTGGGAAATTTTCAACTTTTCACTGATGGCTTGAGTAATGTTATTGCCGGCAATATAAATATTAACGGTGCTTCTGATTCCCTGATGATCAAAAACCGAAGCAACAGTAGTGCGAGAACCAATATCTAAAAGCAGATTAACTTTTTCTTTTACTTTATCATCCAGACCAGCAAAAGAACTAATAGCTTCAGTGGTTACTCCCACTACTTCAATCCCCATCTCTTCAAAGATCTTCGCTAAATTAATTACTGTTTCCCGACTAACGGCCAGATGCCAAACTTCCTTAGAATCATCTTTAGTCGATAAAATTTTAACAACGGTTATTAAATTACTCATAGCTTCCGGAACTATCTCTTCAGCTTGATGATCAGCCGCGGCTCTCAATTCTCTGTTTTTAAGACTCTTCGGTAGAGAAAAAATATTGGTAAATACTCTTGATTCCGGAACAGACAAAAAAACTCTTTTTACTTCTATCGGCTGAGGTTTGGCGTTGGCAAATAGCTTTTTCAAACACTCTTTAAATCTTTCCTGATCTAAAACATGCCCATCTTCCACAATCTCCGGAGACAAACGATAACGCGAATAAGCAACCACTTTAAAATGGCCATGCTCTGCCTGTAAAGCAACTGCTTCGATGGAAAAATCTGAAATATCTAAACCAATTATATTTCTAGCCATATCTCTTTTTTACTTAATAACTTTACCATATTCAAGCTTTTTTTAAAACCTATTAATCAATAATGTCCTTATAACTACTGATGCTAATCGGAGTAGTAGAGACATTAACTTTCATTACTACACTTCTAACCCAAACTCCTAAATCTGAAGTAGTGGTAGCCGTAGAAGTGACTGTCTGCAAGCCGGCCACGATACTCGAAACTATGGAGCTACAGGAAGTGACGTCAGTACTGATTGTATAATTACCACTGAAAGATATAGTAGTGCTAGCTGTGCTGGAAGCAATATTAAACAAAACATCATCCAAACAAGAATCAATATCAACTATAACTACTTCTGACTCACTGCTCTGATAATTAGCCAATAAATCAGAAATATTAACCCGGGCAATGACTACGCTGGATACTAAGGTCAAGGTCGTAATAATAATCACTAACATTAAGGCCACCGCGCCTTGCGCGCCTTGATTTTGATTATTAATCTTATTTTTATTAAAATAAATTTGCATAAATTATGGTCCTTCTGAACGAATAACTGTTATTTCATCAGATGATAAAGCCCGATTATAAAGACGGATATCATCCATTACTCCATCAAAATAACTACTAGAACCAATTACTAAATTACTATTAGTGTTCACTAATATTGTATCCGTTGTATTTATCCCAGAAGACAATGCTCCAGCTGTGCGGCCATAGGCGTAAAGCGTAATTTTCTCTTGATCTCTATCATAAACACAAGCCAAATGATAAGTGTCAGTAGTACCTAAAGCTGTCAAAACTACTGCATTGGCACATGTCGTGCCATCACAAACTTGGCAATAAGGATGCTGGGTAGCGTCAATGGCTAATTTATAGCCTTTATTACTGGCCTCTTTGTCTACAATAGCCTGGTCAACAGTAAAAGATTCTACCATAACCCAAGCTGAGATAGTAAAAGAATAGTTAAAATTTAAATCATCAGCATTGCCAGCGTTGCATGAATCAGAATATAAATATTCAAAATCTTTAGCTCCTCCACTGCAGTTAGTTAATTTTTTAGGTAATAATGTCTGTAAACCACTGCAAGTAGCTGTATGACCGCCCACATAATCATAAATGGGCGTAAAACTGCTCTCATCTAGCCGCCAGTGAGCAATCAAACCATCAAGCTGTTCATTGCGCAAAGAAACCGTGCTAGTAGCTGTGGAAGTGGCTTTAATATCAACTTGGGAATGGGAAAAGGAAGCAACACTTAATTTGGTGATAATGCTCAAAAATCCAACCGTAGAAGTAGCGGTAGAAGTACTAAAAGACAAACTACTATTGGATATTGACACATTAGGTGAGGTAAGATAATAAGCATTGCCGGCACTAGCAGAACAAGCACTTAAGCTAGCATTGTTCACATTAGGATAACACTGCATCTTTAAACGTTTGCCATCCACAGTAATGGTCACTCCTCCCCCACTGCCGACACAATAGCCAGGCAAATAACTATCATCATCAAAATACAAACCTAATACCGGAGGCGAAGCATCAAAATCAGAACAATCTAAAACACATCCTTCCTTGAATAATCCATCGGCATTACGTATCAGATAATCAATGGTATTCAAAGCCATCCGCCTTTCCCGGGAAGTATCAATACTGGCTGATAATTTACTGGCGGTGCCCCCCAAAGTTAAATGAAACTCTACCACTGCTATTAAAAGAATAGCAGTAATAGCCAAATACATAATAGCTTCGATCAGAGTAAAACCCTGTGCTTGATTTTTTTGTTTAATTTTTTTAAAAAATTCCACTAGTATTAAAATTTATCTATATCTTATCTTTAAATCATATAAAGTTGGCGTATTAACATTGTTAGTGCCGCAAGCCGTCATATCCACCTGATAGCGCAGCCATCGCTTGCCGTTTAAACCGTCCACTGTGGTGCTAGCATAATAACCATCACTAGTGTCACTAACCGTCTGGGTGATTGGACTGGTAAAACCAATATTATCACTGGCTTCCAAAGTGATTTCTAGCCCGCAACCAGCCGGCACATTCTGCTCAACAATCACTTTGTCTAGCTCTTTATTTGACGAACCAAGATCAAAAATTGAGGAAACTAAAGTACCTGATGGCTGATAAGCATCTGGTCTCTTCAAAAAATGTAATTTATGGGTTGAACCGGTTTTCTCTAAAATAAAAGCACCGCCTAAGCTATCCGAATAATCCATATAACCATAAGGAAGGGAATAAGCCGTATCACCATAACTAGTGGTATCACTGACCGGACCGGCCGACAAAGACGAGCGATTGGAAACATCAACTGAATACAATCGCGCATAATAATCATAAGCCAAAGCAACGTCCGAACCATCCTCTGAATCCAAACCATCATAAATAACTGATTTAAAAGGACCACCACTTAGATTGTAGGTGCCCAGCAGACTAAAACCGCTGCCATTGTCTTCCAAGATAGCAAACTCTATGGAAGTATATTCACCAAGGGTAATCATTCGGTTATTGCCGCTGCTAGTCTCTAAGTAGATAACATCAACAATGTCCGCCGGATTAGCCGGCGAAGCATAGTCTACGGCCAAGGTAGTTGGATCAAAAATGTCCACCCTCACCACGGCATCAGTATCGCTTTTGTCAGTGACTACGTATAAAGCATCATTGTCCGTATCAATCCAGCCATTGTTGACTGCGTCGCCCTTAAGACCTAGAAAATAAATATTACTCGCATTTTGTAAAGTTAAAGTAGAACCACCACCGCCAATTTCATAACAGAAAATCTCTCCTAAATTAGTCAGGGCATACAAATATTCTCCATTGCTGTCTATTACTAAATCCATAATGCTCACTGTAGTAGTTCCGACACTTACTGCTCCGGTAATGGAATCTGAGCTCAGATTAAGGATACCTAAGGCATTAGTGCCGCCACTGGCATTAGCCAATCCAACATAAGCATACTGACCATTAGGATTGACGGTAATAGAAATACCGGTCATAGCTACTGGCCAGACAATGGTACTACTAGCAGTAATGGTGCCTGAGCGGGCTTGAGAAATGTCATAATATCTAAAATCCTGAGTCTGATCACCAGTCACAAACATCGTATTACCATCAGGAGAAATCTCTAAATCATAGCTGGTTCCGGTTAAGGTAATATTGGCATCTGAAGCTAAATCCTGCCAAGAACCAAAAGTGGGAGTCAGAATTAATACTCCAGCTGTGCTAGTACTCATCTTGGTCACCGAAGAAGAAGCTAGAGTAATATCAGACCAAAATTCACTAGAACCAACGCCAGACCAATCTGTTTGTTGCCAAGTTCTATATTGCCAGTTAGTTAAATAGCTATTTAGAACATAATCCTGCATGCCACTGCCGGAAATTGTCACTGTAATTTTCATGGTATCTGGATCAACTGTGCCGCCAGAATCCACTATCTCTCCATTACTATCTCGCTGGACAGTCGCCAATGAAACAACTCTGGTTAAATCGCCTCTAGTGTTGGCTCCGGTAAAATACCAAAGACCATCGGAACCCTGATCAACCCCGTAACCTGAAGGTGACTCTGGCGCCCCTAATTGATCCTGTAAAGCACGCCAATTGTCGTCGCGAATAGCCCGAACGGCCTCAATACCCTCTTGAGCGAATTCAGTCACGGTTTGACGATCACCGATACCGTAAAAATTACTATAGGAGCTGGTGACTGTATAAAAAACGCCTGAAGCTAAGAGACCAAAAACACCAACGGCGATTATAACTTCTATTAAGCTAAACCCTTGTTTATATTTTAAAAATAATTTTTTTACTTTGAAAAGCATAATCTTAAAATTATCAGTCTCCATAAAATACCAGCCCAACCGCCGTGGTAGTCACTGTCTTTTGTTCGCCAAAATTACTTTTCAAGATAATTGTCTGTTTATCAGTGGTAGTAGTCAGCCAGCCGGAAATTTTATTAAAATAAAATTCATTTTCTTCAGCTGATTCTATATACACTCCTGAATCGAAATTGACTAATTCATCATAACCGCTATTTCTGGCACTATAGTCTGACCCCTTAAATAATAAAATACAATCACCGGTGCCCGTATCCACACAAACTGAATCAGCATCTAAAACTTTAATGCCCCAAGCATCTCCAAAATAGCCAGTCATCGCGTAATTACGAGCTCTGGCAATAATATCAACCACCTCTCTGGCTTTAACATCTAAATCCTCCTCTGAGGTTTTAGTAACCACTAAAGAAGTGGAAGACGCAGCTAAGACTAAAAAAATCGCCACAATCAATATAACCTCAAGCAAAGAAAAACCTTGGTTGGTTTTAAATTTTTTAGATTTATAATTATTCATCTTTTATCAGAAAAATTGCTCACCGCTATCTACCAACCTTACTGGTTAAATCATAAATAGGATTGATAATTGATAAAGCAACAAAACCAACGATTAATCCAATTAAAATTAATAAAGCCGGTTCCAAAATAGTGGATAGATTCTTAGTAACATCATCAACTTCTGTTTCATAAAAATCAGCCAAATAATCTAAAGTTTCGCTCAGGTTGCCAGACTTTTCTCCGACCTTGGTCATCTTAGCCACTAAACTGGGAAAATATTTCCTATTATTTAAATTAGAAGTTAGAGAACTGCCTTTGATAATATTGTGATAAACAATAGAAATTTGTTTCTTGTAAACATCATTAGTGACTGTTCGAGACACTATCTGTAAAGCTTGATCAATGGTAATGCCGCTATTTAATAAAGAAGCTAAAGTACGTGAAAATAAAGCCAAATTAATATTACGACTGATTTTGCCGAATAAAGGCAATTTTAGAATCAACAAATGCAGCCAAAATCTGGTAGCGGCAAAACGAGCCGCCATCCGCAATAAGATAATTAAAACTATAATGACTAAAATTATCCATTTCCAATGAGCAATAAAAAAAGTGGAAGAGGAAATTAGTAATCTGGTCGTTATCGGCAGATCAACATTTAAACTGTTAAAAAAACCAATTATCTTTGGCAAGACAAAAATAGCCACTGTTACTAATAAACCAGCCACCGCCAATAAGACTAAGACTGGATACATAGCAGCTGCTCTGATTTTATGATTTAAATCATAGCGTTTGCGATTTTGGATTGACAATAAAGCTAAATTTTTAACTAAAGTCCCCCCTCTTTCTCCGGCGTCAATCATATTAATAAATAATTCGTCAAAATCATGTTTATGTTTTCTAAAAGCGGAAGACAAAGAATTTCCTGCTTTAATATCAATCAAAACCTGCCTCAATTTTTTAGCCATTACTGGCGAAGCGTTTTCTATCAAAATCTCTAAAGCCTCATCGATAGACATGCCGGCTTTAATCATTATGTGGAGATGGTTGGTAAAAATCACTTTATCCAACAAGCTGACGTGGCCAAAAGTAATGCCCCCTTTGACTTTAAATTTGCCTTTTTTTCTTCCTTCGGCTGATTCTAAAGAAATAACAATGCCGTCTTTTAAACTTAGTTTATTACGGGCTTCCCGCAAATCAGCCGCTTCTATTTTTCCTTTGCTGATTTTGCCTTTATTATTTGTTAGTTCATAATTAAATAGCATATCTTATTGTTTAGTAATCCTAAATATTTCTTCTAAACTGGTTTGCCCTGAAACTGCCTTACTAAATCCATCTTCCATCATAGTGATCATACCTTGTTCGATGGCCTTGGCTTTAATTTGGTCAGAATCAGCTCTATTTAAAATTAATTCTTTAATATCACTAGTTATTTCTAAAATTTCAAAAATACCACTTCGCCCAGCATAACCACTGCCATTACAACTGTCACAGCCACGGCCTTTGTAAAGACGAATTTCTTTTATTTCTTTAGTATTTAAAAATTTATCAACCTCAACTTGTTTTTTTAAGTCATTAACTTCTTTTTCTGTTAAAGTATAACTAAGAATGCACTTCATGCATATTTTCCTCACCAAACGCTGGGCAATAATAATATTGACTGTTGAAGCCACTAAAAACGGTTCAATATCCATATCAATCAAGCGTGGCAAAGTTGTCGCTGCATCGTTAGTGTGTAAGGTTGATAAGACTAAATGACCAGTCATTGCTGAATTAACGGCAATACCGGCTGTTTCCTTGTCTCTAATCTCACCGACCATCATAATGTCCGGATCTTGACGCAAAAGCGACCGCAAACCATCGGCAAAAGTTAAATTGGTTTGAGGGTTGACTTGTATCTGATTAACTCCCTCTAAATCATATTCTACTGGATCCTCAATAGTACAAATATTAACATCACGTCTGTTTAAAAGTTTCAACACTGCATAAAGGGTGGTTGTTTTACCAGAGCCAGTCGGACCAGTTACTAAAATCATGCCGTATGGTTTCCGAGCGGCTTTTTTAACAATCTCAAAATGCTCGGCATTCATACCCAAATCTTCTAGATTGAACTCTTTACCTTTGGAGGACAATAAACGCATCACTACTTTTTCTCCTTGAGTAATCGGTATAATTGAAACTCTAATATCTAATTTATCATCTTCAATGGTGGTAATAATTTTACCGCCTTGGGCACTGCGACTTTCATCAGTCCTCAACTTAGCCATAATTTTAATTCTGGCCACCACCAAATTTAAAATATTTTTTGACAGCGACAGGATATCATACAAAATACCGTCGATTCGAAATCTAACCTTAACATCTTTACTGCCTGGCTCAATATGAATATCTGAAGCATGATTGGTATAAGCATAGCTTAAAAGATCATCAACTAGCCGCACTACTGAAATATCTTCTGCCTGCGAACCTTGGGCCTCAATAGCATGTTTTTGAATGTTAACAGCATATTCCTGTTGGATAGATTTACGATAAAGAGCAAAGGCATTGGCAATATCATAGTTGGTGGCATAATAAGGAATAACTTGATCGCCCACTTTCTTTTCTAAAGATTTAACCATAGCATAATTGAAGGGATCACTCATCGCCACCTTTAAGCCATCTTTATCCCTCTTAAAAGCAATGATTTTCTGTTTGCGAGATACAATTTCAGGAATCAAAGTTAATACTTCTGGTTTAATCTTCTCTTTATTGAGATTAACAAATTTAATATGCAAATCATTAGCAATAACCTGACCTATTTCTTCTGGTTTAATTAGATTCTGCTCAATCAACAAAGTGACAAAATCTTTATCCTGTTCTTGAGCCGCCTTTAAAGCTGTATCTAAAACATCTGGCTTAATTAAGCCAATTTTACTAATTATCTTATGAACCTTTGAATCTGTAATCGCTGGCATATTTTATAAATTAATAATTATGTTTTAGGAAATGATTCTACACCATTATTTCTTGCTTTCTTACTTTTAGTTTTTGAATTTAAATATTGACTGACTTTATTGACAATATCCACTAAAGTTATATTATCCTTAACTAAATAATCAACTGCCCCTAAATCTAATCCTTTTTTCACATCATCATCCTGACCTAAATTAGATAAAATTATCACTGGAATATTTTTAGTTTTCGCATTGCCCTGCAATTCAATTAATACCTCAAAACCATTTTTCTTCGGCATAATCATATCTAAAATGATTAAGTCAGGGTCCTCGGTATTGGCTTTAGCCAGCCCCTCATCGCCATTAGCAGCCAAAACCACCTCATAATTATGCTCCGATAATTCTGATTTATAAACTTTCCTTAAAAAGTTATCATCGTCAATAAATAAAATTTTGGCTTTCTTTTCTTCTTCACTCATAAAATTACTAAGCTAATTTACTTATATCTAAAACTAAAACTGGCTGGCCCTTGGACGAAACGGCCACTCCTTTAATATATTTATTACCTCTTAAGACCTGAGGCGTTCTCTTCATCACCAATTCACTTTCCTTGATGTTGCTATAAATAGGCAAAGACCATTGGTCATGCTGACGGTCGCCTTTCATTAAAGCCACATATTTGCATAAAGCAGAAAAATCTTTCTCCATAAAAAATTTAAAAAACGGTATTAATTTATACTTTGACTTCTGGTAAGTAAAAAATTTATCCTTAGACAAATCTGTCACTTTCTTTAACTTGACTATTTTGTCAATACAGGATAAAGGAAGCGCCAGAATAAAATCGCCGAAATGAAAACACAGACTTCTAAAAACAGATAAAGGTAGGGGGAAATCAATAATAAACTTAGTTCCTTTGTTTCGGCTGGTTTCAAATTTTACTTCTCCATCCAACTCTTTCACTTTTTGTTTAACTACACTCAAACCTATACCACGCCCAGCGCTCAAGCCGATATTTTTATCACTGGAAACACGGGGAGTGAAAATTAAATTTCTAATCTCGCTGTCGCTTAATTTCTTAAGACCAGAACGCGTAATAATCTTCTTGGCTACAGCCATCTCTGTTATTTTCTTCCAATCAATCCCTCGACCATTATCAGAAACCTCCACTTGGATCTGATCATTTTGCAAAGAAGCTTCAATTATAATGCGTCCATCTTTCTGTTGAGAGCTAATGCCGTGCACCACTGCATTGGTTAATAATTGAATGACAATCTCCACTAATTCATCAATAATCGCCTTATCTAGAGACAGGTCATTATCTCTAATCACCAATTCCACATTTTTGCCTTCCTTATTGGCAATATCCCTCACCAAATAAGGCAAAGAAGAAAATATCTGCGATAAAGATACTATTCTCATTTTCTCCAACTCTCGCTTTAAATTGATAACAATCCTATCAATCTCCATATATGAACTCAAAATTTTGGTATCACCAATTTCTTTAGCTAAGCCCTTAGCTCCCATAATATTGATTAATAAATCATCTAATAAGTTATGCAGGGTATTCAAATTATAGGTGGATAATGTGATTTCAGTTGGTGTATACCAGCTATAAGACATGCTGGATTTTTTGGAACCAGCACCTTGGCGGGACCCTTTAGATTTTTTTTCTACCTGTTTCAAAAACCTATTTAAAAAACTGCTATATTTAGTTAAATTAATCTCTTGGCCTTTATTTTTTATAGACTTAAAATTAGACTGCAAAACCTCTAAATAATCAAAAAAAGTATCCATGATTTTCTGATTAACCGATAATTCTTGACGATAAGCGGCGCTGAACACATCTTCAATAGAATGAAGCAAAATTACTGTCTTTTTATAACCCATCGTAGCAGAAGCTCCTTTCATAGAATGGATCAAACGCAAAATGTCTTCAATTATATCTCTATTTTGCGTCTCTTTTTCCAAGGAAATAAATAAGTCAGCCAGCTTCTTTAATTGCTTACTCGCTGTCGCTACGTAAAAATCTTTATACTTCTCACTAATCATAAATATCAACTATTTTCCAGATTTCTTCTGGATATAAAATATAAACTTTATTTTGCCCTACTTTAATATACTTCTTGAAATATACCTGAGATTTATCAGTTAAAACTCCCTTAACAGTCACTGTTTCACCTCCTTTTGTAGCCAATAAAGCATAAGTATCATTTTGAAAGTCAAAGAGTAGACATTGCTTATCTTCCTGACTCTCTTTGATTTTATTTTTGGGAAAGACTTTCTGTAATATTTTAAATGTATTCAAGACCGTCACTATTCTACCTTTATTATAAATCAAGCCAACAATATTAATATTAACCTTTGGTATTGGAGTAATATTGCCACCGTCGATAAATTGAGTACCTGGCAAAAGCGGCAAAGCCCATAGCTTTTGCTCGATCATGAATAAAACAAATTTTTCTGATTTAACAGCCATTTTAAGTTTTGCCGACTAAACTATTTAAAGTGCCAGTTACTTTATTCAAAGATCTTGATGATCTGTTCAGGTTTCTAGTAACGGCTGATTGTTGATCAATAATCTTAGTGATATCATTTGTCTGTTTAACCAGAGATTTAGCTTCATTGTTTAAATCGCCGATCATGGAATTAATTTTACTAGCTTCATTGTCGGTCTCCTCTGTTTCTTTACTAATTACTTTAATGCTCTGCGATATGCTACTGACATTATTAATTATACGACCTAAAAATTTAATTGCTTGAGTGATAATATTAATACTTTTACTTGTCTCTTCCTGTTCAAAAATAACTGTTTGCTTAGACTGCTGGATTTGCCTCTGCATATCTTTAGCTAGTGTCTGAATGCTGGTCGCTGCCTGTTCCGTATTAATATTCAACTCTCTAATCTGTAAAACTAAATCCGAAAATGCTTCGCTAAAAGAAGTTTTATTGGCCTCAATAGAAACATTAAGACTTAAAAAATTAGCTGTTTCAGTCAGAGCTTCCGCTCGTTTGGCAATATTTTGCACTTGCGTGGCATATTCACCTAAAGCCTGGGTTAATTTCTGGTTTTCAGTGGCTAAATGCTTCAGAACCACCAAACTATCTAGAGACAACTTAGCTTGATCTCCGCCTTGGCTAGCTAATTTGTCAATTCTAACAGCATCTTGGGCAGATGCTTTTGTCTTTTGAGTAATTTGATTAAGGGATTGCACCATCTCTTCTACTGCCTGATTGCCAGACTTTAATCCTTTTTGCTGTTGACGACTACTAGCCAACAGAAATTGGGCTACTTGACTATTATCTTTACTAATTTCTAATAAATCCTGAATCGATTTAGATAAAGACTTAACTACTCTGGATAACTCTTGCACCGAAATATGAATAGGTTTGGTAATCAGCCCAGCTAAATATTTAGTGGCTATCAGCGACAAAATTAAAACAAAGGCCAATGATATAAAGATGCCCAACAAAACCGCTCTTTGCAATCCTGAAGTATCAATGGTATTCATTTCCGGTTTAAAAGCGTAAAAAATAATAAATAAAATGGCGATTGGTAAGAATGAAACGCCAATAAACCAAAAAATAAACTGCAGATAAATTTTTGTTTCGGCTAACTTCACTGCCAAAATTATAACTTTTTATCTCCTAAATTATAACATATTCTAGCCCTAAAAACAAAATCGTCTAGCCAAAATAGACTAGAACGACTGGACGAGATAATTAGAATAAAACTATCTTATAAAACTATTAATCATCTCCGCCAAAGCAGACTGATTATTCTCCTCTAATTGCCTGGCAAATTGTTGGAGATGTTGATACTCATCATCCGTCAAGGCCTGCTTTCTTTCTGAAAAATTAATTTCCCTAATCTTATTTAGATTCTCCTCCATACCTGACAAATCGCCACTAATCAAATAAACCTGGAACAGATTCCAATAGACCGGTTTAGCCCAAGGAGCTAGATTTTTTAATTCTATAGCGTTCTCCTCAGCCGCCTGAATATCACCGAAGATTAAATAGGTTCTAGTTAATTGTAAATAAATATCCGGCCTCTGGGGAGCTTGATTTTTTAATTTATTTAATAAATCAAGATTTTTTAAAATAAACTCCTGATCAATTGTCGCAAAATCACTATAAAAACTGGACAGCATCATGTTTAACCTAACGTCGTAGGGATGCCTTTTACTCTCCTCTTCTAGATAACCCTCCACCAAGACAAACAACTTAGTTTTACTTTGATCATCAAGATAAGGATTAGTGGATACGTTTAGCATCATTTGCAATAAAACCTCCACTTTCTCTTTCTCGCCTAAACTACTTAAAGTAAAGGACCGCTGCCACTCCTCCAGGGCTTGATCAAAACTTTGCTGATCCCGAGCTAAGCTAATATTTCTAAATGATTTAGTTAATAATAAATTGCTTCCCAGTGGATTCCAGAAAAAAGTTAAAGAAAAACTAATGATAATCATTAAACTCAGTAAAGCATGAACTCCGTGTCCTCTTTTAAAAGGAATATGATCTCTCTTTTGTTGCTTAACACCGACCATAAATAAAAAAGAAAGGATCAGATACAAGATAAGGTTAGTATTTAAATTATCAAAAATAAAAAAATCATGAAACAGAAAACTTATCAGGAAAGCGATCCAAAAAAAACTAAAAAACCAATCATTATCCTGTTTATATTTTTGATATAAATAAAATATCAAGAAAACAAACACTGACAGATACAAAAAAAATCCGACAATACCCCCTTGCACCAAATGCTGAACTAAAATATTATGAGGCCGATCAAACCATAATTCCGAACTTTCATCACGAAAAATTTCTATGGGAAAATAACCATTAAAAACATAATGAAAATTTTCTTCACCCCAACCCAATAAAGGCCTCTCCTGAACACCTCGCCAGCTATTACGCCAGATAGTTAAACGGGATTGAGTGGTAATATCATTTAAAGAAATGTGGGTTAATTTATAAGCCAGATGAATTCTGTCTACCCAGGCGCTATCTTTTTGTTGCCATAATAATCCCAACAGTAAAAAGCTAGCCAACAAAATCCCTAGAGCAAAATAATACCCTGCCTTTCTT
The DNA here is from genome assembly GCA_002787405.1 of Candidatus Komeilibacteria bacterium CG11_big_fil_rev_8_21_14_0_20_36_20. Taxonomy (GTDB): domain Bacteria; phylum Patescibacteriota; class Patescibacteriia; order UBA1558; family GWA2-36-10; genus PCWQ01. Next base: position 35,277 of record PCWQ01000007.1, read on the forward strand.
TCCCTTCTTTTAAACCAAAGATAGAATATTATTAATAAGAATATAAAAAATGCTAGACCTAAAAATGCCCCTCTAGTTTGAGTGACTATTAAAATAAAAATAAATAAACCGACGCTTAGAATATACCAAAAATTCAAAAAAGACCAACCTTTTAACCTTAATCTATTAAATAAGAGATAAACTGCCACTACTGTCTGAAGGAACATATATGACCCAACATAAGCCGCATTACCTAAAGTGGAAGTTAATCTGCCTCCACCATATGATGGTAAAATAAAATTTAAATTAAATTGCTGCCCTAAAGCAACTAAAGCGACCAGCCAGGCGGCAATCAGAGAAATATTGAGAAGCTGCCGCCAAGATTTAGTGCTATTAACAACTCCCAACAAAACAAAAATATACATTAACAAATGATACCAATTCACCAATCCATCCATTCTTTCAAAATTGCTCCAGAAACTAAAAGAAAAATTCATTCCCAGAAGACTGGAAACTGTTAACCCGATGACAAATAAAAATATAAAAATAAAAGCTTTATTAAATTTTGGACGAAAACTTTTGTTAGTTAGAATTAAATAAAAATAAAGACCAAAAATAATATCTATAATTAAACGAAAAAATAAATTTCTTGGAACGATGAAAGGAAAATAAAAACCATCAATCACCACTAAAGGCAAAAATAGAACCAATAACAGCCCGATTTTAATTAATAATAATAGGCAATTATCCAGTCTGTTTAATTGAGATAAAACACGCATTGTTAATAAATAAAGGCAATAAAAAGATAATCCATAAATAAACTAAATAAATAATAAAAATTTGACAGTTAAGGTTATTTATATTATAATATAAAATACTATTTAATTCAAGCAAATGAAAAAAATTACCCTATTTATCATTGACATTGTTTTACTCTATGCGAGTTTAGCTCTAACTTTATGGCTGCGCTATGGCCAGATCAACAAAGATTTATGGATGAGACATTTCTGGCCTTTTTCTATAATCTTTGCTCTTTGGATTGTTGTTTTTTTTATTAATGGCTTATATGAAATACGTAAAGTTAGAAATGATTTTAAATTTTATGGAAATTTAATTCAAAATTTGCTAATCAATGCTCTGCTAGCCGTCTTAGTTTTTTATGTAATCTTAGGTAACTTCACCACCTTAAAACCGCAAACAGTTTTAGTTGTCCTGTTAATTATTTTTACAATACTTTTCCTTGTCTGGCGCAGATTATTTTACGAACTTATTTCCAGCGCTACCCTCAGAGACAATCTAGCTATTATCGGGATTAATGAAGGGTCACTACTCTTAGCTGAAGAAATCATTACTAAACCGCACCTGGGTTATAATTTAAAACTAATCATCAATCCCGATTATTCTTTGATCCCTGAAAAATTTCACATTATCTCTATTAGTAAAGATATCTCTGATTTAAAAAATCAACTAGTCACCCACAAAATTAACACTGTGGTCAGCGTTAATAACCCGAAATACAGTCCCGAAGTGGCTCGGTATTTATTTGAAACTATTGATTTAAAAATACAATATCTGAACCTCACCGACTTTTATGAAAAAGTTACTGGAAAAATACTGGTTACTGCTTTGGAGCGCAACTGGTTTCTAGAAAATATCACCAGAAAAAATAATGAATTATTTAAAGCTACTAAAAGAACCATCGATATAGTTTGCTCTGTTATTTTTGGCTTAATATCATTAATTATTATGCCTATCCTCGCTCTATTAATTAAATCAGAATCAAAGGGTCCTTTAATTTATAAACAGGAACGAGTAGGGTTAAACGGCAAAAAAATCACGGTCTATAAATTTCGTTCTATGGTTCACAATGCAGAAACTACTCAAGAAATCTGGGCCCAAAAAAACGATAATCGGATCACCCGCATAGGCAAATTTATTCGTAAAACTCGGCTGGATGAAATACCCCAATTTTGGAATATCTTCAGAGGCAATATGAGTTTTGTCGGGCCAAGACCGGAAAGGCCTAAATTTGTAGAGCAACTCAAAAAAAAGGTGCCTTTTTATAACGAAAGGCATCTGGTCAAACCTGGCTTAACCGGCTGGGCGCAAATCAATTTCCCCTATGGATCTTCAATTGAAGATGCCCATGAAAAACTGCAATATGATCTGTTCTATATAAAAAATCAGTCAATCTCCTTAGATATTTCCATTATTTTAAAAACTATTAACGCTATTTTTAGTATTAATCTAGGCAGATAAAACTTTTAACCCTATGAAAAATAAAAAATCAAACCTAAAAAATAAGACTATTCTTGTAACCGGCAGCGCCGGTTTCATTGGTTTTCATTTATCTAAGAGACTTTTAGAAGAAGGTGTCAAAATAATCGGACTAGACAATTTCAATAATTATTATGATCCCCAACTGAAAGAATCTCGAAATAAAATCCTGGAAAAGTTTGATAACTTTAAGTTATATAGAGGCGACCTAACTGATTTAAATTTTGTCAAGAAAATTTTTCAAGAAAATAAAATTGATAAGGTTTGCCATCTAGCCGCTCAAGCTGGGGTAAGATACAGCTTAATTAACCCCTACGCCTATATTCAATCCAACTTAGTCGGCTTTCATCATATTATTGACGAAGCTAAAAATGCCGGCATCAAAGACTTCATCTATGCTTCCAGTAGTTCTGTTTACGGTAATAATAAAAAGGTTCCTTTTTCTGTAGATGATAGGATTGATCATCCAATATCATTATACGCAGCCACTAAAAAATCTAATGAACTCCTAGCTCATACTTACCATCATCTTTATGACATGAATTGCACCGGTCTACGATTTTTTACAGTCTATGGCCCTTATGGCCGTCCAGATATGGCTTTATTTCTATTTACCAAAGCTATTCTAGAGAATCAACCAATTAAAGTATTTAACTTCGGCAAAATGGAAAGAGACTTTACTTATATTGATGATATTATTGATGGGGTTGTTTCCAGCTTAGAATATTCTTATCCCTATGAAATATTCAATCTAGGCAATAATCAACCGGTCAAACTTGAAGATTTCATCCAACACATTGAAAATGAATTAAACCAAAAAGCCCAAAAAGAATATTTACCGATCCAACCCGGTGACGTGCCTAAAACTTTTGCGGATATAACCAGCAGCAAAGAAAAACTTAACTATCAACCCACTACACCTATAAAAAAAGGAATTAATAAATTTATGAATTGGTATAAAGACTATTATAAAATATAATGTTTCAAAATTTAAGGCATAAGAGTTATTTTAATTGCAAATAAGCTTATAACTCCCAATAATTGGCCTATATAACTATACAATTATTTTGATAATAATACCTTTACCAAATAATTTAGGGAATATTTTATTTAAAATCGGAAGCCCTTCGTAAATTATAATCTTGTCCAATTTTAAATTTAAAGCCTTGCTCCACCATCTAACATCCTCTGCTGTCCAAAAACGCAAATGCTCTCCAGGATGAGCCATCCACTGCACAGGAAAACGGCCGCATAACAACCTCAAACGATGAATATAGTAACCTGTGTTGGGTATAGAGAAAATCAGTGCTTTCCTAGCTTTACTTTTTATATTTAAAACGAATTCCTCTGAGTTAGACATGTGTTCAATAATCTCTAACCCCAATATATAATCCACCTCCGGCAAATTCTTTAAATTATCAAAATTATTGATATCCATAGTTATTGTTTTGATACCTTCCTGTTTAGCTTTAACTAAAATTTCACTACTAATATCAACACCAATTCCATTTATACTCATCTTCTCCTTTAAATATTTTAAGATTCCACCATCTCCACAACCTATATCTAGAACTTCTGAATTTGGCTCTAACATATCTAAAATATATTTTAGCCTTTGTTTTTGCCAACCAGACAAAACAGAAACCGACCCTTTTCTTTTTAATTTCCAATATTTATTATAATCAACGGCTGTGCCGTTATTTAAATCACACCTTGGATAATTAAATAATGACGAAAAATCCCGTTTAATTTTGTATAAAAAAATTTTAAACATATTATTAGACATATATATTAGTTTTATATAACTCAATAATGTCTTTTGCTATATTTTCACTTAATTAATCAACCTATGATTATTAAGACAATCTCTCGAAACTAGAATGCACCACTGGCCCTTCTAATAAATCATAAAGTTTATGTGATACAACCGCTTGCTCTAATAAATTACAAACCTTTTCTGCTGCCTTCACATATAATTTGGCATAATCTTCTGTGAGGCTATAACTAACATATATAGTAGCCGAAGCCAAAACGCCTCTTTTAAGCATTTCTTGAGTAAATAAGGTACGAATAGCTTGACTATCTTTACCATAATCAAAAAAAAGATGAATCAATGGCGGTAATCCACTAATCTTAAGTTTCAAACCGCTATTTTCAGCTGATGTCTTTAATCCTTTTATTATTAAGCGTCCAATTTTATCAAGCTGTTTAGGGACATCTTTGTCTATCATCTTCTTAATGGTCGTTATAGCCGCCATTGGGCCAACCCTCTCTGTCCAATAAGAACTGCTAATAAATGAAGTTTGAGCCGCTTGCATAACATTCCTATTGCCAATAATAGCCGCCATTGGGAAACCATTGCTCATTCCCTTAGCAAAAACAGCTATGTCAGGATTTACGTCGTATTTTAGATGAGCACCCCCAACATTAAGACGCCAAGCAATGGTTACTTCATCAAAAATGAGAACCGCTCCAATTTTATCAGCCAGATTTCTTATTTTTTTTAAAAAATCATCCTCTGGCTCATCATTCCTTAAAGGCTCCATAACAATTGCGCCAATATCATTGTTTTTTAAAACAATATCCTCTAACTCCTTTATTTTATTATAGTGAAAAGGGATCGCTGTGCCAGCCAGCCCTCTTGGCACGCCCCTTGGCTCTAATCCTGCTAATAAATGCCCATCCAGATGTTTATCGTTAAATAAATTAGCAGCTAAATACCAATCATGCCAACCATGATAGCCACAAAAAGCAATCTTATCTTTCCCTGAATATGCCCGAGCGATTCTGACAGCTACTGCCATTGCTTCTCCGCCACCTCTGGTATATCTAACCATCTCGGCCCAAGGATGCAATTTACATAGCAACTTCGCCAATTCTACATCTTCAGGAGAATTGAGTGTACAGATAGAACCTGATCTAATTACTTTTTCTACTGCTTCATTGACATCTGGATCGGCATAACCCAATATACAAGCACCGACGCTAGCATAAGTATCAATATATTCATTGCCATCTAAATCCCAAACTTTAACGCCTTCCGCTTTTTTAAAATAAGAAGGCCAATGTTCTGGCAAAAACATCTCTGAACGTTTTGATAGTAATTGTGTTCCACCTGGAATAATTTTCTTTGCTTCGTTCCATAATAGAACACCTTTTGTTGACTTCATAGCTGTTTGTTTTAAGTATAAAATAATTTTCTAAAAATAAAGCATCTAGCTCAGTATTGTTAAAAAGATTTAATGCCTGCTCAGGATTCTCCACAATAGGTTCTCCCCTACCATTCATTGATGTATTCATAACAAGAGGGATCCCTGTAATTTTGTAAAATTCTTTTATTAAATTGTAATATGATTCATTAACATCTTTTTTTACAACTTGTGGTCGCGTTGAATTATCAACATGTAAAGCCGCCGGAATTTTATCTTGCATATTATTTTGTATATATCTAGCAATAATCATAAAATCGGCACAATTGGGAATATAGCCCTGGAGATATTTATGTTTATATTCATCTAAAATTGATACAGCAAGTGGCCGCCACTGTTCTCTATATTTTATTGTATTCATTCTTTCTTTGTTTTTCTTTTTTGTTGGGTTTGATAAGATACTTCTGTTCCCTAAAGCTCTTGCACCAGCTTCCATTTTGCCATTAAACCAACCAATAACTTTATCCTCAGCGATTAACTTTGCTGCTTGCTTATATGGTTCTTTAAGATATTCAAATCTTAGACCCTTAGATTTTAGCATTTTTTCTATATAACTATTACTATATTTAGTGCCATAATATAGATGGCGCATCTCTTCAAAATCATTCCTCCCAGTTTTTTCAACATATTTCAACATTGCTGAACCAATCATACTACCATTATCTCCAGCTAAAGGCTGGATAAAAATATCTTGAATCAACCCTGACTCTAAGATTTTACTATTCATAACGCAGTTCATCGCCACGCCACCAGCTAGACATAAATTATTACTTTTAAATTTCCTTTTCCCTATTTTTATTAGAATCAATAATACTTCTTCAACTAAATCCTGGACCGCATAAGCAAGATCAACATATTTCTTATCAAAATTTTCTCTTTTTTTTCTTCTAAAATATCAATTGCAAATGTAGCTTTAATATAATTGAATCTATCTTTCCAAGACGATGCTAATTTCTTGTGTCTTATTTGATAACCACTTCTTCTAAGTTTCATTATTTTTTTATCAAATAACTTTTTTATTTTTTTATCATAATTTCCATAAGCAGATAGTCCCATAGTTTGACCTTCACCACTTATTGGTTTAAAACCTAGGAATCCTGTTATATCGGTATATATTTCTCCAATCGAATTAGGCCAATCAAATACTTTAATTTCTTTGAGCTTACCCTCCACTCCTTTAAAAATAACGGAAGATTCTTTTTCGCCAGCTCCATCTACTGTAATAACCAATGATTCATCAAACCCACTCAAATAGTAAGCTGATGCGGCGTGTGATAAGTGATGATTATAAAATGTAATTGGTGGCATTTTTAAATTACCAAATTTTAATTTAAGTTGATCATATATAATATCTTTTGCCTCTAATATCACCTCGCTATGTTTTAATCCTTTTTGTTTTACAAAAGGCCATTGTGTGGGTTCAAAAGGAATGGTGATATAATCTATATCAGATAAAGTTAAATTATTCATATTAAGTGTTATACTAATAGCATTAATAGGAAATTGTCCTTCTGCGTGCTTAACCCTAGTAAATCTTTCCTCTTCTAAAATTGATATAATTTTGTTATCTTCCAATAAAATTACCGCCCCATCGTGAGTTCCAAAATAAGGTGGTATGCTTGGTTTAAAAGATAAAATTTTCATAATGTTATTTTAAATTATTAAAATTTATTATATATTTTTTTCTTTCTGCAATAACCATAAAAGTATAGCTTTTTGTATATGTAATCTATTTTCAGATTGATTAAAAATAATAGAATTATCGTGATTAATTGCATCACGAGAAATTTCATATCCTATTAACTTTACCATCAGTAAAAAATTCCATATTCATCCAAGTATCTGTATGTATATAATTAACATCTTTTAATGCCTCTTGTAAATCTAGTGTTCTAATAACTAACCCAGTTGATTCAGCTTGTTTATTAAGCTTTGCATCAATGCTGCTTTTATCTGCTTTAGGGGAAACAATTATAAATTGAATGCCTAATTTTACACAGGCTAACATTAAAGTATTTGATACATTATTTTCAATCCCTAACCAAGCTACTCTTTTAATTTTATCTACCCCTTGGAATGCTCTGCCATAGTTAATATATCACTCAAGGCTTGGGAAGGATGATATTTTTCACTACATCCATCAATAACTGGAATTTGATTATGCTTAGCAGCACTCAAGATATCATCTGTATTCACGGCACGAAACATTAAAATATCGCCAAAATTCATCATTGATTTTATTTCATCATTGAAATCTGTTATAGAAAACTGAGTTGTTCGTATATCTATAAAAATAGCGTGACCACCTAGTTCGGTCATGGCTGTCTCATAAGACAATCGAGTTCTTGTAGATGTTTTTTGAAATAACATGAGTAAGGTTTGATTATGTAAATAATCTGGCAAATAATTTTTCTTTCTTTGCTTTTTTAATTTTTGTGCTAAAGTTAATATAGATAAAATATCTTCCTTGCTTTGCTCTTTAAGAGAAATTAAATGTCTCATAATCCTTTAAAGTTATTAAAATTGTTGATTGATTATCGTGCCCCTTTTATAGCAATCACCACCATATGAGATGATAAACCATTATCTGCTAACCACTTCTGAAAAGAATCTGAGTATTTTTCCCATTCATCAATTAAGACCCGCTTGAAAAATGCTTGTTTATCAAGTGAAATAACCCCCTCTCTTACTTTGTTTCTAACTAACTCAGCATCTAATTTACCAGGAGTTTTAATCTCCAAAACTTCAAAACCGTTGGTTTCTAATAATAAAGAAATGGATTCTGGATGAAAATAATTCAAATGATCTGGAGCAGTTGTATTATCAGAATGCTCTCCTAAAACTAATAAATCAAAACCTTTAATATTTGGGGTTGTTAAAAATAATAATCCACCGTCATTTAATTTATCTGATATGCTCTTAAGATACTCAATTGGATTAAACACATGCTCTATGGACTCAATACTTGTCGCCACATTAACTTTATTAATATTCACATTTTCAATAAAACCCTCTACGACCTGCAAACCTTTCTGACGACAAGACTCTGCTGGACTTGGGTCTGGCTCAACAGCAATTACTTGTTTAAATTTTCCTGTCTTTTTTATCTGCTCACAAAAAGTGCCACAACCAGCCCCAACATCCATGAATGATTCAGTAGGAATTTTATATTTTTCACAAAATTTAATAATTTCCTTCACCCGTGGCATAATAATATGCTTTATTCTAGCTGCCTCTGATTGAGGATAAACGTTTTCGTTCCAAAATTTTTCAGCTAAAGAAGTTTTATAATGTTCAAAGACTATTTGCTGCGTCGGTCGAGGATTTACAAAAACTGTTTCGCAAATATTACATTGTACAAAAATAAAGCCGTCTCTTTTATAAAAAAAATTGTACTCTTTCTTGCCACAGGCAGGACAATTTATCTCTACAAATTGATCTTTCTTTGACAATACCCTATCCTGATCTAATTTGTATAATCTCCTACCCTCGGCACGAAAATTATCCGCCCTGATATCATTTTCCTTCATTACTAATAAATTAATATTTATCGAGCTATTTGATTGGATCTTTCAATATCCACTCCCCTATTTTATTCTTTTTCCACATTGGTCCCCTAAATTTTTCAGCTACATTCCAGAATTTATCTAAAGTGATACCGATATAATCACAAAACTGTTTGATAAATTTCACGCCACATTTACCATCATATTCCCTAACGAGTTTGACGCCCTCTTCTCTGGTTATTCTACCAGCCCAGATATCAGCGCAAGCTTCATCGGTGGCAAAACCATAACCAAGTTTCATATGTTTTAACATCTGATTCATAATTCCCGTATCATCATCAAGGGCGTGATATTTTGTATAACGTCCCAACTCCAAAGCATCATCGGTTCTAATATGTAGACCTCTATTAATGGCAAACATTGCATGCTCATGTGGCGACCATCTCTTATAATAGCCAAGATATATCATTTTGACTCCTGATTGTCTTATCTCCTCTTGAGATGGATAATGATAAGGGATTAGATCTTTAGCTGTCACACCATCACAAAGAAGATGGGATGAGTCACCCGAAAAACCTAAAGTATTTTGTTCATTAATTCTTGATGCATCACCACCATTTTTGTCTTCAGTGTCATCATCTAAAGTCGTAGTTTCAATATCAAAAATAACTAAGGGAACTTTATACATAATAGCTGCTCTCACCGGCGTTGCATATAAAGCATATTCCGAAGGCTTAACAGGGTTCCCCCAAGTATAAAAAGCCATTTTAGCCACTTTTTGACAGACCTTAGGATTAGGTCTAAACATAAAACAATCAAAGCCCATTTTTTGTAAATTATTGATATTATGTCTGCCTATTTCAGTGATACCGTCAGGAACCATGTTGGCCAGCAGAACATTAAGACCAAGTACATCTCTGGCATAAAGCGCCATATAAGTACTGTCTTTGCCACCACTCACTCCAACCACACAATCATATTGAGCCCCTTTGTTTTTAGCTTCCTGAGCTATGTCTATAAGCTGTTTCCTCCTTCCCTCCCAGTCTATCTTATCCAAGGATTCATAATAACGACAAAAGTTACAAACACCCCTGTCATCGAAATTTATACCTGGCCTTGTTTCAGGTACAACACATTTTGTACAATACCTCATAATTTTATTATTAGTTTATTAATAATTATCTTGATGTTAATTTTCTTTTTTTGAAAAATAAAGCTGTTTTTAACCAACTATAATATCTTAAATATGTTATTAATATTAAAAATGGAAGAATGGCGATATCTTTAACAAAACCCGAACTTTTAAATGGTGTAATAAAATCGGTCATAAATGGATGACAATAAGATTTTAATTTTCTACTAATGCTCCAATTCTTAGCGTATTTCTTATAAAATAAACAGTCGCCACGACCATAACGAATCCAACGATCTATAATTGCTCCTATTGAAGCAAAACCCTTTTCATAACAAATAGCCTCAGAAATGGCAAATTTATGACCATCTTTAGCCATTCTAGTACAAAGATCTGTATCATCACTATTAGTCATAAAAGTATCATATCTATACTTTTTTAATACCTCTCTTAGAAAGAGAGTTGGCGTGCCAACTACATTCTTATAACCCGGCTTATATTTTTCTCTGTAAATATTCTGAGCCCAACCAAGATAAGAATCTGTTTCACTTAACATTGTTATAGCAGAAACTATCGCACACTTATACTTCTCTAGATACTCTATCATCTTTATTAAAGATCCCTGGGGCATTATATTGTCAGCGCCAACAAAAACGATGTATTTACATTCGGCTGCATCTAATCCTATGTTTCGTGCATTGCCAAGCCCTTTTCGGCTATCATTAACAATTTTATCTACAAAAGGTCTGGCTATCTCTGTTGTTTTATCAGTTGAACCAGCGTCGACTAAAATTATTTCTTTAGGATTATTTTCTTTAACCGAGCTTAAGCATCCTTCTATTATCTCCTCACAATTATACGAACAAACAACCACCGATAGATCTAATAATTCATCTTCCATATTATCTTTTCATGACTAATTTTAAATAATGCATAATATAAATAAAGCTATCTTTAGTGTTTTTCACTTCATATTTTAAATTCCTTCTAATAGATGGCACGTCTTTGATTATTAAAAAAATTCTATTTGGCGGCAATTTAATCAATAAATTTACTAGCCATTTCAAATTCGGGAAACGAATTAAAAGATAACATAATTTATCTAAATTTATTAATTGTCTTATATTATCCTGTTTTATAAGCGAATTATTGCTATCGGCGGTTGAACCAGCATTTTTGTAGGTAATTATATCTTTAAGATAATTATTATCAAGGCAATAATTCCCTATCTGAGTTTTAGGATAAGGTACCAAGACATTAGAGTTAATATCATCTAAATCAAGCTGCCTACATAAATTTATAGTCTCATAAGCATTATCCATAGTTTCTCCTGGCCAGCCAAATATAATATCTGCGCCTATTCTAATTTGATATTTTTTTAACAGTTGACAAGCTGCTATTATTTGCTTATTGCTCATGTTACGATTTAATAGCTCTTTTCTTAAAGTTTCATTGCCAGTTTGGATACCAATAACAAGCTTATCGCAACCAGCTTTTTTTAAAAGAGCAATATATTCTTCACTAATATCTTCAACTCTGGCATAAATTATAAATCCTGGCAATTTTTTTTCTATGTACAATTTCAAAAACTCTCTTACTTGTTCTAATTTTACATTAAAAGTTGCATCTTGAAACCTAGCCCATTTCAAACCATATTTATCTTTAACATATAATAGCTCCGCTATGAGCTTTTGAGGCGAATATAAGCGAAAATGAGTCCCGCCTCCATCCCTATAAAATTGATTTATCCAATTAGTATAGCAATAGGAACATCGAAAAGGGCAACCTCGTGATAAAATGAACGGTTTTGTCTCTAACTTTCTTAATTTCTCATATTTCTTAAAATAAATATCTCTATCAAAAGAAGGTAAATGTTCTATATTATTAACATATGCTATGGCTGTATTTTTTTCCACTTGTCCATTTTTCTTAAACCAAATTCCTGGAATATTGAAAAAATTTTCTTTCTTGTCTAGTCGATTTAAAATTTCTAGACAAGCTAACTCGCCGTCACCCACACACATTAAATCTATACAATCCTCATTAACTATTTCCGGAAAAACTAAAGTAAATGCCCCGCCAATTAAAGTTAAAATATCTTTATTTATCTTCTTTATCTCTCTCAAAATTGCAAGAACATCTTCCTGCTCTCCGATACATAAACTACAAGCAACTATATCGGGCTTAAAATTCATTACTGATTCGTAAAAACTATCTTCTTCCTCTAAACAAAAAACATCAACTACATGACCATGCTCCTTCAAAACTGAAGATATGGCCATGACGCCTAAATTTTCTAACAAGATATGCTGAAGAAAAGCAATTCTGGCCATTAAAGAGCCCCCCCTTCCAACAAATTCAATTCCTTGTTTATATCAATTTTAAAATGCTTAAAATAACTTCTAGAAGTCTCACTTGTCTTTAATATATCTTGAGCTTTATGCCAATTATCTTTAACCTTTAATAAATCCCCTTTGATTTCATACGCTTTGCCGAGAACATAATAAGCAATCGCATGATCTGGTGCTAATTCAATCACTCCTTTAAAATCTCTAATTGCCTGATCTACTCTATCAGAATTTAAATTTCTGGAATTTATAAAATTGACCTCGAGATTGGCTAAATAATTTTTTTCCAAAATATATTCTTTAGAAAAATTTGGCCAATCTACATTACTTGTAACCAAGGGATACCCATATCTTATACTATCAGCCACAATATATCCTTTCTGGAGACACTCTTCAAATATTCTTGACCCAGGAATTGCTTGATAATTCCTAATTAAAGCCCAATCTAGATCTAAAGATCGAGCAAACTCCAAAGTTTCTTCAACTTCTTTTTTAGTTTCAAAATGAAAACCCGAAATAAAAAAACCAATAATATAACCCTTGCCTAATTTTCTTATTCTTCTAACAACATTTTTTGATATCTCTAAATTTAACACTTTGCCAATTTCTTTAAGTGTTTTCTGGCTGCCAGATTCAAAAGCAAGATTAAAGATAGCTATGCCACTATCATACATCTTTTTTATTATTTCTTCATCTAGAAAATTTACACCTAAACCTCCTCCAACTCCCCAGCGAATATTCAAACCTCTTTTGATTATTTCATCCATAATAGCCACAGCTTTTTTGGTGCTAACTGTAAAATTATCATCATTAAAAACTATTGCATTAACACCATATTCCTTAATAAGTAATTCTATCTCATCTACCACATTTTTGGAATTACGATAACGTATTGATCTACCCCAAATGTGTTTTGCTGAACAAAAAGAACAAGAATATGGACAGCCTCGAGAAGCAGTCATAATGCCTATTTTAGCATTGTTACGACCTAAAACACGAAAGAGAAAATTTCTGCTTAAATTTCCATATTCTGAAAAATCATTGGGCATAATATAGTCATCCGGCGATATGTTAGTTCTGTCAGGAAAAGGCAACTCGTCTAAATTTTTGATTAAAAATTTATTTTCTTTAAATATAATATTTTTATCATCTCTATAAGCTATTCCATGCAAATTTTCTACTCCTTTTTCTTTATTTAAAAAAAGAATTAAATCCATAAAACAAATCTCACCTTCTCCAATTATTGCATAATCTATATTATTATCTTTTAAAGCATCTGAATAAGAAATTGTAGGATAACTGCCGCCTATGACAGTGATTATGTCTGGTGATATTTTCTTTATAAGTGTACATGTTTGATGAACAATATGTGATGTAGAATGAAACAAAGAACTCACTCCTATAATATCTGGGGAAACTTCTTCTATTTTATCTTTTAATAAACCCCAAGCTGCAGACATATCAACCTTCCCCTTAGAAATAAAATGCTTCATAGCCATTAAATTAGCATCAAAAATTTCAATCTCTACATCATTAATCTTACTTTGCAGATAAGAAGAAATATAACCAAGACCCAGTGGTGACTCTGCAAACTGACCACCAGATATTACCGTCTCGTAATTATAAGAATTGGTCTCTATAATAAATGGATTTATTAATAAAATTTTCTTGACTCTAGGCATAATTTTTATATAGTTTTTTTGATTTCCAGACAGCATACAGATAGTTGTTGGGGAATTGAATCAGATGATGTTCCATCATTCCATCCATAATTATTATCATAAACAAAAATCTTTTTTTCTTCAATTTTAATATTAGGAAAATCTAACAATTTGTTTAAACGTTTATTGTCATATCGCAGCTCCAAAGCATACAACCCTAAACTATCTTTTTCAGTAATTATTTTTTCTCCTCCAAAAGGAACTGTTAATAATAGTTTGCCTCCTGGTTTTAAAACTCTAATCATTTCTTTCATTACCTTAAAATCTTCAGTCCATGTTTCAAGAGATGGAAAAAAATCAGGTAAATCTTTAGAACGATCAAATGAAGACCTCCCTCCCGCTAAATTAACCTTATCAAAGCCAATATGCTCAATGGTGGATATGCACATAATTTGGTTAAAAAAATTATCCGGATATGGTATATTGCGGGCATCAGCTTTTTGAAATTTAATCTTTTCTTTCAACAAATCTGTCTCTACAAAATCTGCAAATCTTTTATAATTGAATGGAATAATATCTATAGAATAAAAATCTTCAGTGGAAAGTATGAGTGATTCAAAAAAAACTTTAAAATATTTCCGATCAAAAAATGTTGTACTTAGATCTAATACTTTTTCATGTTTATCTTTTAAAACCCGTAAAATAACCCAAGGAATTTCCACGCAACGCATTGATTTTTCCATTAACAAACTACTAAATCCCTGCTCACCGTGGCCAATATCATTTTTTTTATCTTGAAGGAATTTTTTTATTTCTTCCATATTAATGACTTAAATCAATGACTATTTTATTTCTAAATAAAGAATCTGATGAACTCAATAATTTTTCCTCTTTATTAGCTATAACAATTATCTCTGAAAATTTGACAAGCTCTTTCAAGTTATCCGTCAATAATGAAGATATATGTGGAATATGATTTATAATATAGTTTTTATTAGCTCCAAATATTCTTGCCATATAAATATTTTTATCAAATATTGACACTTCAATCCCTTTGCCTATTAAATGCTCTACTATATCTATCATGGGGCTGTTTCTTAAATCATCTGTATTTTCTTTAAACGATAAACCAATTATCCCAATTTTCTTTTTATTAAAAGATAAAATAGTCTTTAAAATATTCTTTATATGCATGTTGTTGCTATTTAAAATATTAAATATCACCGGCAATTCTAAATCTCTCTTTTTAGCTCTGTTAACAAAAGCATTCAAATCTTTAGGAAGACATGAACCACCAAAGGGTTTGCCTGGCTTTAAATAATACGGTGATAAATTTAATTTTCTATCTTTGCAAAATATCTCCATAACTTTATGAGAATTAACACCAGCTGACTTACAGAATGTATCAATTTCATTAGCAAATGAAACCTTAAGAGCATGAAAAACATTATCAACATATTTAACAGTCTCTGCTGTTTTAATGTCAGTAACCATTTTCTCGCCAGAAACATTATTATACAATAAATCCATCAAAAATTTGCCATCCTTTTCATCTTCTGCTCCAATAATTATTTTAGGGGGATTATAAAAATCAAAAATAGCTGAACCCTCTCTTAAAAACTCCGGATTATGACATAATTTAATATTCTTGAATACTTTTTCTCCACATATTTTTAATAACATTGGCTTAATTATTGAATCAATTGTCCCTGGTAAAATAGTACTCCTAATTATAATAGTATGTTCCGAATTCTTTACCAATAAAGCTTTTGCTATTGTCGTAATAGCTTTTTCAATACTTGTATAATCAATGCTGCCATTAGCTAAAGATGGCGTACCCACGCAAATCACGCTAATAGCCGTATTGATTATTGCAAAATCAACATCATCGGTGGCTTTTAATCTTCCGCACTCGACAGCGCTTTTTATTAAAGGACCTAATTCTGTTTCTATTAATGGGGCAACTCCTTGATTAATGGCTCCGATTTTAATAGGATTAACATCAACACCGATAATTTCAAAATTATTCTTTGCTAAACAGGCAGCGGAAACACAACCAACGTAGCCTAAACCGAAAATGCTGATTTTATTTATTTGATCTACGGAGGGCAAGCTTATTTTATCAACCGGCTCGCTTACCTTGTGTACACTAGAGAAATCCTGATGCTGCATCAAACTTCTAATTGCTAATTGCTCCTCTTCTTTCAAGGATTTAAAATAACCATCATCTCTTTTTATGTCACTATTGATTTCTAGCAACTCCGGATAATCTTTTAATAAATTAAGTATATCTTTCATGAAAAAAATATTTCTATCTTTGTATAAATTCTTATACACTTCTCTGACAAATTTTAAATCGCGTTCTTCATCAACTGTCCAACGCATTTGAGAATAATCCTGATCACAATCATCTCCCTGAAAAGTATTAATTTTAAAGATTTGAGAATTATTCCAAATATAAGGCGTCACATGTTCTCTCTCGGATTTTAACTTTGCTTCTTTCCATGCTTTTTCTAAAGAACTAAAATTAAATACTTCCGTGTCTAAACCATCAGGATATGCTGAATCCATTGATTTATTAGTATGAGCTGTGCTAACATAATCAAAATTATTTTTTAAGAAATATTCTATTGTTTTATCTATGATATTTGGATCTATCAAAGGACAGTCGCCTGTGATCCTTACAATGATATCAGTTTTATATTTCTTTGCTGCTTGATAATATCTATCTAAAACATCTGATTCGCTTCCCGTATAAACATCAATGCCTATTTGAGACGCGACTTCAACTAACTTCTGATCTATCAGCTTGTCACTAGTGGCTAATATTACTTTATCAATTTTACTAGTGCTTTTGACCCTATTTACTACATGCCAAATCATTGGTTTGCCAGCAATATCAGCTATTACTTTATTAGGCAACCTTTCCGCACTCATCCTAGCTTGAATAATTGCTACTATCATAATATTTGTGGGGCTAGACCATAACAAGATCTAATAACCAGATGGCGATGGATATTAAATCCATTTTTATTAATTTTTTCTGGATCTACATAACGTCCTATATAAACCCTATCACCATTGTGGTCCTTGTCAGAACACCAAATAAAATCGTGCGCCCATAAAATCTGACCCTTATTTAATAAATAATAAGAAAAGAAAGTAAAAGCTGCTAAAATGGCTGAAGGGAAACCTTCCTTCATTTTTAAATCATTGTGTATTGTTTCAGGACTTTTACCACGACTATCTTCTGTAACATTTTTTTTAATTAAATACCATTTAAAATCTAAAACTTGATCATTAGCGAATTTCTCATTCAAATACCAGTCCTGACTATAAAAACAGGGCTCTGATTTATCAGGCTGCCAACCAAAAATTGATCGCAGTTTGTTGATTGTTAATTTTTGTCCATCTGAGCTTTCGGGCATTCCTAGAATCAAAATATAATCATGTTTAATATTAATTTGCTCTAGATAATCCACGCTAAAAGGAACTTTTGGTATTGATGATCTAAAGTTAAACGTATTAGATATTTTAAACTCGGAACTTATCGTCTTAAGCTCTTCCGGCCCAATAAAATCCGAGCCCATTATTTTTTTTATTTGTTGAAAATCCATATTTAACTACTTTTGTTTCTCTTTCCAACTTTGATAATCCACTGCTGCTCTAATACTAACCAGATGGCCCTTTTTTCTATATTGTTTTATTTTTGCCAACTCCACCCCTAAAAGTTGCAAGCGAGTTAGATTAGAATAACTAGTTTGTTCAAACCAGGAAAGGTCGCGAGCAGGCGCATTAAATATTTGTATTTTTAATCTTGCCTGCTTCATTGCTTGTAAAAATGTAAGAAATGCTCTATCTTGATGAAAATGTGAAGCAACCAAAATTATTTTTTTCCACTTTTTATTCCTTACTATCTTCATCACCTCCACCCCCTGATCATAGGTGTTCTGAGAATTATCTTCTATAACAATTTTATTTTTTGGTACACCTGCTTTTAATAATTTTTTAGCTAATAGACCAGCAGGAATAGTAAACTGCGGTACACTAGTGCACCCGCCTGAGACAACAATATTTTTTGCTAAGCCATCTTGAAATATTTTTAAGGTCTGTTTGAATCGATTATAACCATCTCCTTCTAACCAAATAACAGCATCTGATTTTTTAACAATGTCATTACTAGTGATGGCTATTAATGCTACCTCGTTAAATTTCATAATTATTTTAATTATCTAATTAAGATCTCCCCAATATATTGCTTCTCTGGCTTTAATATCATTCTTAGCTCTGCGTCCAACTATAGTATCCTTATGTTTTGGAAGAATACCTACCGCTGGTCTTAATTCAATAATATCATCATCTTTAATAACTTCGCCTTTATTAATGTCTTTCTTGGCGTGCAATGAACGACGTTGAACAATTACCGTTTCTGCTTCTTCTTCAACCACATCTTTCACGGTACTGCCAAGGGCTTTCTCTAATAATCTTATTTGCTCAACCATTTTTTTGAATTTTTGTGCTTCCATTGAATGAGGATGATCTGGTCCATTGTCTTTATTGCTCAAAGTAAAATGTTTTTCAATCACCCTTGCTCCTAAGGCGACTGCTCCTAAAACCACTAAACTGCCAGGGGAATGATCAGAATAACCAGTCATAACATCAAAAGTGTTTTGATACGTTTTTAATACATTAATATTAGCACTCTCAACTTTTGATGGATAATTAGTAATGCACTGCAAAAGCACTAAATCATTATTGCCTGTTGATTTGATAATTTTAACCGCCTCATCTATTTCAGCGAGGGTGCTATCTCCAGTTGACAGCATTATTGGTTTATTTTTCTTAGCAATGTATTTTAATATTTCATGCCAAGTGATATCTCCTGAACCAATCTTAAAAAAATCAACTCCTAACTCATCCAAAAGATCTACAGCTGCAAAATCATAAGGAGCAGAAGTAAACAAGACACCTATTTGCTGACAATAATCAAAAAGTTCTCTATGCCATTCTCTTGGAAATTCAGCTTCCTTAAAAACTTCATCAATAGGCTTATCCCATGTTCCATGCACTCCCTTTAACTTCATTTTGGAAAAACTTGGCCCAGAAACAATCGTATCAGCCGAAAAAGTCTGAAACTTTACTACATCAGCACCAGATTTTTTAGCAGCCAAGGCTAACTTTTTAGCTTTTTCTAAACTACCATCAAAATTTGCTCCAATATCAGCTATAATTAAGGTAGAGTGACCTTCACCAATAAATTTATGAGCAATGGGAATATTTTTAGAAAATTTACTCATACACTTTACTTTAATAATAATTTCTTTAAATCTTTTGCTGTCATCCACTCTTTATTTGTGTCGCTAACAAAACCAATGTTAGACTCCATCTTCTTCCCCATATCTAAAAACTTTTTAAAATGTTCTTCCTTATTATAAGACTCGGACAAAACAACAAAATATTTATCTAACTCTACTGTATGTCTGGTTTCTTCTTTAGTTACCAGTGTTTCGTGTAATTTTTCACCAGGCCTGATGCCAATGATTTCCCTAGGGACGTTAGGCGCTAGGGCGTTAACTAAATCAACTAGTTTCATACTCGGAATTTTTGGTATAAAAATTTCTCCTCCCTGCATATTCTCTAGAGTAAATAACACTAATCTAAAAGCTTGCTCTAAGGTTATCCAAAATCTAGTCATCCTTTCATCAGTTATATATACCTTTTCAAGACTTGATTTCTTCAAAAGATGTTCCACAATACTTCCCCGACTGCCTATAACGTTGCCGTATCTAACACAACTAAACTTAGTTTTATCAGTGGCGTAAGAATTACCACTGCTAAATAATTTTTCTGCACAAAGTTTGGTCGACCCGTATAAATTGACCGGCTGAGCAGCTTTATCAGTCGAAATTAATACCACTCTCTTAACTTGCTGATCAATAGCGGCATCAATAACGTTCTGGCTGCCTAGAATATTCGTTTTTACTGCCTCAAATGGATTATATTCTAATGTTGGAATTTGTTTTAAAGCCGCTGCATGAATAATAATATCAACCCCACGAAAAGCCCGTTGCAATCTCTGTAAATCTCGCACATCACCAAGAAAAAATCTTAACCTATCATCAGATATTTCTTTTTTCATTTCTGACTGCTTTAATTCATCACGGCTGAAGACGATTAATTTCTTTAGTTGATAATTATCAAGTAAAAATTTTGTAAAGCTTTTGCCAAAAGATCCGGTTCCACCGGTGACTAAAACGGTTTTATTGTCTAACATAAATTTAAAATTATAATTTATTATTATTTTATTAAAATTTAAGATTACTATTTTAATGCCTCAATTACTCTCTTGGTCATATTAGACATACTCTCTTGTCTACTAATTTTTGTTGGTAAATCAGTGGGATTGATAATAAAAGCATCAAAATTAATATTATCGACGCTTTTCAAATAATTAATAATATCCTGCTGATTTATACGAAAACCATTTTTAATTCTATTAAAAGCCACCTTACAACTTTCAACATTATTCACTCTAAAAACACCAGGACAATCTCTATACCAGGGAAGTCCGAAGATAAGAGGTGGCTTAGAATTTAATAATGCTTCCCAGCCAGCTGTCCCAGTAACTGTAGCCACCGCTTGTGCTTTATAGATAAGATCAAAGGTACTAGTCGAAACTGGGATTAAAGACACATTCTTTAATTTTAAAATCTTTGTATAATAACCTGGATAGCGACCATCTGCATAATTTATTCCATGAAACCACCATTGAGCAGGGTGTTCCTTTGTATATATAACCCAATCATCAGGCAAGGCGCTACTCAAAACCTCTAACATAAGAATTTGATCAACAAATACATCGCCCATAGGGCTAGTTGTATATTCGGGCTGATATTGCAGTGGTACGTAAATAAATTTTTTGGATAAATCCGGAACACATTGAAATTTAAGATATTCTTTTTTGGTATTTTGTTTTAATCTCTTATTAAGATGCCCCATGGCCGATTTCAAAATCTTCCCCCGCTTAATATGCTTACCTGTAATTTTTAATTTAGTTAAAAATAAATTGACCCCAGTATACTGCCTCCTTCCTTCTTTCATATATATTGGCGTCGCATCGCGATTCTTATCCACACCTTGAATATAGTGTTCTCGTAAATCATTACTAAGATCTTCGATGGAAAAATGTTTACCTCTATTACTCTCTATTTCCTTACATAAGACCTGACTACCCTTACGAAAGTCTTCGTACATGATAGTTTTACCAAACTGCCATGTTGATTCGAACATTAGTGTTTTTATTCTGAATAATTTTGCTAAGGAATAAATCACATAATCATGCGATGAATGAGGTGGAAAGGCATAAACAATAGCATCTGGTTTATATTTTTTAAGAACGCCATTCCAATATTGTAAAAGGTTGTAATATAAATGTTTGCGTTCATCAACCCTCTGCATGCCATGACACTTTCTATTCATCATGGTTAAAATTAAAGATTCATCATGATATAATTTCTCTATTAAATCAACACCCGGCGCTGGAAATTGCGATGTATCAACACCCGGCGCTGGTTTAGCGACCCAAGCATCTGGATGATTATGAAAAATAATTTCAGGATATTTCTTTTCTACTCCCCCAGAAAACCCTAGCCAATAAACAACCTTATGAGAATTTCTTTTTAATTCTAATAGTAATTCTTCTATTTCTGGCCCACATTGTGTCCAACTCAAAAGTATACGCATACAAACTAATTATTTCTTAAATTATATATTTTAAAAAAATAAGAATTTTTATTTTTTAATAATGCCTTTGGCCTTCCTTGTTCAATAATTTTACCTCCACTTAAAACAATCAATCTATCCGCATCAGTTATCGTTGATAATCTATGCGCAATCACTAGAACTGTCATATAACCTTTAAGATGATTAATAACTTCTTGTATTTCTTTTTCCGATTCAACATCCAAAGCGCTCGTTGCTTCATCAAAAATCAATAATTGTGGATTTTTAACCAAAATACGCGCAATAACAACTCTTTGACGCTGTCCAGCTGAAAGTAAAATACCGCGCTCGCCAATTATAGTATCAAACTTATCAGGATAACCTTGAATAAAATTATAGATACTAGCCATCTTAGCAGCTTGTTCTACTTCTTGATCACTAATGGAGTTATCATAAAATTTAATATTATTGGCAATTGTATCGTTTATTAAAAATATATCTTGAGAAACATAACCAATGTTCTTTCGCCAATCATCTAAACTAATGGAATTAATATTTTTTCCGTCCAACAAAATTTGTCCATCCTTAGGATTAAATAAACGCAAAATCAAATCAATTAACGTGGTCTTTCCAACTCCCGAAGGACCTATAATACCAATCATCTCCCCTTTCTTGACTCCAAAATTAATATTAGACAATATTTTTTTATGATGCTCATAATAAAAATTTATATTTTTAAATTCTAAATTTTTATTAAACAAAAAGGGAGCTGATCCCTTATTAATTTCTTTGTTAGCGACAGCTTTTTGTTCGTAACTTAATACACTATTCAAATATGGAACAAATTCATTAATAGTATTTAAATTGCTTTGTAATTGCTGAAAATATACAAAAATTCTTTCTATTAAATATATTATTGCCGCTAGAGACGCAAAATTAAAATCGGGTGATTTATAGAAAAAAGCAAAGATTAAACAAATAAAAATTATACTAACAGGTTGAATAAGAGAATATGAGATGGCCTGCAATAAAAGAATTTTTATTGATATTTTTTTTAACTTATTAAAATAATCTTGCCCCTTTAACAATACTTTATTCTCAACAGACATTCCTTTGACTGTTTTAATCCCCATAATATTCTCATTAACATAATGCGCTATCTCCTTATTACTATCTGACATCTTTCTAGAAGATACTTTAATCTTATAAATTATCGGTTTTAAAAAAAGAAACAGTAACATTCCTATGGCGAAAACCAGTGCAGTAATAGTCATAGAAATGTTTATTGCTACTAAAGTATAAATCAATAAACTAGTTATTTGCATTATAGCGGCACTAATTTGTCTTAATAAAACCGCACTGGCACGCACATCTGTCATTATGACAGTTTCTAGATAGCCTAACTTTTGCTTTAATAAATATGGCCAGTCGGCCTTAAGAGTTTTATCTAATAATAAGCCCCTGGTTTTTTCTTCATAATCCGAAGTTATTTTTATCTTAATATAATTAAAAATAACTGTTGCAACTGTTTTTAAAAAAAACAAAATACTAATAAATATTAGTAGCCATATTACACTTGGGGTAATATGAATAAACGAGAAAAAATTACCAATAATTCTAGATATCAAATTATCGCCAGATTGATCCTTTAAGATAAAAGAAAATAAAGGAATTAAAGTATTAATTCCAATACCTTCCAACAAACTTGCTATAAAGCCCAATATTACTAAAATTATGATTTGTGATTTATATTTTCCAAACGCTTCTTTTGATAATTTTAGAATTGTAGTTACTCTATTATTTCTCATTGATAATTATAAAATATTTGATTACCATTTATTAATTTTATTCACTACTTTTTTCTTGGCTGTCAAATAATATTTAGTCGCCTTTTTTTCTGCTTTAGGGGATATCAAACGTAATATTTCCTTACCCAAAATTCTATATTGTCCGCCAACTTTGTTAGCCCTAATAAGTCCCTTTTTTAACATGCGCTTAATAGTGCTGTTACTTATTTTTAACAGCTCTTGTGCCTCACTGGTAGTGTAAACAATGTTTGGTCTTATTTCTCTATTATCCATAATAATATAATACACTGAAGTATCAAATGGTGTCAATAAGTGTCAATGTGGATAAAAAATATATCCAACCTTGCTAAATTGAATATATTTTATCATTTTTGGCTCTAATAATCATATTGAATCATGGACGTTCAATAGATCTTAAATAATTTGAACATTCTTCATTGTCAATGTTATCTAATTTAAGTTTACCGTCCGTTTTTTCAAAAAGATATTCCTCTACTTCCTTATAATATCTATGCCATTTATCATAAAATTTCTGATCTTTAGGAACCTTTGCTTTATTTTTGTCTCGTGCTTCTTCAAGAGAAACTACATTAACATTTCTTACTCTAGCATCAGAATAGGCTATTATAAGTTGTTCTAGGGGTATCTCATCAATTGCTTTACTTCGTGCCTCATTATCTTCAATATAAATTTCAGGTACTCGACCTGCATATGAAGCAGTTTGTATGAATTGTTCTGAATAACCAGCCTGTTCTAGTAAAATTGTAAGTCGACCCTCTTTTTTTTCAGTATCGTATCTAACATCCCTTTCTATATCTATCCTTTTACTGACATCATGTAAAATAGCAGCTGACTCAACTAGTTCTGGATCAATGTCTTGGCCAGCTGTTTTTAATTTTTCTGCTAAAAATCCGGCTAAAGAACTAACCACCATAAGATGTTCTGTAACATTACGCCAATCCTTATTATCTTTTCCTAAGAGTCCGGCCTTTTTAATAACTCTCATTTCTTTCATATGCCTCTTAGCAAAGCTATCCCAAGTCTTTATTTTTTCTTTTTCCCCACCAGTAAATTGAGTAGTATCTATATTAAATTTTTCTGGCATAGATTATTTTGTTTCATGATACATATAATTATATTAGACGGTATCATATTAAAATTGAATTTTTATTCCTTTTATTATCCCCCCCCCCCCTCTTATTCCAAATATAGTTTTTTACTTCATCATCATTAAAAAAATTTTAATTTTTCTGACTATAGTATTCATAATATTTACTAACTGTCTTATACCAAGAAAATCTACTGGCAAATTCTTGAGAATGATGTTTCCACTGCTCTTGATCTGATGCTAACACTTTTATAATTTTATCATAGATATCATTAGGTTGTCTCTGCTCGGCCAGATATCCGTTATAGCCATTCTGCAAAGCGTCTTCTATCCCACAATTTTTACTGCCAATGACTGGTAAACCAAAAGTTGCAGCCTCCAAAAAGACCAAGCCGAATCCTTCAAAATAATCACCGTTATTAACTGAAGTCATAATAAAAACATCAGATCTTTGATAAAAAAAAGATAAAACCTTGTCGCTCGCTTTATTGATGATGATGACATTATCAGAAATTTTATTGTTATGGCAATATTTCTTTATCTTATCAACATATTTTTTGTCAGCATCAGAACCGATGATAAAGTATCTAAAATCAGGATATTTTGATTTTAATTGCGTTATAGCTTGTAAACTATAATACTGGCCTTTTCTGCTCTTGATGGCGCCGACTGTCAAAAATACAGGATAATGGTCTTTCAGCTTGTATTCTATTTTAAATTTACTTACCTCTTCATCAGACAATAAATTTAATCTCGTGGCACCCAACAAGACAGTTAATAAATTAGATGGTTTTAGCTTTTCTGATATTTTCTTTTTGGTGTAATCACTAATGCAAAAAATTTTTTCTGCCCTGATGAATGCTTTTTTCATCAACCATTTTTTGCATTTAAAGTTAAACGGATCCACCGAATAAGTGCCTACACCACTAATAAATAATTTTTTATTCCTCCCTAAGGAGGAAAAGTAACCATAAACGGCATAAGGCCAACCATCAAAGGCATGAATAATATCAAAGTCTTTGGCTAGTTTTCTGACTTTGAAAATATTACTTATTAATTTAAAAACGGAAATAGTGGGAGATAAAATATTCAGTTCATTGCTCTGATTGCTCCCTTTTTCCGTCACTACTTTATAGACCAGACCAAACTTAAGATACTCCTTAAGAATTGAAGAAGAATATCTGCCCCAACCGGATTTATTATTTATATCATGAGTAATAACTAGAATTTTTATCATAATCTTTTTATCTATTGTAACTCATCAGGTTATAAAATCTATTATCTGTTTGGCTCGCTCCAACCAAGTATACTTTTGAACTTTAGAATAAGCTTTAT
This sequence comes from Candidatus Komeilibacteria bacterium CG11_big_fil_rev_8_21_14_0_20_36_20, assembly GCA_002787405.1. Lineage (GTDB taxonomy): Bacteria > Patescibacteriota > Patescibacteriia > UBA1558 > GWA2-36-10 > PCWQ01. The sequence goes on from PCWQ01000007.1 coordinate 61,362, forward strand.
CAGATAATTTCTCTCTTAAATCAGGATTAGGATTATCTAATAGAAATTTAATCTGCTTGGCTAAATCTGCAGGATCATCCGGCTGTCAGAAAACCATTGGCCAATGGTGTCTGGCCTAAATCTAAAATTTTAACTAAATCTTTTGAACCACATATTCTACAATCATCCTTATGTATATAATTCCTCATAGTTAATTATCTAGTATCTAAGTAATTTTAAAGTAGGAAGCCACTCTTCTCTAAGATATTCTTCTAATGCTTTTTGCCAATCTCTGGCTAAATCAAAACGTTTTGAGACCATACTTTCGTTCATACCTCTTTGCGCTGGTAAATTGAAATAACTTGAATCCACTGGCATTACTTTGACATCTTTCCCCAGCACTTCAATAATTTTCACTACCATATCATAACGTGAACATACGCCTTTATTGCTAAGATGAAAAATTCCTTTAGCATCTTTTTTTATGAGGTATTTTAAATGATTTATCAAATCTTTACCAAATGTCGGCGAGATAAATGAATCGTTAATCGCTTTTATCTCCTGACAATCTTTTTTCTTAAGCTGATTAATTATTTTACTGACAAATTTCTGATCTTTCTTGGGGCCACCTCCAAAAACTCCACATACTCGAGCAATAATATAATCATCTGAAATGTCCCTCACTACAACTTCTCCGATATATTTTGACCGTCCGTAAAAATACTGTGGATTAGTTTTATCATCCTCACTATAAGGATCCTTGCTAAATCCGTCAAATACCGCTGAAGTAGAAACATAGACCATCTTTGCTCCTACTTTTTGAGCGGCTACCGCCACATTATAAGTGCCGATTGCGTTAACAAAATAAGCATACATAGGGTCTCTTTCACATCTATCAACATCTGTCTCAGCCGCTAAATGTATAATTGCTCTTGGTTGGTATTGATCAATAATTTTCATTGTCTCCATAAGATCAGTCACATCAAGCAAACGTTTATTTACTTTGATACCAAAATCCACATAAGACCCCACCATGCCATTGGCACCGGTAATAACAGTTTTATCTAAAATATTATCATCCATAATTATTCAATTAATTATCTATTTTTAACCTGCCAATCAAAACCAATCTCCTTAGAATCATAAGGAATACGATGTTCATCAGGATTGTCGGCGTCATAACGCTCGGTGGTATGATAAAACAATCCAACTTTCTTATTACCTAAAACACTATAACCATGCGCTACCCCTTTGGGTATATAGATTAAGACCGGATTGTCTTCTCCAGCGCAAATCACCTGTGTCTCCCCTTTAGTTTTTGATTTATCTCTCAAATCATATAAAACAACCTTGGCCATGCCTCGAGAAACAAACCAGATATCATCTTGCTTTTTATGATAATGAAAGGCCTTAATAACACCAGGATGCGTCTCGGTATAGGAAGTTTGTTTTATGACAGAAAAAAATGGATCATCCGAGGCCAATATTTCAGCAAAAAATCCTCTGTCATCACAATATTTGACTATTTTCTTTATTTGTACGCCATCTATCATAATTTATGTTTTAATTTATTTAATTCATATAAACATTAACAATTATAAACCCAAAAGACAAATATGACAACCAATTATGACACAAAATCTACTATCTTGTCCACTCTGTTCTGCCAAGTATAATTCTGCACCTTATTATAAGCTTGCTTGGCTATTTTTTCACTTAACATGTCATCATTGAGCACTACTTTAATTTTCTCAGCCAAATCTTTTGGATTATCCGGTTGGAAGAAAACACAGTTTTCTGAATCCAAAACTTCTCTGGCGCTAGGCAAATCAGAGCTGACAATTGGTCTTTGCATCGCCATATATTCAAATAACTTCAAAGGTGAAGTATATAATCTTGAAATATCATTTTTCGCAGAATTAGGCAACACCAAAATATCAGCCGCTCTCAAATATAAAGGCACCTCCTCATGGGGCTTGCGTCCAGCTATTAAAATATTTTTATGCTTATTATTTTTTTCCTTAAATTTTATAATATCTTCATCTGTACCTCCAAGAAAAATAATTAATTCCTTTTCTGACAAAAAACCTGCTGCGTCCGCTAAAATCTGCGCGCCCTTCCAGTCATATAAATGTCCCGAATAAAGAATTACTTTTTTATCTAGTGGAAATTTTAATAAACTTCTTATTTCTTCTTTACTTTTTTGATCACCTGAAAATAGTTCTAAATCCACTCCATCCGGAGCAACAATTATTTTATCTCTACTTAATCCTAAATTAATCAATTCACTTTTTAAACCATTACTAATCGTGATAATACCCGCGCACTTCTTCCAGTATTTTAAATAATACTTATGATGTTGCGGTAAATCATGACACTCCCAATAAACTTTACTGGAAAATAATTGCAACACCGGCAATAAATATTCATCTCGTGTATAAAATATTTTATCTTTCTTATTTTTCAAAAAAATAAAATAGAAAAATAATCTTACAATAAAAAATAAGGATTGAAACTTTATATAGGTGCCCGCTGGAAATTTTAAAAGAAAACGCGGATCAATCGTCCAAAGTTTTCTAATTTTAAAATTTTCTTCAATTTTATAATAATCAAAAATATTCTCTTTACTAAAAGATGGATTTTTTCTTTTTGGCAAAATTAATGTCAAATCAATATTTCGAACAGCAAAAAGATGGCACATTTTTAATATCTGTAAACCATGCGCCTTCTCTGTGGGAATTCTTGAATTTGCTATGTATAATAATTTCACCGCGCTAGAAATTTCACTTTTATTACTTCTTATTTTTTCCATAGTCAATGATGGTTATCCCCGTGATTTCTAACGGGGTTCACATCTTATACTTTTTATACCAAATCTGAAAATTAATCAAAGACCAAACAGTGTTCAAGGCATATTCCTTTTGGCTAATATGATTATCCAAAATTACTTTTATTGCCTCAAAATTAAACAATTCTTTTGTTTCTGGATTATAATCCGGTGATAAAACCTCATAGGCCATATTTTTCATGCCCGTCCTTAACCACTTGGCGGTTGGCGCAAAAAATCCTCTCTTCTTCTGATTATACACAAAATCAGGAATATATTCTTTCAAAGCTTGTTTGAAAATTAATTTACCTTGTTCGGCACTATTTATTTTATATTTACTGGCAATCTTCATAGATAATTCAACTACCTCTTTATCTAAAATAGGCACTCTTTGTTCCACTCCCCAAGCCATACTCATTTTATCTGATTGAGCTAAAGACTCGTCAATCAGCCAAGTGTCTATATCTGCTTTCATTAATTTTTTCAAAAAATCATCTGGTTTACCTTTGAAATTATGATCAGCAATATATTCTTTATTGGCTGTTAAATTACTAACTTGAGGATTAAGAAACCGGCTAACCATTTTTTCTTTTTGAGCTCGCCAAGACCAAAAGACATCAAGTGGCGCAGTTAAATTCAGTTTATTATAATTCTTTTGTTTGCCTGATAAAGCAAAAATTTTTTCAATTAAACCATTCTGGCGCAGAACTTTTGGCATCCTCTGCCAGCGACGAATTAAATTATAATAATAATAACGATCATAACCACCAAATAATTCATCACCTCCATCACCACCAAGCACAACCTTGATGCCCTCTTGTTTAGTAAACTTAGATAAAAGAAAAATTGAAATTTGGGTAGGGTTGGCTACCAAATCATCCATATGCCAAATGACCTCCTCTAAATTATCCAAAACATCCTGCGACTTAATAATCAGCTCATGATGCTCCGTCTGATAATGTTTAGCCGTCTGACGGGCCAAAAGATAATCACTATTAAATTTATCCTGTTCCACGTCTATATCAAAGCCAACGGAAAAGGTCTGAATTGGCTGATCAGTAAATTCCGACATCAAACCCAAAACTACTGTTGAGTCAATGCCACCTGATAAAAACATGCCAACCGGCACATCGGCAATCATTTGTCGTTTAACTGCGGCTTTTAGCGTCTCTCTAATTTTATCAATTGACTCCTCTCTATTAAAACTATCTTCGTAATCCTCTATTTGCCAATATTTTTGAATATTAATTTTATTATTTTTTAAGACTAAATAACTAGCCGGTGGTAATTTATAAATATTCTGCCAAATTGTTTCCGGACCATTAATATACAAAAACCTGAAATATAAATTTAGGGCATTAATATTGAGATCTCTTTTAACATCATGTTTTAAAACCGCTTTAATCTCTGAGGAAAAAATAAATTTGGAACCGTCAAAATAATAGAAAACTGGCTTAACTCCTAAATGATCGCGAGCAATAAACAACTCTTGTTTCTGGTTATCCAAAATAGCTAGAGCAAAAATGCCACTAAATTTATTTACACAATCATAGCCCCATTTTCTATAGGCAGCGAGAATAACTTCCGTGTCGCTCTGCGTCTTAAACGGATAAATATCCTTTAATTCTTTTTTTAATTCACGATAATTATAGATTTCTCCATTAAAAACAATCCCCTGTTTTTTATCAAAACTAAACATTGGTTGGTTTGCTTCTTTTGATAAATCAATAATGCTCAAACGATTATGCCCTAAAGAAATATCACTACTAGTAAAAACCCCGGCATCGTCCGGGCCACGATATGAGATTATTTCATTCATATCTAGAATTAAGGCCTCATCTTTATAATTAAAACCGTTAATAGAGCACATTTTACAAAGAATTATACAATTTACTAATTATTTTTTGTGCATCTTCATCTACATTTAGATATTTAGTTACAACTATTCGTAAAAATCTGATAGCTACCAAAGTGATATAAATAATAAAAAACCATTTTAAGAAATGACTACTATTAAAGAAATCAACAACGTAAACCAGTAAAAACATAAATATCATTAAATCATTTCTAGCGATGATAGTTGAAAATTTAAGAATCTTTAATAGCTTTAATAATGCTCTATTAGCTGGTGTGATTTTCCTTTCCTGATTATGATATTGCCTAACCCATTCTATCTTCTTGAAAAACAACATAAAATAGATAAAAGTTGAGCTGATAGTATTAAAAATAATTAAAACTACAACTAAAAGAGTTAAAAATAGATAAATATTGTCTTGATAAGTAAAAAATAATTTTAGTCCCAGACCAGTTAAAATACTCGGCATAAAAACAAAATGGTAAACTTGTTCTAATAATCCCCCCCTTAAGGTGTCTCTTTTTAGATAACGAGCTAATTCCCCATCAACCTTATCCAAAAGAATACTCAGAATAATTAAAATGAAAGCTAAAATATTTATACGAAAACTATGGTGGCGCAGCGTTAGGCCTCCAAGTATTATTAATATAATATTCAAGACGGAAATAAAATTAGGGTTTATTTTTTTATTAGTAATTAACAAAAAAAATTTTGTAATGTAAATAGAAATATCACGATATAATAAATATCCTGCCATACTAAACTTGGGTGGTTTATTTCTTTTACTAGCTTGGCAAATTTCTTTTAACTCTTTAATTGATTCCATTACTTTGTATATCTAAAATTAATTATAGGTGTTAAACTAAAAATTTTCTTCAAAATATTATTTTTCTCCAAAGCGGTCCAGACATATTCAGCTGCTTGACTCTGCTTTAAACTAACTGATTCTTTGTGCCGGAAAATTGAAAAATTAATCTCATTCTTTAAAGCTATTTTTCTAACCTGATGATTAGTGTATTGATTTTTATTTTGCAATTCAGTAGTTGAAAAATTACTAGTGGCTTTTCCATAACCATGGTCAGACAATTTTAATATCTCATTATTAGGTATTCCTCGGCCAACATAACTTTTCAAATTATATAACCCTGACAAAACCACCGGCTGATCATCCTTGACTAAATTAGCATTATTGGCATAAAGAAAATAAATACTGTCTTCTTTTTTTATTTCTTTGACAAAATCATGAGTGTGATCCGAAAAATAATTTAGATCAGTAATTTGATTCAAAACATCCTGCAACAACATAAAAGTAGTCAAACGAGTAGCCAAACCGTAATTTATCAAAACCTTAAGCGTATCTCTAAAAATATTATAATATTTATTACCTTGATTAAGGCCGATAAATTCTGACCGATAAACTATTTTATTTAAAATTTCTGAATTAAGCACAGAGCTTGGGCCCCCTTGACCCATATGATAAAGAATAAAAATCTGCCCTTCTTTAACTCCCCATTTGCTGGCCTGTTCTTGGTCAAAAATCTCGTCAGCAACTTGAACTTCAATAAAATGATTACCTTGCAGAAAACTCCCAATATTATTCCTTAAATATTGATGGCCATTTTTCCAATCATCATTAAAATAATCAAAAATATCTTTATTGATATTTGCTACTTGGGGAGAATCTACATTAAATATATTATCAACTGATTGTTTAAATTTACTCTGCAAATATGCCGGCCCTTGCAGACACACTTCATAAAACTCCTTCCGACTTAAAGAATATTTATTAGGCAAAGGACGTCTTAATTTAGAAAATATTCCTTTAATAAGGCCTTTATTAAAATTTAATAAAGCTTTTTCCAGCTTATCTATGGTCTCGGTGCTATAACTCAGTTCTGTTTTGATTAAAGACTTTCCGCAATTAATATTAACGGCGCTTAATTGGGGATACAAAATATCTCTACTTAGCGAACCAAAACTGGATGGGATATATCCTTTGTACCCCATTCTGGCTCCTTCTTTTTTTAAATGTATATCAGGCAAAACTAAGAGCTCTTCTACGCCAGGCAAACTCGCTATCTCCTGAATTCTTTGCAAAAGTTTTGTTGATAATTTTTCCTTATCAATGGTAAATTTTATATTTGCCATAAATCTTACTTTTTATATAAATCTACAATTTCTTTAGATAATACTTCCAAATTTTGATGATGCTGAATATATTGACTTAAAGACAGTAATAACCCCCCTGAACTTTCATTGATAGCTTTGATCACTTTATCCGCCATATCTTTATGGTCGTATATATATAATGAAGGATGCAGAGAGTTTAAAATATCTTCAAAAGCAACATTAGAAGATATTACTAAAGTTCCGCAACTCATTGCTTCTAGAACATTTTTATCTAAACTGCCGGTCTTGCTAAAATTTAAGAAAATATCTGCCTCCTGATAGAACTTAGGGGTATTAACATTGGAAACCGAGCCGACAAATTCCACACTGTCCTCTAGATTAAAACTCTTCACGTTTTTCTTTAATTCCTCCAGATAAATTTTATCCCCAGCCAAACTTGGCGCGCCCACAATTTTTAATAAAACTGGCTTGGACAATTTTTGCCTTAACTCACGAACTAAGTCAATCATCAATTGAATATTTTTAGTTGGTGAAATCCGACTGACGGATAATAAAATTAATTTTTCTTTATTAATTGTCTCTTTAAAATAAAAAATGTCACTATCAATACCATGATGCATGACGATTAATTTTTTGCTCGGCAAACGGAAACTTTCTTTAGATGCTGTAACCATTACATCCGAAAGCATATTTAATAGCCGCAGCTTCCAGTTAACGCCCTTGTGTGTATACCAAGCTATTAATTTTTTTCTAAAAATTTTAGCCCAAGGGGCAATCAAAATGCCATACTCCGGATTTTGATGGGCAAAAACGCCATCCACTTTTGGCAATAATCTGACTGCTAACCGCTGAAACTGCCAAAACTCTTGCCAACGATTTTTACCTTTTTCCTTACCTAAAGAATAAACTCTAATATTATCCGGCAAGCCGCTATCATTGCCTTTTTCCAAACAAATAACGTAAAGTTTATCCAAGTTAGCGGCTATTTTTTTAATCCAATTATAAGTAAAACCGGCCAAACCGTCATCTTGATCTACTCTTCTAGTAATCATTAATAATTTCATCTTGGTAATTTTTGCTCTATAATATCTTCCCAAAATTTAACAATCTGTTCTGTATTATCACTAAATTTTTCCCTCATTAACTGACGCCCGTTTTCTCCTAGGCGCTCTGCTTCGGTTGGAGAATTTAATAAATATAAAATTTTATCAGCCATAGCTTGAGCGTCTCCGATCGGCACCAGCCAGCCGTTATAACCATCTCGCACTATTTCTTTGGCTCCGGTGGTGGCGGTTGCCACAACCGGCTTGCCACAGGCGTTGGCCTCCACTAATACTTTGCCGAAACTTTCAGAATCTGATGACAAAACAAACAAATCACAATTTCTATATTCTTTCGGTAAATCATCATGATCTTTGGCTCCTAATAATTCTATATAATCTAAACCAGCTGTTAATTTTTTTATTTTATCTTTTTCAGGCCCCGCACCAGCAATACGAAGTATGATATCCTTTCTTTTCTTATAAACAATCTCTATTGCTTTTATTAACAAAGGAATATTTTTAACTATTACCAATCGTCCTACCGAAAGAATAATTTTTTTATCTCTACTTTGTTTCTTTTCTACAGGTAAAGAAAACTTCTGTAAATCAACGGGCGTGGGGATTACTCGAATTTTATTTTCTCTAAGGCCAAAATTAATTAGCTTATCCTTAATGCCTTGACTCATTACCCGAATAGCGTCCGCTTGCCTAACGACCTTCTGGCCTAAAATCAATAACAAGCGATTATACCAATCTTCTCTCAGCCATAGTTTGTTGTCAAAAAAATCTCCGTGAAAATGGATTAACAACTGACAATTAAATTTTTTCTTCACCAAAGTGCCAACCAATCCTGTCAAAAAAGGATCCTGCGTCAAAACTAAATCAATTTTATTTTGTAAACAAATATTCTTAGCAATCTTCCAGGCATCCCACAAAAAATTTATCTGATTAGCCGAATTAGTCGGATAAACAAAAACATTATGAGATAATTTTTTATTTTTTAAATTTAAACTTTTCTTAGCATAAGTAATAGAATGAATACTGTTAACATATTTACCATATTCTATATTGCGAATCTGCGCATCACCAAAATCCGGCTGATTCATTGCCAAAGTCGGATCCCAGGAAACAGTCAAAATGTTAATTGCTCTAGCCATTATGTTTTTCTAATAAGATTATAAATTTTTCTTAAAGCTTTACCTAAAACGCCTTTCTGCTCAATGGCGATGCCTGATAAATATTCCACAGCGTAAATATCAAGGGCTAAGCCAAAAAAACGATGACGGATCCTCCACTCAAACCAGCTGATCACTGGACCTAATCTCCAATTTAAAAATTTAAAATATTCCCGAATGCGCCAGACCTTTTTAACGTCAGTCCAAGGCGATTCAAAATTCTTGCGAAAACGATCTATTTTGCCCCAATCCTCGGTTCTGGTTGGCGGCTGAAAACCGCTTTCTATGGCAAAATCATACATTTTTGAACCAGGATAAGGCAAATAAGCCCCAAGGGTAAAAACGGCCTGCGGATGAATTTTATAGATTTGATACAATAAATCAATAGTTGACTCAAACTCTTCTTCGGTCTCTGTCGGCAGTCCAACAATCACCGAATAGCTGGCCGGCAAATCGTATTTTTTTAAGATTTTCACTGCTTCAATTATTTTGTCTGTCGTGAATTTTTTGTCTATTAACTTCAATAAACGGTTACTGCCAGATTCAACGCCAATAAGCATATCAAACACCCGATACTCTTTTAATTTCGCCGCTACCTCATCATTAATGGAATCAATCCTAATCTCCAGATGGGAAGGCAGATTAATGCGTTCTAATATTTCCAGAGCCCGATACTTATTAACAAAAAAATTATCATCATAAAATTTAATGGCGTCAATATTGTATTTTTCTTTTAAAAAGTTAATATCCTCAACCACCGCATCAATAGACCAAGTGCGCCATTTATTTTTATTAAAGGCATTATTATAACAAAAAGCACAATTAAAAGGACAACCGCGGGAACTTTTATAAGCAATCGCCCTTTTATACTTTCCTAAAGGGAAAATAAATTTAGACATGTCAATTAAAGAAAAATCTAAACGGTATTGATCAAGATTTTCTATAAAAGGCCGCCAAGGATTAATCACCGGCTGATTATTCTTTTTATAACCAACGCCCAACACTCCTTCCATTTCTTTCTGATCTACAATCCGCTGGGTAAACTCAACCACACTGATTTCACCCTCGGAAATAATAACATAATCAATATAATCTTCCTGCAGACATTGTTCTGGTAAAAGTGAAGGATGGATACCGCCCCACAAAACAGGAATGGAACTTTTGGCTTTAATCCTTTGTGATAACTCGGCGCTGTGTTGAGTTTGGATACCGGTCATGATCGACAAACCAAAATATAACGGCTTTTCTTTAACAATATAATCAGCCGTGTCATTAATTTCTTTTTCAGTAATATTAATCAACTCTACCGTAAAACCTGCTTCTTTTAGAGCACTGCCCACGCATAAAATCCCCATTGGCAGAATCTTCTCTGAATGATCTTGACTATAATTAATTTGCGCTAAAATAATCTTAGGCATATTCTCTACTTGGTGACAAATTTCTTAGCTAGTTTAAATTCTAATGGAAAAGCAAAAAACTTTAATTTCCATCTCAACTTGCATAAGAGCACAAAAACTAATTTAATCAATTTTTGCGCCTTAATGCTGGAGCCCATCGCGCTACTGATACTATGCGCGCCAAATCTAACATAGGCCTCCATTGATTCCACAAAATCTTTATGCTTGACCCAAGGAAAATTTTGGACAGTTAAATAACTTAATTCATTTTCTACTAAGTGCGCCCATGCTTCTGAGTTTTGTGGAGCTTTCCAGCCAGCGGCCAAACATTCCTGATATAATTCTGATCCAGGATATGGCCGAAAAGCTTGTGGGCCTAAAATCTGCACTTTATTATCTAATTTAATCAACTTGTCAATCAAATCCAAGGTCATTCTCATATCTTTTTTGGATTCACCGGGCAAACCAATCATAAAAGAATATTGCGGGATAATATCATATTTTAAACACATCTTAGCTGAATGTAAAATTTCCGCCGGTGTAATATCTTTTTTAATTTTTTTTAAGATAATCGGACTACCTGACTCCGCGCCAAAAGATAATAAATAACAACCTGACCTTTTCAGTTTTGCCATTAACTGATCATCAATCCTTCCTTCTCTAATATAATTAGCCCTGACTGTTGTTTCCCAAGGAATAGTTAATCCTTTTGCAATCATACCTTCGATAATTTTCTTTGATCTTTCAATATCCACAAAAAAATTTTCGTCCCAAAAACGCAATCTCTTACCTTTAAAATAATCTTTCTCCTTAATTATTTTGATATCTTCCAAAACCTGCCCCACTGTGCGATATCTCCACCTATTCTTCAAAATGGCATTAATACAAAAAGTACATCTGTGTGGACATCCTCTCGAAGTTAAAGAAGGAATGATATCTAATTTATACAAAATACTCTTAGGCATTAGATCCCATTTAAATAAAGGCATCTTGGCCGGATCATGTAATTCCTGAGGCGGATTAATAACAATGCTGCTATCTTTATAGGCAATGCCTTGAATTTTATTTAAATCCTTATGACTGGCGATCTCATACAAAGTATGTTCTCCCTCACCCACACAAACAATATCCACTAAGGGATGGTCAATGGTCTGCTCAACAAAAAATGTTGGGTGCGAGCCCCCCCAAATAATCGTGCAGTCTGGCTTAATATCCTTAATAAATTTACTAACTTCCAAAGCATTGGAAATTTGAGTGGTCATCACGGAAATGCCAGCATAATCACAGTCAACAATCTTTTCTTTTATTAAATCAAAATAATTCTTTTCACGAGCACCATCAACAATCTCCACCGGCATGTCTTTACTATTCAAATAACTAGCTAAACTTAACAAGCCAACCGAAATTGAGCTGTCATAATTTTCTTTGGCAATATTAAAAGGTGGATTGATTAATAAAACTTTACTCATGCTACACTTCTTTTAACAATTTTACTGTTTCATTAATTGTATTTTCCCAATTAAATTTCTTTAAAGTTAACTTAGCATTATTAACTAAATTATCAGCAAATTGTTCATCACTTAATATTTTGATAGCTGCATTCTTTAATTCTTCAATATTATTATAACCAATTAATAAACCATTTCTATGATTCTCAATAACTTCCGGGTTACCTCCAATATTAGTTGTAATGATTGGAACGGCTGCTTTAATAGCTTCTAATAAAGTATGTGATAAACCTTCATAATTTGTATTTAAAACAAATAGATCTGCTGCCTTAAAATAATTGATAATTTCATCATGTCTAATTCTGCCCAGAAAATGAACACTATCGGCAACGTTGAATTCATTGGCTAGATGCTTTAAATTATCCATTTCCGGACCATCTCCCAAAACAAGAAAATTAACGTTACCTATTTTTTGTTTAATCTGTGGTAAGGATTTGATAATCCCATCAACTCCTTTCCAGCGGGTAAGCCGACAGGCGGTAACAATTATCTCTGCATCCTGACCATATTGTTTTTTAATTTCTTCAACTTTATCTAGTTGAACAACGTTGTCTTTAATAAAATCTATGGAATTATAAATAACTTTAATTCTATCTTTATCAACACCAATTTTTTCAGCGATCATGGCAATAAAATTACTAACGGCAATAATTCTATTGGCATTAACCAAAATTTTCTGCCTTCTCTTTTTTAACCTTTCAATCTGATCATTATAAACCTTATCCTGAAAATCAACGATGTAATCCTGAGTCCAACCGCTGGCTACGGCCATCTCCCAAGCTCCGTCACCGGCAAAACGCACAATATATTTCTTACCGGTCATCTTTTTAATTAAGTAAGCAAAATATCCGACGCTATAAGTATCGGTAACATAAATTAAATCTGCCTGGCGTGACAATCTGAACATCTTCCATAAATACTGCCAACGGCTAAAAAATTTATTTTTGACAATTCTAAAAACTTCTTCCCTATCATTATTATGTTTTTTAATATTGGAATAAGTAATTATCTGTACACTTAAACCTTTCTCCTTTAAAGAATAGGAAAGGGCTTCCAAAATTGTTGCTGGTCCTCCAATATCCGGCGGATAAATACCTGTTGCGATTAAAATTTTCATAATTTCTATTTATAATTTATAGTAGCAACCCTGAGCGACCTCGAGTCTGTGAAGAGGGAGTCGAAGGGTGGCGATTAAAATTTTCATAATTTCTATTTATAATTTTCTTAAAAATACACACTAATGCTTGACCATAATTTTTAAACATAGGCAGTTTACAAAAATAATTATCAATAGTATGAATAAACTTATTAGAAAACCAAAATCTTGGTATCTTTAAATAATGAAGTGGAGGAAACAAAGTGCTGGCTCTGGAATCAACTAAAACGAAGTTTTGCTTCTCCATAATCTCAATCCATTTTCTTAATTTAAAATCATATTGATGTTGATTAGGGTCCCACCCTTCTTTATAAACCGTCTTGCCTTTTCTTCTAATAATTTTACGCCCGACAAATCGAAATAAATTTTCCCATTTATCATGCATGGCCGGAAAAGTAATTAATACTTCTCCATCATCTTTTAATAACCTATAAATCTCACTTACTAACTTATCTGGATTAATAACGTGCTCGATAATATCAATAGCAATACATTTATCAAAGGGTTCATCTAAAGGTAAATCTTCTACATTGGCTTCCCTGGCCTCAAAATTATCTATTTCATAATATTCCATCAATTTTCGGGCGGTTTCTAAACTCTTAGAATTTATATCAACGCCTACCATTCTCTTAAAATTTCCTTTGTAGGTCAGCGCCTGTACACCGTCACCACAACCAACATTCAACACGGAATCTTCTTTGTTGATTGGAAAAAATTCTGGATAAATAACCCCCGATGTTAATTTCCCTTTTTTAAATTCAAAGTCTGGATATTTTCTTTCTCGCATGATTATCTTTTCATATTTTGGAAAATAATCTTCATTTTAGCGGCAACGCTGTCCCAAGAATATTTTTCTAAAACAAGCTGGCGACCGTTATCAGCAATCCGCTGATATAAATCTTTATCCCTGACATATCTCTCTACGGCCTGGCCAATACTAACTGGATTTCTAACTTTACAAAAAACTCCGGTTTCTCCATCTTTTAAAAAATCGGGAATTCCACCTACCTCTGTGCCAATAATCGGCGTGCCAAGCACCATCGCTTCCAAAAAAGAATTACCTAGTCCCTCTGATAAAGACGGGCGGATAAAAATATCAGACATTTCCACATATTTTGGCAATTGACTGTGCTCCATATAACCTAAGAATAAAACATGGTCGGCTATACCAAGCTTCTTGGCCAGATTTTTCAATTCCTCTTCATCTGGTCCAGTGCCTAAAATAATCAATTTGGCTTTAATCCCACTTTTAAACAACAAAAAATTCATAGATTTAATCAAATCATCTAAACCGTTTTTTAAAGCCAAACGCGAAGTAGTGATGAGTACAGTTTGATCAGGGCTAATGCCTAATTCACTTTTCATTTTCTCTTTTTCCTCCACCGACAAAGTGTTTTTAAAAACATTAAAATCAACTCCATTGGGGATTAAGACTATTTCTCCTTTATTACCCTCTTTCCTAGAACGTTTGGCTAAAAATTTACTAATCGCCTGGGTAATTTTAGCCCGACGGTAAATTCTCTTATATAAAAAACTCCAAAACCAAGTTCTCTTTCTTAAAAATTCATCGCTGTCTCCGCTTTGTAAAGTTAAAAGATAAGAAACTTTGATTCGGTATTTCAAAAACAAAGCAGCCAGGCCAGCATAAAAAGCCATCATACTCCAAGCAAAATCAAATTTAATTCGTCGATGGAGTTTAACCGCATAGGCAACAGCTCGAAAAGGAAATAGATATTTATCGATTTTTTTGCCTTGGCCCAGACGATAAATATAAACCTGGCCGATTTTTTCCTGCTCCGGCCATTGGGCGTCGAATTTATTAGTAATTAAATGATATTCATTTTCCGGCAAACGATCGGTTATTTCTTTAATCGCTATTTCTGCTCCGCCGACAAAAGGATAATAGGCAATGGAAAATATTAAGATTTTCATAAAACAAGACTTGCTTTACCTTATTAAATACTATAAAATTATACCAGTATTTACGAAATAAATCAATTGATAAAATGCCTAATCTTAGCAAAAAAGATAAATTAAAAAACCAAAAAATCCTCTTCTTAATCACCCAAACTAAGTGGGGTGGAGCCCAGAAGTATGTTTTAGAATTGGCTGAATACTTTAGCCAAAACAATGAAATTCACCTGACCTATGGAGAAACTGATAATATTAACCAGCAGTTTCTAAATTATTGTAAAGAATTAAAAATCAAAACCATACCAATCCCCACTTTACACAGGAAAATAAATTTTACCAAAGATTTCCTAGCCATAGTCGATACGCTCAAAATTTTGAATAAAGAAAATTATAATTTAATTCACCTCAATAGTTCTAAAGCTAGTTTTGTCGGCAGCGTGGCTGCTAAAATGTACAGCTATAACCCAGCCAACACAAAAACGCGGGTTGTTTACACGGCTCATGGCTTTGTCTTCAATGAACCATTGTCTAAAATAAGAAAAAAGGCATATATCTTTTCAGAAAAAATAGCGGCTGCTTTTCAATATTTAATCATTGCTGTTTCTGAAACCGACCGGCAAAGTGCTATTGACCAGCAAATATGTAATCCTAATAAAATTTTCACCGTGCACAACGGCTTGAATTTTGATAAATATAATTTTTATAGTAAAGAAGAAGCCAGAAATAAATTAAATTTATCAGCAGATAAAAAATATTTTGGCACGATTGCCAGCTTTTATGAAACTAAGGGCTATGAATATTTAGTAGAAGCCATTAAAATACTGCGAAATAAACAGTCTCAAATCTTAAAAAATTATCAGTGGGTCTTAATTGGTGAAGGACCAAATCTAGAAAAAATAAAAAAACAAGTCGCAGACAATAATTTGTCTCCCTACATTAAATTTATTCCTGCTCAAGATAATGACTGGAAATTTTTAAAAGCTTTTGACTGTTTTATTTTGCCTTCAATCAAAGAAGGCCTGCCTTATACTATTCTGGAAGCTGGCTTAGCTCAAATTCCGATCATTGCCACCAAAGTTGGCGGTCTTCCTGAAATCATTACCAATGAAAAAACCGGCTTATTGATAACGCCGGCTAATCCTCTCTCTTTAGCGCAAGCTATGGAAAAAATGTCTCAAGATCATGATCTCTCTGAAAAATTTGCAGAAAGCAACTATCAAAATATTAAAAATAATTTTAATCTCCAAAATACTTTAGATAAGACTGAAGAACTATATTTAAAATTATTTTAACCTTCGAGGTCGATTTCAACTAATCTTCTGATATAAACATCTAAATTCTTAGTATACTCTTGAAAGTCAACTAGATAATCCTGGTTGACTAATTTAAATTTTGCTCGATGAATATAATCATAATGGGAGCTGTAGAGCCAATCATTAATATTCTTTGTTAACTTATGTTTAAGCGGATTTAGATTAATATAACTAATGACAGTCTCAAGATAATTATCATCTTCGACAAGTTTAGACTTAAATGAACCCGCAAAAATTCTCCCTGAATGCTCTTTATGTATATTAAAATATTTACTATAAGAATTAGATAAAAGTGAAATAAAACGAGATATAGCTGATGATTCGACCTTCGAGGTCAAATCCGGCTCTTGCAATAGAAAATGCCAATGGTTGGGCATTACGCAATAAGCTAGAATTTTAACATGCGTTTTTTCTTTATAAAATAAAGCTTTTTCAAGAAAATAAGTATAATCTTGCTCCGTATAAAAAATAGTCCTTTTTTCCACCGCACGATTATAAATATGGTGGATAGTATTGGGGAAAAAATTTCTTGGTTTATTAGGCATAAAACAAAATCAACCTCGAAGGTTGTTTCAACCTTCGAGGTTATAAATCAAAAATAAAAAAACCGCTTTTCTTCATATGTAAAATAATATCCAAATCTTACAATATTGTCAACCAACCTTCGAGGTCAAGACGGCTGAAACTCGCCGTTTTTAATTCTCTCGATAAAATCTTCGGATTGAGTCAAATATGGCTCGCCGAATTTTTTAACTTCTTCAGCAATAGCAATGGCCTGATCATTCATCCCCAAACTAGCGTAGGATAAAGCTAAACTAATATAATACTGGGGATTCTCTGAATACTGCTGCCTCAAAATATCGTAAAAATAAGCCGACCAAGTAAAATCTTGGGCGTTGACTGCTGCACTGGCCATGCGGTTCAAGGGTTCCTCTTGTTTATAATTCAAATTCATTGAATCCATGGTTTCAAGATATGGCTGCACTTTATCCGGCTGATGACTGGCCAATAAAACCATAACCATATTAATATAAGATTCTAAAACATCGTCATTCAAATCTATGGCTTTTTGAAAATTAACCACCAAATCGCTCTGATACTTAGCGGCTTCTTCTGGTTTGCCCTGATCTGTCAGCCATAAATAAAGATACAAATCAGCATAGCCCATTTCCTCATAAATTTGCAGTCTAGTAGGACTATATTTTAAAGCCGTTTCTCCCAACGGAAAAACTTTATACAATCTATTTGGATCTAAAACATAAGTATAGTTATAATGACGCATAAATAACAAATAATTAGCTACGTCAGCTGGATTTTCTGCAATGCGTTTTTCCAATTCCTGATCTATATGTGTGACATACTGTGTGGCATTATAGGGCGTAATTAACTGATGAACAATTAAACCATCAACAAATTCAACAACTCTTCTCCTAAATTCATTGGTGCCGGAAGTACGGTAATCAATTGCCTGAAAATAAGTATTAACCGCCTGAGGAACATCAACATTTTCCAAATGCAAGGCATCAATCACAGTCAAATTGGCTTTAGCTTCTTTAAGATTAACCCAATACATAATTGGACCCAAGGCAATAAGGTAAACCACCAAAATAGCCGCCATAACTTTACGTCCAGTGAACTCAAATTTAGGTTTGGTATATTTTTGAGCTATCAAAACTATAATCAAAAACAAAGGTAGATAAGTAACCATGGCCTCAAAAACAAAAATTCCTTGAACAATAAAAGCTATAATGGCTAGAGCCAAAATTTGATTGCCAAAATCAATATTTTTTGATTCCTCTTTTCTCCCAGCCGTTGCTTTCTTTAAAACTATATAAAGCGGCCATAATATTAAAAGACTATACAAAAGCAAACCAATAATGCCCCCCGTAACTAAATGATCAAGAAAAATATTATGAGCTCGGTCAAACCAAACTTGTGAACCGGCGTGTGAATATATTTCCGGATTAAAATACTTGTTAAAAACAACAGAAAAATTTTCCTGACCATAACCCAAAATCGGCTTTTCTTTAAATCCCTGCCAAGCGGAATTCCAGGTCATTAAACGGGTCTGGGCGGTTCTTTCTGATAAAGAAATACTGGTCATTCTCCTTAGAGCTTCATTATTCTGAATAAAATCGCTTGAGCGATTGACATAGATAACGGCGCCCAGCACACACAAAATCAACCCCAGAGCAATTAATGAATATTTGATTTTTTTATGGCTTATTCGAAAAATATTGTAGATAACAAAAATCAAGGCACTAGCTAAAATTGCCACAAAAGCACCACGAGTACCGGTCTGAACCATGACAAACAAATCAATCAAAATGGCCACAATATAATAAATACTTAAATACTTATTGTGACGTTTAATCATCAAATAAAGACCAAAAAAGACCGCCAACAAAGAATAACCAGCCAGATAAGCAGCATTACCAATAGTCGAAGCGACCCGACCATCAGTCACTCCTGTTCTATTAATAAAATCAACATTAAAATACTGCAACAAGCCGATTAAGACCACTATTTGAGCGGCAACGAAAAATACTTCCCATAAAAATAGCCACTCTTTTCGGTTGGAGATAAAATTACGCAGGATAAAAAATAAAATAAACATGTGAGACCAGAGCAAAAGGCCTTCTGATCTCTCAATATTACTCCAGAAGCTAAAATAAAAATTATCACCCAGTAAAGAGGAAAGAAACATAGAAACCAATAAGATAAAAAAGACAATCGTCAGCCAATCAATTTTAACCTTAATTTCTTTCTTCACTAGAACGTAAATGAGCCACAATAAGAGCAAGACTTCCACTAAAATTCTAAAAGCCAGGGCTTTACTGTAAATATAGGGAAAGAAAAAATTACTATTAATATAAATAGGGGTCAGCATAATTAGAATCAAAGCTGACCAAATAAGCTTGGAAAATATTTTATCTGCTTTCATATTTAATTTAAAAAGTATGCTCCGGGTCTAATTCTAAAATTTTGTTTTTATAATACTCGGCCTTATTGGCGTCTAGTTGTTTATCTTTAAAGAAATAATACAAATACTGGTAAAAATTAACATCCGACTGTCCGGCCGGCTTACTCATTCCATCCAACATAATAGTCTCTACTCTATAGGACTCTGCCGGTAAATAAGTTTCGTATAAATCAGCATAAGAAACATAATAGTGATAATAGCCAATATTATCTTTGTTAATGGATAAATCAAAATAATAAGCAGCCTGATCATAATCTCGGGCAAATGACTTGTAATAGTTGCCTAAATTGGAAAAAGCTAAAGGATTGATGGGATTTAAAACAGTGTCATATTTCCAGGCCTCTACCGCCCCCTCGAAATCCATCAAGCCAAGCTTAAGATTGCCGATTTCTATCCATAAATCATAAACATCATAGTCATCCGCCTGATGTAAATATCCATAATCATTATTCAGCCGGTCCACTAAGTTCTGGGTAGACTCTTCATCCATATCCGTATCAGGAAAATCACTAAGCTGATAAACATAATCAATCGGTGGTTGATTATTATTATTTTGACCTTGGTTGTTATTAGAACCAAAAATCAACCAAATAGCTAGGGCGATAACCGCCAAAATTAAAATAATAAAAAGATTTTTTTTATTCACCCTGTTAGAAATTTTAAGATTATTCATAAAATAAAACTTAATAATATGACCTCGCTAGATTTTGTGAATTTCTAACGGGGTTCATAATACTTGTCTATTGTATTATATCTGCTTATATTTGACAACACCCTTCCCCCTTTACAGGGGGAAGGGTGAATTGTCTATCTCTAATTACTTATTGCAAGTAAAAAGATTTTCTTAACCTGACCAGCTAATAGTATAACTTGGAGTTGACGTAGTGACAGCTCCTAAGCCGGATACGAGGTATCCATTATACCATTGTCCGTATTCTGTAGCGGTAGCTCCTGTTGTGTCTATACCTCTACCTTTATAGTTGTCTGACCAGACAAAGTTACCTTGATTTAAGGCGCCCCAAGCATCAGCATAGTTAGTATTAATATCTGTGGTTGGATTACCATAACCATCAGATGACGTCGAAGAAGCAGTATCACCTAACATAGCTACACTAACATTCTCTCCTGTTCCAGCAAGAGCAATAGTACAATTATAGTAATAAGTCTCGCTAGAGCCGGCTGAAATTTGTAAAGGCTCTAATTCATCACTATGTGAAATAAGAGGATTATCAAAGGTGTAAGTATTATAGCCACCATAGCCGTCACCTCCATCTAAATCGGTTGGATCAGCAGCAGTGCCGACAACATTACCGTCGCTATCTCTTAGATAACAACTGGTAACATTAATAGTACCACCAGTAGCCACAGTAAGAGTAGCGCGATATAGCAACACTTCATTGCCCGAAGCATCAGCCGCCACATTAAAGGCATAAAGATCAATTGCGCCGTTAGTCAAAGATGTAGCTGCGCCTAAAGGAGCGCTGGCAGTTGAATGAGTAACAGTTGGCAAAGCTTTGTGAAGCACCATACCAGTAGTGGTTGAACCATTATAAGTCTCGGAAGTAACCACATCGTTAGAATCAACACCTGTGGTTTTAACACCATCTGTGCCGCCTAGACCAAATCTGACATCAGCGCCTGGAGTACCAGGAGCATTATCAGCACTTGAACTAATAGTTCCTAGGTCAGCTTTAACAGTAATGGTTTTTGAACCGTCTTGAGGAATGGTTAAAGTGTTATTAGGAAAGTTGAAAGTATAGTATCCAGTTGATGGAATGGCAGCACTACCTAATAAAGTAGAACCGTCATATAAATACACTTTTGAGACATCCTGATAATTACCGGTAGCTGTACCAGTAATATTACCGTCAGCCACAAAAACTTTCAATTGATCAAGATCAAGATTTTCATTAAACGCTTCCAGTCGAATATTACCAAAGGTTACTCCAGTAGCGCCGGCTCTAACAATTGCGGCGCTAGGATTGTTGTAAGTGCTAATGGTCAAAGTGCCGGCTGTGGCTACAGTCATGGTAGCACCCATGTCAGCGGTCAAAGTAACTATCCCTCTGTTTCCACTAGTAACACCATAAGCAATGACTGAAGCATTAGCTGTGGTGCTTACATCAACTAAACCAAAGATACCTACTTGTTCAGCAACAGCTCCGGTATTGACATCGGCAATCAACTGAATGGTCTTTGAAGTTCCTTTAGTAAGCACAATTGGATCATCAAAGGCAAAAGTTGAAGAAGCTGAATCATAGCCATCGTTGTCTGCTGGGGCATCATTGACTGGACTCTTGGCTACACCACCGCTGCCAAAGACACCGTCATAAATAGTCAAGTTGGTGAAATTGGTGGAAGAGGCATGAACAACTATTGAAGTTATTCTAATATCTTCACCTGAATTTGTACCGTCAAAGTTCCAAGAACCCACTAAAACATCTTGAGCGCCGGCAATTACTGTAGCGTTGGCTGGCAAGGTGTTTCTAGTGACAGTCAAATTAGCGGCCTTAACTGTCTGGGTGTTGGTATCAACATTAGCTGCTGGGCTAGCGGTAATTGAATTACCGGTTACCTGACCAGTAGCAGTAATAGCGCTAGCTGCAGTTGCAAGTCTAGCATAAATAGTATCGTCAGTAGCCCATCCGCCGCTGATATTCAAATTACCCATAATTGTATATTCACTCTCGCCAACTGGCAAAGTAAATGTATCCGTGAAAGCTACGGTTAAAGCATCATTGGTAATATCAGTTGGACCGGCCACAGTTACGCCATTGCTATCAACTATTTTAACTCCTTCCAAAGCATCTTCAATCTGAGCGCCAGAAGAAGAAACAATGGTTAAGGTCAATTCAGTGACGTCAATTGGTTCACCTTTAACCGTAAATTTAAAGGCGCCTAGAGTTTGGTCGCTTCCAACTGTAACATTGTCAGCACCAACACTGGATCCTCTTTCCACAGTCATATTACCATTAGCAATTTGAAATTCATTAGCGCTTAAGACTGGCTTAGTAGCAGCAGAACCAGTACCGCTATAGGTTGGGGTAATATTATAACCATAAGTATTACCTTTTACTAATAGGTCTGTAGTTCTGTAGATACCTAAATCAACTGTTCGGGCTGAACCGCTCTCAACATCGGCTTGCACCTGATATTGATAGGTCTGGCCTTTAGGAATAGTGGTGGCAGCAATACTAAAGTTAATATACTTACCATCAACCACACCGTCGGCGATCTTGGTACCGTCTTTTAACAAGGCATATCCAGAAAGATCTTCACTTAAGCTGGCTGTACCTTCTTGGTAAACAGAAACCTGATTAAAGGTCACATCTTCAACTGAACCTGCTTGGATTTGGAAAGCAAAGAAAGTATAGTCCTGTTTGCCTACTTCAATGGTAGTAGAACTAGCATTGTTATAGGAACCTCTTTGAACAGTAGCTGTACCAATTGTAATGGTATGGTTTAAAGTCTGGGTATTACCATAGGCAGGCAATGAGCCAATAACTGAACCACTACCTTTCAAAGTAATAGAAGCTAAACCAAGGGCTGGATTTTCACCAGCATAGCTGTCTAAAGAAGCAGCCATATTACCGGCTAAATAAATATATTGAGTGGTGTTGGCTGGGATGACAACATCCTTGGTAAAGGTAGCTTGGTGATTGGAGTTGAAAGTCTTTGAGTTTTGATCAAAAGGAATCATGGTGCTGCCGTCCAAAACATCAATGGTTGAAAAAGCAGCATCCTGCCCGATTCCACCTCTTTGAACAACCATTGTGTCAATGGTTACTCCTTCGCTACCGGTGGTTAATTTAAGTTTGGTGAAAGGATATCTAGCGGCACCTTCAACTACAATGCCGGAAGCTGGCGTATCGCTAGCCAATGACACTGTTAGGTCGCCACCAGAAACTGGTCCACCGCCTTCACCCGGCATATAACCTGCCAGTTCTGTTTCTTCACCGGTGATTGATTCGCCGGTTGAATAACCATCTACGTTAGCCACGTCAATAACATAGTCATAACTAAAGTTATTGGCTTCAAAGGCATCAGAAGTAGCAAATGGTCGGACTGTATCGCCTTCACCGACATAATACAAATCCTCGCCCACCTGCAGCAATGTACCTTCTGGATACATAGTGCTTAAATCAGAACCAGTGGTATAGCTGGATGAAAAATAACCTGGGATAACATCTAGAACTCTAGATCCCCAATCGGCACCATACAAATCTTCAGCCACGTCTCCTGTAGGAATCCAGTGGAGTGTTCCACCCGGACCAACAGCATAAATTTTGGCTGTATTCATATGGGTAACCAATTTGGTTCCCGGTCGATAAGTCACGGCGCCGCCGTCTGCATACAAATCCAGTTCAGCTACGTTAACTCTGACCACATTGTCAAAGTTATCATACCAAGTATTATATGTTTTTCCATCTGGGAAAACATATTTCATACCATCTGAACCAATGTAATAAACAGCTGCACCAGATTGACCTTCTAAGGCAAGCAAAGAGCCTGCTCCGTAATTACCAGCGGCTTTGGCTACTGGCGCAAAAGATACGCCAACTGACCAAAGGGCAGTGGTAATCACCAAAGAAAATACAGCAAATTTCTTTAATAAGTGCATGTTTCTTTTTTTTAAAAAAGTCCCCAAACATTATTTAATCATCTAAAATATAAGCGCTTCTGTTTGTTTTCTAAACAGAAACCAAACCATTATCTTGAGTGCCCCCAGCATACGCCGGACCGACCTTTCAGACAACACTAAGCCAATGGGCTTATAAGTTAGTTTGATAAAAATTTTGTTTAGGAACGACTAATTAGAGCCCGAAATTGATTTCTCAACTTCAGGACTTACCACATACCAATAAGTATATGGTCAAATCCCTAATCGCGCGCGATTTAGCGATAAGTTAGGGATAATAGCTTTCAAACTTTTTGAAAGCTAAATACCCTCAACCTATCTGCCAACTCGACAAGCTGGATAATCGCGCTTTAAGGATTTTTTATAATTAATTATTAAACGACAAATTAATTATTAATTTCCGTAACTGCAGAATCATCGACTACTGGTTCTTCTAATTCTACTTCTTTTAATTCTACTTCATCAATCCCAACTGCAGAGGCCTCTACTGTTTCTGACTCTTCTTTTAAATTACCGTCCATATCAGCAGGAGTCGTGCTGGCTGTCTGTCCACTATCAATAGAATCCTTATTTTCTGCCTGCTTATTGTTGGATATCTGTTCTAAAACTGTTTCTGCCTCACTATTGATCTCTTTACTTTCAGAAACTTTATTAAGTGCATCTTTCAAGGCACCTTCTCCCAATAAAACCTTGGCTTCATCCAGAACAACCTCCGCTGCTCCCGGTTTTGACTTAATGCTATTAATGTTTGTTAAATCCTCTTGCTGGCCAACTGATGCATCTGTATTATTTTCTTGTTCTTCACCAGCAACATCCACCTTTTCTTTAGTGTTTTTAATTTCTGAAGACAAATCGTCAATTTCAGAGGCAATAATTTCAGTCACTAAATTTTTAATTGTTTGAGCATCCCTTTCTTCAATATAAGTTTGCGGAGTAGTACTATTAGTGGAAATCTCTTGGTCAATTACTGATTTTTTCATAGCTGATTCTACTTCTTCATGAACTTCTACCGCTAAATTGACCGCTGATTCTTTAGCTTCTTCATTAAATTTTTTAACATCATTCAACGCTTCTTTAAAAACTGCATTTTTACTCTTATTGGCTTCTTCCAATGAGCTCACTTTATTCTTAGTTTCCTTAGTAGCATCTTTAACTTTTTTAGCTAAAGAGACTGCTTCTACTGGTTTCTTCTCCTCTTTAACTATCTTCAAAGAAGTGTCAACTGCTGTGACGTCCTGTTCTAAATGGCCGACTGCCTTTTTTATTGCTTTTTCACTTTTGACAGTTTGTCCGGGTTGATCGGTTTTATTTAAATCTTTCACAATTTTATCAATTTCTGCCAATCTTTTATTGACATGCTTAATATGAACTTCTGTCTCTCTAACCGGACTAAGAGTAACCGTTAATTCCGCTTTTTCTATTGATCTCTTAATCGGCCAAAGAACTTCACCAGGCACTGAAGCTTGAGCGGCAAAACCGACTCCTGAACCCATCATGATAATCAAAAATCCAGCAATAACTTTACTAACCGAAGGAACAGTGCGGCGCATTACCCGACTAACAAATAAATCAACCTTTTCTGAATTGGTTAATTTTTGCGCTTTCATTAATCTGTTCTGAGCAGAGATTTCAGAAAGTAAATCATATTTAGTTGTGTCTTCCCATTTTTTATTCGGCTGTAATTCAGCTAAATTCTTTAGTTGGGAAATTTTTTTAGTTAAACTCATATATTTGAGATTATTTTATATATTATTTTTCCGTAATTTCTTTTAATTTATTTAAAGCCCTATGTAAAATAACTCGAACATTATTTTTATCTTTTTCTATAATTTGGGAAATGTCCTCAATTGATAAATCTTCCACATAACGCAAGAGTAGGATTTCTTGATATTCTGGCTTAAGTTGAGATAACTGCCGCAATAAATTATCTGCATCTAATGACTTATCTAAATTGGTTATAGTTTTATCAGTCAAATAATTATTTGTTTCGAAGATATAATCCAAAGGTAACTCCTGTCGATTGGATCTCCGATAATGATCAATCACGGCGTTGCGAGCTATGCGGAAAATAAATGCCTGGAAATTTTTAATATGCCTCTTATCAACTAAATGCTGCCAAATTTTTAAAAAAATATCTTGAGTTAAGTCTTCTGCTATTTGCTTGTTTGATACCTTGATCATAACAAAGCGGTAGATACGAGATACATATTTGTCATAAAAAAAGGCAAAAGCGTCAGAATCCCCGGCTTTTAATTTTAAAAAAGCTATTCTTTCTTGTAAATTGTCTTTAAAACTTTTCATATATATAGACGTAACAACCCTAAAAATATTACATTTTTAATAATTATAAATTTAGCTAATATTAGCTAAAAAAATAAATAAATCTTAATAATTTTTCTCTAATATAGTCATCTAAAATAAAGTGGAGCTAATTATAGCATTTTAGATGTTTTTTGTAAATGTAAATTCCCCACAAAATTTGAACTGATGATACCAAATATTAACATATTTTAGATTATTTGTCTTATAAAAAGAGCCCTATATTTTATAAAGTTATCCACAGATATTGATAAAAAGTATAGAATATTCTATACTTAATTATATAAAATAATCAAAATATTAACTGTATATTATATGGAAAATATTATTCGTTTATCAGTATCTGAAGCAGCTAAATTGTTTGGGGTATCCACTAAAACTATTCGGCAAGCCATTAAAAAAGAGGAAATAAGATATATTGTGGTCAACGGTCGTTATAAAATAAACTTCGCTTCTTTAATGGAGTGGTCGCAACTTTCTACCCGCCGCGCTAATTTACTCAAACAACAGGGAGTTGGTCAGTATATTGATCGGTGGAAAATAAGGAATAAAAAATTCAGCCCCAGTGAAAAATTAATAAACAAAAAAACTTTCTGAACAGCAGAAAGTTTTTCGAAAATGATTTATATAGTTATAGTTTGACTTCTAAATCCTGCTCTACACCCTCTCTAGAAACTTTAATAATAACAATGTCTCCGGGACGATAATTTTGAATAATTGAAGTTAGGGTTTTATTATTTGAGATGGCTGTATTGTTGACTGCGACAATTTGATCCCCGGCCTGTAAACCAGCTTGATAGGCTGGAGAGTTGAAACTAACTGCTCTTAAAGTAGGGTGGAAGATAAAATTGCCTAATTCAGTAAAACCGCTATTATTCTCCTTGTCCACATACCAAATACCTAAACTAGGCCTTTCTGTATTATTTAATAAATGTTTAACTGCTTGTTTTAAATATTCAGCCGGTAAAAGAACTTCGCTATCATTAACTTTATAAGCAAGTCCTAATAAATCCCCTTCCATATTAAAATACGGGGCGGCTAAAAAATTATCATTTGATAAATCATCAGACACCTGCAAATAGTAATCAATCCTATCACTTGATAAGTACTGCCCTACACTATAATGAATATTAGATAAAAATGTTGCATAAAAAGTATGATAAAAACTATGCGGTAAATCAATATTAGTAAACAATCTTTCTCCTGCTTTCAAACTATCAGTTAATTGAAAATCAACTGGTTGCAAAGACTGGCCATCTACCTTAATAAATACAGCTCCTGTAAATTCATCTATTTTAATGTCTTCTATAATATATAAATCATCATTAAGAGCCACCACACCCTGCTGATCAGTAATCACTTGATCAGTTGTCATCAACCAGCCATCAGAAGTCACTACGACCGCTGAACCTAAAAATTGATCTTCATTAAACAATGGCTGCCCCACTGTCGCAATGGTCTTAACAGGCCGATAGACGCCGGCTACGCTATTTTGATATTTATCAGCCACATTAGTCAATGGCTGCTCTATATTAATCTTGATGTCCCGCTGATTATTGATCAAATCTAAATAATTGACATCCGTCATTGGTTTAAAAGTCTTGGCCATTAGATATCCCCCAAAACCAGCCGCCGCTCCAAATAAAACCGCCAAAAGCGTCAAATTAAACAATGAAGGTGGCCTAGTGGTTGTTGGCCTCTCAAAATGAGTTTTTCTTTCTTCCATATTTTTAAAATAATTAAGTAATAATTGAAGTGCCCAATAAAAGAAAAATGCTTAATAAAAATAATCCTAAATATAGCTGAAAATACTTTAACTGACTAACGATATTGTCTATTATAAAGAAAAACCATAAAGTTGCAATAGTGCCGGCTATATAAAAGCTAACTGGCAAAAAATATAAAGCCGCCAAGGCCTGGGCTAATAAAAACATAGCAAACCAAACGTAGTATTTATTAATATTCTCTGCAGATTTAAATATATCTTGCATCCATAAAAAAGTAGCTAGCAACATCAAGAATAGACAAGACAGAGCTGATAAATTCAAAAAAATAATCAGAGAATACAAACTAGACGACAAAAACCAAAAACCAAGATAATAAAAAAATCTGCTAAAGGCCAAATAATCCTTATTGCCCGTATCTTTATCTTTAATAACCTGAAAATATTTTTTAAGTAAAATCCACAACACCAACCAAGCCAGCACTAAAATAAAAGAACTAAGATATCTAACTGTTTCTGAAGTTAATAATAATAAAAATAATAATTCCGCTATATAAACAACCATTAAATTAAACCAAAGTAATTTAAATTTCCAAAAATAGCGTTGAGATAATATTCTGCCAGTCAAAAGAATAGCCAGTAATGAAAGTACAACCAGCCAAACAAGACCGGATTGATAATAAAAAAATAGCCAAAAACCAACAAGTAAAATTAAAGGATTGAAAAATAGAACAAGATACTTATACATAAGTTAAAATAAAGAATCAGCGTCTACCTTCTGCCAATCATCCTTGTCTTCCGACCAAATAAAAATTTCCAGATAAGAAACATTTTCATCTTCGGAATAAATATAATCAACTTTAACATCTGAACCAGCCCGATTAGAATAGGTAGTCTTCTTATCTAACACTTTCGGCTTAGTGACAAACCTCATCTGCGTCTTCCCCTGTGGGCCAACAAATTCAACAACTTCAACTGCGCCGGGAGATAACTCCTCCGAATATTCATTCTCAATACTAAAACTTTCTTTTATTTGATGTTTTATTTCTCGCCAACGTTCTTCGGTCATATATTTAAAATAATAAATTAAGAACTATAATACTGTATCTTAACTTCATCGCCTACTTTAATATCAAATTTTTCAATACTACCACTAGAAAATTCAAGAACTTTATTAACTGGTGATGGTGAAATATATCTTGGTAAATTACTGTCGCTCAGACCTGTTTCTGGAGGAAGCATATTATGTTCAAAACCAACAATTTGATTATTATTGATCCATAATAGATCAATCGCAAAATTCATGTCTTTCATCCAAAAAGATCTTAAATCAGCTTCTGGAAAAACAAATAACATTCCTTGATTATCTCTTATCTCTAATCGACCTGATAATCCTCTAATCAGCTCTTCACTACTTGCAGCTATTTCAGCATTAATTAAATTATTATTAATAAATACAGAGGCTCCTTCTACTTCGATTAACGGACCAATTTCTTTTGGCTGAGACCAAACAAAATAAATAATAGCTGCTAAAATTATCAATAATATCAAAATAATAACTTTAACCTTCTTCATTGATTCTTCTTAAGCGATAATTCAGCCAAATGCTTAATAAAAACATAAAAACTAATAAAATTATCAAGGCGCTAATTTTTGCTTTAGTAGTAAAAAATATTGAAACTAAACCAAAACACAGACTGATTAAACTCAAAAATACAACAATCTGCCGTTGCGATAGACCTAATGATAATAACCTAAAATGCAAATGTTGTCTATCTCCCTTGAAGATATTCTGACCTTTTTTTAAGCGCCAAAATATTACCCAAATAACGTCTAAAAAGGGCAAGCCCATGACTAATAAAGCAGTCGCTATTTTGCTGCCGGAAATAATAGCCAAAACACCCAAAGAAAAACCAATAAAGGTGCTGCCTCCTTCTCCTAAAAATATTTTAGCTGGATGCCAATTCCAAATTAAGAAACCTAACAAAATACCTGCTAAGCTCAAAGATAATAAAGATGTAGTAGAGCCAACTACATCCCAAGACAAACTAACTATAAAAATCACCAAGCTCGCTATCAGACCAACGCTAGTAGTTAAACCATCAATACCATCTAATAATTTAGTGGTGTAAGTAATGCTCATCAACCAGATAAAAGTAATTATAGCTGTCAGCCAAGAAAAACTATATTCTAATCCACCCCATTGGAACAACCAAGTAAACAAATTATCTAAATATAACACTCCTCCGTCCGGATGGGTAATATAAGTGATTTTCAACCCCCCTATGATGATAAGTATAGAAGCAATTATCGGCCCCCAAATAGTGATATGAGCCGGCCAAGAAAATTTATCATCAAGAAAACCGTTAATAATCAAAATCAGCCCCGCTAATAAAAACCAGCAAATAATCGACCAACTAATCCGTTCATCCAAAAGTTGGTGACTTTGCCATAATATAAAAACCGCTATTATAAAAGAAAAGAAAATAGCCACTCCGCCTAAGAGAGGCATGGGTTGCTGATGAATCTTCCGTTGATCTTTCGGATAATCCAAAATAGCTGTCCTCTTGGCTAAAACCATCACGAATTTAGTGATGACAAAAGACAAAGCCAGAGAAATGAGAAAGACAAAAATATAATTATTCATTGGTTTGAGATAAAAAAGTATCCAAAATAGCTGTAGCGGCGTGTTTATCTATCTCCTGACTAACTCCCATTTTATAAAATAATTTAGAGGTTAATTGTTCATCAACTGTCTTGACTGGTATATTTTGAGCTAATAAATATTTACTTAGTAATTTAATAAAATTCTCCGTTATTTTTAATCTCTCATTATCATAGCCGGTTAAACTATGCGGCAATCCAACTACCACTATACTGATATTTTCTTCTTTAATGATTTTGTCTAAATCATCTATTAATGTCTCTAAATTTTTATTAAACAAGATTTTATAAGGAACAGCAATACTACCAACTTCCGCCATAGCCAAACCAACTCTCCGATCGCCATAATCAATACCTAATACTTTTTTTCTTTGATTGCTCATTCTACTCTGTCAAAATTAAATAACCGGTTTCTGTGACTGCTACTGAATGCTCAAAATGAGCCGTTAAGCTACTATCCTGTGAATTGATGCTCCAACCGTCATTACCGATTATTACTTTATGATTACCTCCCATAATAATCATGGGCTCAATAGCAATAACCAGACCGGGAAACATTTTATCCAGTTTTTTACCAGAATCATAATTAGGAACCATTGGGTCTTCGTGAATATCTCGCCCCACCCCATGACCAGCTAAATCACGCACAATACCATAGCCCAAAGGGCTAATATAGGCCTCTATGGCCCTTCCAATATCTCCAATGTAACCATCGGGGCTTACTTGAGAAATTCCCACAAATAAGGACTCTCTAGTGGCCTTTAAGAGCTGTTTAACTTCCTCCCTAATCTGACCAATAGCCACAGTAGAAGCAATATCAGTATAAAATCCCTTGTATTTCATACCCATATCCAAGCCAACTAAATCGCCCTCCTTAAACGGTAGATTATTAGGAATGCCGTGCACTACTGTTTCATTAACAGAAACACAAAGGGCACAAGGAAACCCCTGATAATTTTTAAAAGCAGGTGCACCTCCGGCTTCTTTAATCAAATCTTCCGTGATTTTATTTAACTCGTGACCAGTTATTCCCAACTTTGCTCTGCTCTCCACTGTACTTAAAATTTGACTTAATATCTTACCGCCTTCCCTTAAGATATTAATTTCTTCTGATGTTTTTTTGTTTAACATTTCTTTGTAAATATTCTAAAATCTTTTTATTAACTGTAATGATAGAGCCGTGCCCATCAAAAATAACTAATTTTTGCTGTTGCATATAATAATCTAACAACTTGCTTGTGTTTTGATGATAGATGATTAATCTTTGGACCACCGCTTCCTCTTGATCATCTATTCTATGATATAAGGGCTGACGACAAATATCACACTGGTGATCTTTCATTGGCTGACGATAATCATTATGAAAAATATGCCCTTGCGGACAGATTAATCGACCTTGTATCCGCCTAATGGCCTCATCATCTGAAATTTCAATATTAAAAACTTTATCAATAAAATAGTGTTTATCTAAAATTCTAGCTTGCCTAATATTGCGAGGAAAGCCATCCAACAAAAATCCTTGCTGATATTCTGAATTATCTAATCTGCCAAATATCAATTCTATAATATCTTGATCTGGAATTAAAGCTCCTTTATTAACTAAACGGCCTATTCTTTTACCTAGGTCGGTTTTCCCCTCAATGGATCGTCTAATAATATCCCCCGATGATAAAATTTTTACTCCTAGAAAATCAGCTATTATTTTGCCTTGAGTGCTCTTGCCCGATCCTTGGGGACCCAAAATAATTACTCTGTTCATTATTGAAAATTAGTCCTACTGATTAAAAGTATAACAAAATCTGGCGATTTACTCAATTTCTGACAAAACAAAAAACCTGGCGATTTTAAATAATTAGCCGGGTTTTATAAATCAGATTTTAAAATCCTTCGTAATCCCTCATAACTAACTGCGCATCTATTTGCTTCACTGTCTCAATAACTACTGCTACAACGATCAATAAACTAGTGCCGCCAATAGTCATTGTAGCGAGTCCAGTTAAAGGACCCACCACCAAAGGTAAAACAGCTATCAGACCTAGAAATAATGCTCCGGTTAAAATAATACGATTCATTACTGTATTTAAATAATCAGCCGTATGCCGACCGGGTCTGATACCAGGTATAAACCCGCCCTGTTTTTGTAAATTTTCTGCAATTTGCTGTGGATGGAAAATGACGGCTGTATAAAAATAAGTAAAAATAACCACCATTAAAAAATAGAATATAGCATAAAATCTTCTGTTTTGGAAAAAGTCTATAATCCATTGAGAGGAAGCAGCAATCCAAGATACATCTGAATGCAGAAAAAACTGAGCAATCATCGGTGGAATAATAATTACGGAAATAGCAAAGATGATTGGAATTACTCCGGCCTGATTAACTCTTAAAGGTAAATGCGTGTTGACTCCCCCCACACTTTTTTGGCCAACCATATGCCGAGCATAGGAGATAGGAATATTCCTTTGCCCTTCAGTAATAAATACAATAGTGACAATAGTTACTAAAGCAATTAAGATAAAAATAACTAAACTTAAAACCATAGTACTATCAAAGGCAACTAAAGTGTTTCTAATAGACTGCGGTAAACCAGCCACAATACCGGCAAAAATAATCAAAGAAACACCATTGCCAATATGTTTTTCTGATATTAACTCACCGAGCCACATTAAGAAGATTGTGCCAGCAGTGACAATAATAATAGTGGATAAGAGCTGAAACCCGGTTATATCAGCTAATAAACGTCCTTGAGTCTGATTAGATAATAATTTAATAAAACTATAAGTCTGGACAGTGGCTAAAGGAATAGTTAATAATCTGGTATATTGATTAATCTTCTGCTGACCATAGTCCCCTTCTTTTGACAAAGCTTCCAATTTAGGAACAATCATAACCAACAACTGAAAAATGATGGAAGCGGTAATATAAGGTCCGACGCCCAGCATCACTACAGAAAAATTTTCCATTGCTCCGCCAGAGAATAGATTTAAAAATCCCAAAACCTGGTTGCCTTGAAAAAATTCCTTCAAATCACCAACATTAACTCCAGGAATAGGCACATGGGCGGCAATTCTAAAAACAACCAACAAAGCCAAAACAAACAAAATATTTTTGCGGATATCTTTAGCTTTCCATAATTGTTTTAATTTATCACTAATCATCTTAAAAATTATTCGCTTTTATTTTTTTTCTCTTCACTAGCTGAGAACTGACCAACCACTACGGTTTGACCACCGGCTTTCTCAATTTTGGCTTTAGCCGTAACGGAAAAAGCATCGGCCTCCACTGTGAATTTTTTGCTTAATTTTCCTTGCGATAAAATTTTAACACCTTTAGAAATATTTTTTATTAATCCGACCTTGAGCATTTGCCGAGCATTAATTACAGTTCCTTCTTTAAAATTTTTATCTAACTCACCAACATTAACCGGAATCATCTTTGACTGAAGAGACCTAAAACCTCTGTTTTTAGGAATACGTAATAAATAACCCTTAATGCTGCGCGACATTAAACCAGATTTACCACCTGATCTTGATCGTTGACCTTTCATTCCTCGGGTAGAATAATTTCCTGAACCAGAAGCATTACCGCGGCCTAATCTTTTGCTAGGCTTGATTGACTTACTCTTTTGTAAATTATTTAAACTCAACATAAGTTTATATTATTTGTTCTTTTTATCTTCCGGCTCTACCGTTTTCTTAGGTAAATTATTACTAGAAACAAAAGACTGTAAAGCTTTAATGGTGGCAGCGGCATTATTAATTTTATTATTAGCGCCTAAAATTTTAGCCACCACATCCTTCAATCCTGATAACTCTAAAACAATGCGAACCACCCCGCCGGCTTTAATACCACTACCTTTTCTAGCGGGCTTAATCATCAACCGTGAGGCCTTAAGCTTGACATCTATCTTATGAGGTATGGTTCCGTCAATAATCGGCACTTCAATTAAATTACGTTTAGCCTGAGTTACTGCTTTAGAAACAGCCATGGCTACATCTGCCCCCTTAGCTAAGCCAATACCAACTTTACCTTTTTTATTACCAATAACCATACAAGCTCTGAATTTCATTCTCTTGCCACCGGCCATTACCCTAGTTACTCTAGCCAAATCAACAATTTTCTGTTCAAATTCTTCAACGGGTTTATCTGCTCTTCTACCAAATTTATTAGCACTCCTAAATTTATGAGCAAATGGACGGCTTACCTTTTTAGCAGCAGCCGGTTTGTCGTTAACTGATTGTTTTTTATCTTTTTCCATTTCTTTTAAAACTTTATTCCGGCTTTTCTAATACCATCAGCCAAAGCTTTCACTCTACCATGGTATTTATAAGCTCCTTTATCAAAAATTATATTTATAATCTTTTTTTCTTTAAGTTTTAAACCCAAAGCTTCACCTACTTGAGCTGCAATCTCTAATTTAGAGGTTTTCTTAGTTATTTTTAATGCTTTGTCAGTAGCAGCAGCTAACGTTTTTCCAGCAACATCATCAATGGCCTGAGCGGAAATATGTACTAAACTTCTAAATACAGAAACCCTTGGCTTCTTAGTTGTCCCCATCATCTTCGCTCTGGTTCGTCTTTTTCTGCGTAAAGACTTTTCTCTTTTAATTTTATTTAAATTCTCCATAATCTTATTTTATTCTGATTTCACAACCTTACCAGCTTTTCGACGAATCACTTCATCAATATATTTAATACCTTTACCTTTATACGGCTCTGGTTTTTTAATATTACGAATTTCAGCCGCTGTCTGACCAACTGACTGTTTATCAATACCAGTTATTGTAATCTGATTTTTATCTACGGTTATGGTAATGCCTTCAGATATATTATATTCTACCGGATGAGAAAAGCCAACATTTAAAACTAATTTTTTACCATTTAAGACTGCCTTGTATCCTACTCCATTAATCTCCAATGTTTTACTAAAACCATCAGTTACGCCAACTACAGCATTATTGACTAATGATCGAGCTAACCCCCACAAGGCCTTACTAGTCTGATCCTCAGATTTTTTGGCGATAAATATTAATTGATCATCCTTCTGAGTTACTTCTATCCCCTTAGGTATGTCCACCACTAAAGACCCTTTAGCGCCTTTGACCATCACTGTCATTCGCTGACTTCCTTTAGAATCTTGATCATTATCTAAAGCCATGGACGTTATTTTAATTTCTACGTCCTTTGGTATAATAATAGGTTTTTTCCCAACTCTTGACATAATATTTTAGTTTAAAATTTAAAGTATAAAGTTAAAAGTGTTTTATTTTATTTATTCTATTTTATGCCTTACTTTCTACTTTTAACTTTCTACTCTCTACTACCATACTTCACACATTAATTCTCCGCCCAGATTTTGTTTTTTCGCTTCCTTATTAGTCATCACTCCTTTAGAAGTGGAAATAATAGCAATACCATACCCGCCCAATATCCGTGGAATTTCTTTACTGGAAACATAGATTCTCTGACCTGGTCTGGAAACGCGTTGAATTCGTTTGACAATTGGCTCACCCTCTTGATAATGTAAAACTATTCTAATTTCATCAAATCTGCCGTTTTTTATCTTCTCAACTTTACTTACATATTTTTCTTGTTCTAAAATTTTTGCCACATTAAATTTGACCTTAGAAAAAGGCAAAATAACCTCTGGCTTTTTTACGGCCACGGCATTACGTATTCTTGTTAACATATCTGCAATAGGGTCTGTCATATTTTTTTACTTAATAAAATTACCAACTTGATTTAGTTACACCTGGAATTTCTCCTTTATCCACTAATTCCCGGAAACAAATTCGACATAAGTTAAACTTTCGCATATAGGCGCGATCTTTACCGCAACGCCAACATCTACGAATGACTCTGGTAGAATACTTCGGTGTTTTCTTTGATCTAGCTTCTTGTGCTGCTGTTGCCATATTTTTACTTTTTATCTTTCTTAAAAGGAAAACCAAAAGCCCTTAATAAAGTCAATGTCTGTTTATCGTCTTTAGCGGAAGTAACAATTGTCACTTCTAATCCGTGAATTTTATCAACATCATCCATACTGATT
The DNA here is from genome assembly GCA_002787405.1 of Candidatus Komeilibacteria bacterium CG11_big_fil_rev_8_21_14_0_20_36_20. Lineage (GTDB taxonomy): Bacteria > Patescibacteriota > Patescibacteriia > UBA1558 > GWA2-36-10 > PCWQ01. Next base: position 98,035 of record PCWQ01000007.1, read on the forward strand.
TCCGGAAAAAATATATGTTCTTTAAATCCCAAAGTGTAATTACCATGATGATCAAAACCTTTCTTTAAATCTAAACCGTAAAAATCTCTTAACCTGGGTAAAGTTGAATTAACTAATTTATCTAAAAAATCATACATCCTTGCGCCGTGTAAGGTTACCTTAGCACCAATTACCATGCCCTGACGAATCTTAAAATTGGAAATTGATTTTTTAGACTTGGTAAAAATCGGTTTCTGCCCCGAAATCCTCTCTAAAATAGATCCACTTAATTCAACCCATTGTTTATCTTGAGCTAGTTTACCAAAACCAATATTAATAACTACCTTTTGCACTTTAGGCACGGCCATAATATTACCCAATTTCAACTCATCTTTCAGTTTGAGTCTAATCTTCCCCTTATATTGTTCGGCTAACTTATTCATCCTATTAAAAATTATTACCTTTTATATAAATTATTCAACTAATCAATTAGTTCTTTACATTTTTTACAAAACCTGGTTTTGGCCTGACGGTCTGATTCTTTAATTCCAACTCGCGTGGCTTTGTTGCATTTTGGACAATTTAACATAATATTACTAATGGCTACCGGACCATTAAATTGCACCCGTTGCCCCTTTTCTCCTCTTTTGGGTGATCTAAGATGCTTATACATAACATTAATACCTTCCACCACGATCTTGTTCATGGCTGGTAAAACCTGAATAACCTTGCCGGATTTCCCCTTGTCTTTTCCGGCAATGATTGAAACACGATCATTAATTTTTATCTTGTATCTCATAATTTTTACAATACTTCTGGGGCTAAGGATATAATTTTATTATATCCTCTAGCTCTTAATTCTCTGGCAACAGGTCCGAAAATTCTACTACCCTTTGGCTCTTTATTAGCTTTGTCAATAATAACCACGGCATTTTCATCAAACCTAATATAAGTACCATTAGCCCGGCGGGTCTCTTTTCTCTGACGAACAATAACCGCCGTCAACACTTGTCCCTTCTTAACCTGAGCATGTGGTTGAGCTGACTTAACAGTAATAGTAATAATATCTCCAATGCGAGCATATCTTTTTTTATAACCACCTAAAACTCTGATGCACTGTACTAGCTTGGCACCAGAATTATCTGCGACTTTTAACATTGACCTCTGTTGAATCATATATTTTCTACTTTTTGCTTTCTACTTTTTAACTTACTTACTACTCTCCATCTTTTGTCAGCCGATAAAGGACGACACTGTTGAATAACTACTTTATCACCCGCCTTATATTCATTCTTTTCATCATGGGCTTTATACTTCTTGGATGATTTATAACGTTTATTGTACTTGGAATGAATTTTAATATTAATTACTTGAACAACTACAGTCTTGTCCATTTTATCATTAACTACCTCCCCTTCTAACTTTCTTTTATTGGCTACTCTTTTAATTGTCTGCTCTTTCATAATTTCTGATTATTTTATTTATTGTCTGCTTTTTGAACTGGGGCAACTTTTTGTTCAATCTTTTTTCGCGAAATTCTCTGCTGATTTAAAATCATCAAAATCTTGGCAATATCTTTTTTAACAACCCTTAGTTCCCTCACGTTCTTTAACTGATTATTAGCAATACTAAATCTAAGCTCTCTGGCCTTATTTCTCAATTCAGTCAATTTCTCATTTAACTTATCAATATCCAATTTTACAATTTCTTTAATATCCATAAAACTATACTAATTTTTTTGTAATAAACTTAGTCTTGACCGGTAATTTATAGCCAGCCAACTGCAAAGCCCTTTTGGCAACTTTTTCTTCAACACCTTTCATCTCAAACATAATGGTCCCTGGTTTAACAGGGGCAACGTAATGATCAACTGCGCCCTTACCTTTACCCATCGGCATTTCATTACCTTTGGCAGTAATTGGTTTGTCAGGAAAAAGACGAATATAAACATCGCCGATTCTTTGAATATGTCCCACAATGGTTCGACGAGCTGATTCAATCTGTCTAGCGGTAATCCAACCAGCATTTAAACTTTTTAAACCATAATCACCAAAACTAAGCTTAGTCATACGGCTAGCTTTGCCTCTGATTTTATCCCCTCGTTGCCATTTTCTATGTTTTACTTTCTTGGGTGCTAACATATTATCTTACAAATATATTTATTTTGTCTTATTTTTTGTCTTACTATTTTCACCTAAATCCTGTATCTTTGCTTGACCTTTGGAAAACAACCTGACTGTTTTTGTAGGCCTCTTAATATCTGATTTCTCTTTGGCTTTTTTGTCAAAATATTCACCTTTATAAATCCAGACTTTAATACCAATCATACCATAAATTGTCTGCGCGACACCACGACTATAATCAATATCGGAACGCAAAGTTTGTAAAGGAACCTTACCCTGAACTAATTTTTCTGTGCGAGCAATATCTACACCATTCAACCGACCGGCAACAATAATCTTCACGCCCTGAGCACCAGCTTTAATCACCTTATCAATATTCTGTTTCATTACCCGACGAAAAGGTATACGACGCTCTAAATCCTCTCGTATGCTTTCCACAATCACACTAGCTGACAGATGAGGCACAGAAACTTCAGTGATATTAACATTTAATTTTGTTTCTTTATCTAAAAATTTACTCCTAATTTTCTTCTTTAAATCTTCAATGCCACTGCCACCACGACCAATAATCAAACCCGGTTTAGCGGCTGTAATATTAATAATGATTTCTCCTCGACTTCTCTCTATCTCTATCTTATCTAAACCAGCTTCTCTTAAGTCTTTTCTTAGAGACTTTCTAATAGAAACATCTTGCTCTAAAAATGCAGCAAAATCATGATTAGAAAACCAGCGAGATCTCCATCTCTCACTTAAACCGATGCGAAATATTATTGGATTTACTTTTTTACCCATATTATTAACCCTTCTTGACTCTAGCGCTGTCTTTTCTTTTGCCTTCTTGAGGCCCGACTGGTTTTTTATCTATTTTATTATCTTTAACTTTATCCTTCAAATCATCCTTACCTTTCTTATCTTTAGCTCTCTTTTTAGCTTCCGTCAAATCAACCGTTTCAATCTCTTCCTTTTTCTTTTCTTTACTTGTTACCCGAACTCCTTCTTTAATTCCTAAAACAATCTCAATGTGGGCCGAGTGCTTTTTAAAAGGATGAGCCCTGCCAAAAGCAACTGGTCGCCAACGCTTTAGTGCTTTACTCTCATTAACTATAATTTTTTTAACTAATAAATCTTCTTTTCTAATATTATATTTATCAAGAGCATTAGCAACGGCTGACTGCAATAATTTGCTGATGATTGGTGAAGATTTCTTAAAAATGACCTGCAATCTATCTAAAACTTGGACTACTTCCAAACCCCGGATAGCATCAGCTACCAATCTTAATTTCTTGGCTGAAATTCTAACATTTTTTAATTTTGCTTTAACTTCAATCATAATTATTTTTTGCCCTTATCTTGACTCTTAGCCATCTTACCGCCGTGACTGATAAATTTTCTAGTTGGCGAAAATTCACCTAAGCGATGGCCAACCATATTTTCTACCACATGAACATTAATATGATCCTTACCATTATGTACTCCAAAAGTAAAACCAACCATTTCCGGTGTAATTGTTGAAGATCTTGCCCAGGTTTTAATCACCTTGCCGTCCTCTTGTCGAATATTACTTATTTTTTTCAGTAATTTCGGATCAGTATATGGACCTTTTTTTAAACTTCTTGACATAATAATTTTAGTTAAAAGTTGAAAGTATACAATATTGTTTATTCCTTGTTTTCTACTTTCTACTCTTCTTTCGTGATTTTATAATAAATTTATTTGAAGCTTTATTTTTTCGACGAGTCTTAACACCATAGGCCGGTTTACCTTTATAAGTTTTAGGATGTTTCATACCAATTGGATTGCTACCTTCGCCTCCACCATGAGGATGATCAACTGGATTCATTACCTTACCACGGACAGTCGGCCGAATTCCTAAATGTCTCTTCCGGCCAGCTTTACCCCAACGAATGTTTCTAAACTCAATATTACTTGGCAACCCAATGGTTGCTAAACATTGATCAGGCACTGCTCTAATTTCGCCGCTAGGCATTTTTAATTGAGCTTGACCATTGTCCAAAGCCATTAAAACTAAGCCGCTTCCAGCTGAACGAGCTAGTTGTCCACCTTTGCCCGGTGACATCTCAACATTATAAACAGTAGTGCCGGTCGGAATATTTTTCAGACATAAACAATTACCGATTTTAATACTGATTTTCTTTTGAGATGACATAATCTTATCGCCAACCTTTAAACGCTCCGGCGCCAAAATATATTGACGTTCGCCATCTGCATATAAAACCAAAGCAATGTTAGTATTACGATTGGGATCGTATTCTAAAGATTCCACTTTGGCGGCAATATCGAATTTATCTCTTTTAAAATCAATCAACCGGATAAATCTTTTAGCTCCACCACCTTGATGACGAACCGTAATACGTCCTTTGTTGTTGCGACCAGCTTTTTTCTTTTTAATTACAACTAAAGATTTAACTGGACGCTTTTTGCTCAGATTTTTGTTGACTACCACACTGGTCTGGCGACGAGCTGGTGTAGTTGGTTTGTATACTTTAACCGGCATAATCTTTATTAAATACCTTCATATAATTTAATTGTTTCCCCTTTTTTCAAGGTGACAATAGCTTTCTTCCTATTTTTTGTAGAACCGAGATAACGACCAAAACGAACTCTCTCCCCTTCTTTGTTAATAATATTTACTGCCTGGGGGACAACACCATATAACTCTTCTATGGCCTTTTTGACTTCAACTTTATTGGCTCGGGGAGAAACCTCAAAAACATACTTGTTTAGAGAAACCCCAATAGTGGCTTTTTCTGAAATAATCGGCTTTAATAAAACTCGGTATGCCTTAACGGTTTTAACTGGTTTACTTGGCTGAACTACTGGAGGGAGGGATTGTTTTGTGTCCTTCCTTTTTTCTTCTTTTTTCGCCTTCAAAACAACGGGTACGGCTGACTGATCCTTCTTTTTTTCTTCTTTAATTTTTCGGCTAAAAATACCCATATATTTATAAATAAAATTCTTGAAGTTTTTTAACTAATTCTTTATTAATCACTAAGTATCTGCTCTTTAATAAATCAACTACATTAAGACTGTTATAACCAATCGTCTTGATTTTAGATAAATTACGAGCGGCTAAAACTATACTATCTTTGGCGCCCTTAGTAACAATCAAAACTTTCTGGTCGCCTATTTTTAATTTATCTAATGTTTGCTTTAAAATTTTAGTCTTAGCAGCCGGTAAATTATATGTATCAAATAAAATCAAATTTTTATTAGTTACCTTGTCACTTAAGACCATCTTTAAAGCTTGGGATTTAATTTTTTTATTAATTTTAATTGAAAAATTACGTTCCGCAGTTGGTCCAAAAGTCACTCCACCACCAACCCACAAAGGAGAACGAATGGATCCATGACGGGCTCGTCCAGTGCCCTTCTGTCGCCACGGCTTACGGCCACCACCTCGCACATCTGCTCGGCCTTTAGTATGAGCAATGGGCTTTCTAGCATTAGCTTGTTGGGCCACCACGACATTATGTACCACTTCTGGCTTAACCGAAATTCCAAATAACTTAGGATCTAAAACTTCTTCTCCTAATTCCTGACCCTGAAAATTATATAATTTTATCTTAATCTCTGCCATATTATTTAGTCTGCTCTTCTTTTTTATCTTTCTCTTCTTTATTTTCTTCTGATACTTTTTCTGTTTTCTCTACTGACTGCTTAGCATCCTTCTCATCCTCATCGGTATTTTTTATTTCTTTTTTATCCTCCAACTTAGCTTCAGTATTAGCAGGATCAATAAACTGTAAATCACCATCAGTTATAATACTAACTAAAGTATTTCTAGCACCAGCCACTGCCCCCTTGATATATAATAAATGATTTTTTTCATCTGCTTCAATCAATTCTAAATTACTCAAAGTGACTTTTTGTCCTCCCATACGACCAGCCATTCTAGTGCCTTTAAAAACTCTAGCTGCATCAGTAGCGCCGATTGAACCAGGCATCCTTAATTGATCTTTATGACCATGAGTAGCTGGCGATCCGTGAAAACCATGTCTTCTAACCACACCTTGAAAACCTTTGCCTTTAGCTATAGCTGCTACTTTCAATTTATCACCTGGTTTAAAACTGGTAACATCAAAAATCTGACCACGTTTTATATTATCAGTAGAAGTAACTCTAAATTCACGCACATATCTAAAATTACTTAATCCTTTCAAATGTCCCTGCAAAGATTTACTTAATTTACTTTTCTGACCAAAACCAATCTGCACGGCTTGATAGCCATCTTTTTTTCCTTTTACTTGAGTTACTGTACAAGGACCAGCTTTAACAACGGTCACTGGAACAACTAATCCGTTTTCTAGAAACTTCTGGGTCATATTCAGTTTTACGCCTAAAATAAACTTGGCCATATATTAACTATCTACTATCAACTATTTAAAAATCGCAATTTTGCTCTCAAAAATTTTAAGGACAAAATCGCGACTACTAGCATACTAGTTCATTAATAGTTTAATTATGAATTATAATTTAGCAATCTTTTCCTTAAAATAGATTATCTACTTACACACTTCCTCGCTAAAGGGTTATATAAATAAATAAAATATTCTTATAATTTATTCCGCCAAAAGCAGCTTATCTGCTAGCTTCTAGCTGAAATCTACATTTTAATTTCTACATCCACTCCAGCTGGTAAATTTAAATTCATCAAAGCGTCAACTGTCTGAGAAGTAGGATTAATAATATCAAGCATCCTTTTGTGGACCCTCATCTCATATTGATCACGGGCATTTTTATGAACAAATGTTGATCGTAAAACAGTAAACTTCTTCTTATCAGTTGGTAAAGGAATAGGACCAATGACTTTAGCATCAGTACGTTGGACTGTTTCAATGATTGTCTTGGTGGATTGATCAATTATCTTATGATCATAAGCCCTGATCTTAATCCTGATTCTGGACTGAGTTTCTTCTTTTGCTTGCATGGAGCTTGAAATCTAATTATTAATTTACTTAATTAATTTATATTTAACCCCGCCGCCCAAACGGGCAAGCGGGGAAAATATTTATTTAATAATCTTAGTGACTACACCAGCGCCGACTGTACGACCGCCTTCGCGAATAGCAAATCTTGATTTTTCTTCTAAAGCTACCGGCACAATCAATTTAATCTTTAGATTAACCGTATCGCCAGGCATGATCATCTCTGTTCCTTCTGGTAATTCAATTTCGCCAGTTACATCAGTGGTTCTAATATAAAACTGTGGTTTATAACCTTTAAAGAATGGAGTATGTCGTCCGCCTTCCTCTTTACTTAAAATATATACTTCTGCTTCAAATTCGGTGTGAGGAGTAATAGTACCCGGTTTGGCTAAAACCTGACCGCGTTCCACATCGTCTTTTTTGGTACCTCTTAATAAAAGACCAGCATTATCACCAGCACGACCTTCGTCTAATTGTTTATTAAACATTTCAATGCCAGTGACGACGGTCTTAGTGGTATCCTTCAAACCAACCATTTCCACTTCTTCATTTAATTTAACAATACCTCTTTCAATACGACCGGTAACTACTGTGCCTCGGCCTTCAATGGAAAAGATATCCTCGATTGGCATTAAGAATGGCTGTTCAGTATCACGTTTTGGTTCTGGAATATATTCATCTAATGCCTTAATTAATTCATCAATTGGTTTGGCGTCATCGCCGGTTGGATTTTCCAAAGCTTTTAAAGCCGATCCTCTGATAATTGGCACTTCATCTCCCGGAAATTCATATTTCTTTAATAAGTCTCTGATTTCCTCTTCCACTAAATCAACTAATTCAGGATCGTCTACCTGATCCATTTTATTTAAGAAAACAATAAGATAAGGAACGCCAACTTGACGAGCCAATAAAATATGTTCTCTGGTCTGTGGCATTGGACCATCAGCGGCTGAAACGACTAAAATAGCGCCATCCATCTGGGCAGCACCAGTAATCATATTTTTAACATAGTCAGCGTGACCCGGACAGTCTACATGAGCGTAATGTCTTTTGTCGCTCTCATATTCCACATGAGCGGTAGCAATAGTAATGCCGCGCTCTCTTTCTTCTGGAGCATTATCAATCTGATCAACACCTTTTTGTTGAGCAATTTTTCCTTCAGCTACTAATACCTTTAAGATAGCCGCCGTCAAAGTGGTTTTGCCATGATCAACATGACCAATGGTTCCAACATTGATGTGAGGTTTTTCTCTTTTAAAAACTTCTGCCATTTTTATGTTTCTCCTTTGATAGCGTCCCAATAAACAGGACTTTGTAACCCAACTATCGTGGTTTAATTATTTTTTATTAATCTTATAAAACACAAAGGATTATAGCATGGATTTATAATTTTGACAAGTATTTGTTAAGCTACTTATCAAATTAATTATATTTTAACTAATATTAGCCAAAATATTATTAATCAAGCGGTTCAATATAATACTTATCATCTTCATCAACTGTGGCTGTATTAACATCAGCTTTCTTATCAGCTCCTAAATTATTTTCAGGAGCTTTATCTTTTACTTCTACTTTTTCTTTCTTCTTTAAACTTTCCACTTTAAAATCCTCTAAATCATATCCCTCCAGATCATTCTGGGAAGATTTCCAGATGGCAATGTCACGATTAATCTTCTCCAATAATTGCTCTTCCGTTAAGTCATTAATTGGTGCAAAACCCTTTAGTAAGGCCTCATATTCCTTAAGTCCCATTAAAACATAAGGGTCGTGATTCTCAGAAACCACAATAACTTTATCATTGGTTTTAGAGACTAAGTCAAAGACTTGATCTAGCTTTTTGTAGTTAACCATATTTTTGTCTTAAAGTGCTGGTATATTAGTAAAAAAATCAGCTTTTGTCAAATTTTTAATTTCTGTTGACATATCATTCAAAATATGTTATTTTACTCTAATTAATCGTAAATTGAAAAAACCTTTTCAAAGGAGCTAAACAATGAAAAAAATTATCATTGTTTTATCAGTTATGCTATTAATCAACAGTATAGCCATGGCGACAGATATACTTGTCACCCCAGAAAAATATGCTGAAATTCAAATTCCAACATCGATCACTACTTCAACCGTAATTCATTTTCAATACCAAAATTATAATTACGATGCTATCATTATTCTATTTAATGATTGTCCGGATAACGATCTTTTCATCTTATACCAATTATATCCGAACAAAGAGGGCGAGAAGGGAGATTTTACTCGACTAAAAGCCACAACTGAAAAAATAATACATTTGTGGCAAGGTAACACTAAAAAAACAGAAGCTGCAAAAGATCAAGATGATAGATTAGGGCAAAGAATTTCGCTATTATCTCCTAAATGGCCGGAGGAAAATCGCGACAAGTTAGATCAATTAATAGTTGATATGGCTAATTCGCAAGAATTTGAAAACATTTCCGTAAGTATTTTTTTCAAAAATCTGCCATTTTGGCTAGAAAAAGCCATACTGGCTAAATGCGAATAAAAAAAATTTAAGGGCCCTGGATAGACAATTTATCCGGGACCTTTTTCGTTTTTTAAAATGCCCTTTTAAATAAGGTTATTTATTCCCCTTGACAAGATTTTAAAAATATGCTATACTTATTTATTAAATAAAAAACCAGCTAAACATTTATATTCCAGATATCCCAAAAGCTCTTGACAAAACATTTAATATATGATATACTACGATATTAAATGAAAAGCACCTAAAAACCCAGTTTAAACCCAGTTAATTTATAAAGCGCTGATATGGAGGGGTAGAGAATGAATTATAGAACTGATTGTATAGGGTCTTGGCTCTATGTTTTCAGGGAAATTAATTCAGTTTAATAATTCGCTTAGCGAATAAAGTTAAACAACTCGCCTCCAGATCAGTCCTTTGTAAAGGAAAAATTTGGCAATGGCAGCCCTGAGAGGGGACAAGGCTGTGTCAAAGGCCTGCGAAGGAACCTTTGTCATGGATCTCTAGCGATCCATAGCGGGGCAGATCCGCTCATTGCCAACGAATTTTCGGGGGGTTTTATATAAATTATATTTTCATATAAAGTTACTTTATAAAAGATTTTATATAAATCCTACAGCATGAGTACATACTCATGCTCCTATCCGAGTTTATTAACTGATGTTAATAAATTCAGCTGGGATAAACCAAAAAGCTGCTTCCTCTGAAGCAGTTTTTTGGTTATCTAAATCCCTTCTCACTCCCCCTTGACAGGGGGAGAAAAAATGGAAATTAATTTTTCTTAATAATTTCTTCAGCAATATTTTTCGGTACCTCCTGATAGCGACTGAACTCCATGCTATAACTGGCCCTGCCTTGCGTCATTGAACGTAAAGCAGTGGCATAACCAAACATCTCTGACAATGGCACATCAGCATGAATAACTTTAACCCCAGCCCGATCAGTCATTTCAGAAACCTGTCCCCTCTTGGAATTCAAATCACCAATGACGTCACCCATATATTGTTCCGGGGTCACTGCCTCTATAGACATAATCGGTTCTAAAATAACTGGCTGAGCTCTTCTAAAGGCCTCTTTAAAAGCCATGGAGCCAGCTACTTTAAAGGCGGCTTCCGAAGAATCAACATCATGATAAGAACCGTCATAGACTATTGCCTTAACATCCTCTATTTTATAGCCGGCTAAAACACCATTATCTAGCGTTTCTTTAACGCCTTTTTCAATAGCTGGAATATATTCTTTGGGAATAATACCACCTTTAATTTCATCACTAAACTCAAAACCTGTGCCTCTGACTAAGGGTTCAACACGCAGCCAACAATGACCGTATTGTCCCCGACCACCTGATTGCTTGATATATTTTCCTTCAGCTTCCGCAATAGCAGTAATAGTTTCTTTATAAGCCACCTGAGGAGCGCCGACATTAGCTTCCACTGAGAACTCACGTTTCATGCGATCAACAATAATATCCAAATGCAACTCGCCCATACCGCCAATAATTATCTGGTTAGTTTCTTCATCGCTACGCACCGTAAAGGTAGGATCTTCTTCTGTTAATTTAGACAAAGCCATGCCCATTTTTTCCTGATCAGCTTTAGTCTTTGGCTCTACGGCTACAAAAATAACTGGTTCTGGAAACTGCATGCTTTCCAAAACTACCTGATCTTCACTAGCCGCTAAAGTGTGCCCCGTGCTGGTATCTTTAAGACCAACTACAGCCACAATGTCTCCAGTATTGATTTCCTCAACTTCTTCCCGAGCGTTAGCGTGCATCCGCAAAATACGACCGATTCTTTCTCTTTTATCCTTATTAACATTATAAACATAAGAACCAGATTTCAAAATGCCGGAATAAACTCTAATAAAAGTCAACTTACCAACATAAGGATCGCTAGCCACTTTAAAAGCCAAAGCTGTGAATGGTTCATTATCATCCGGCTTAACAATAACTTTAGTTTCCTCATCATCCGGCTTGGTTCCTTCCATAGCCGGCACATCTAAAGGCGATGGCAAATAAGCAGTAATAGCGTCTAACAAAAACTGCACCCCTTTATTTTTTAAAGCGGAACCACAAAATACTGGCACAATTTTATTATGAATAACGGCCTGACGCAAAACTTTTTTCAAATCAATAATATCTGGTTCTTCACCATTTAGATATTTCTCCATCAAAATTTCATCATGCTCAACAATAGCTTCGATCAACTTACCGCGATATTCCTCTACTTTATCTTTTAGATCATCTGGAATATCTCTTTTCTCAAATTGCTTACCTTCTTCATCCAAATAATACCAAGCTTCTCTCTCTAATAAATTAATAATACCCGCAAAGGTTTCGGCTGCACCAATCGGCAATTGCATCGGATGAGCGTTTTTGGTCAATCTTTCATCAATAGTTTTTAAATCAAAATAAAAATCAGCACCCATGCGATCCATCTTGTTAACAAAAGCCAAACGCGGCACTTTGTATTTATCAGCTTGCCGCCAAACTGTTTCTGATTGCGGCTCAACACCAGCCACACCATCAAAAACAATGACTCCGCCGTCCAAAACACGCAATGAACGCTCTACTTCTACAGTAAAGTCAACATGACCGGGAGTATCAATAATATTAATGTTAGCATTTTCACCGGCCAACCAATCTGGTAAAGGCCAAAAACAAGTAGTGGCCGCTGAAGTAATAGTAATACCTCTTTCTTTCTCTTGAACCATCCAATCCATTTCGGCCTGTCCTTCGTGAACTTCACCAATTTTATGTTTTTTACCAGTATAAAAAAGAATTCGCTCGGTTACGGTAGTTTTCCCTGCATCAATATGAGCGATGATTCCAATATTTCTAATTCTTTCTAAAGGATACTGTCTCCCCATAAGGTTAGTTTAAAGTTAAAATTAAAAATTTAAGCAAAATGAGCAAAAGCTTTATTAGATTCTGCCATTCTTTGAATATCTTCTCTCTTCTTCATAGCTTCACCTTCACCTTTGGCGGCAGCAATTAATTCCTCACCTAAACGCGCACTCATAGCTGCACCTTTTCGGGATTGAGCGGCCTTAATAAGCCAACGATGAGCTAAAGTTAATTTTCTGTCTCCAATCACTACAATCGGCACCTGATAATTAGAGCCGCCGATTCTCTTACCTTTAACTTCCAAATTTGGAGAAACATTACGCATAGCGGCGTCGTAAATACTAATGGGGTCCTGTTTGGTTTTATTAGAAATATATTCAAAAGCATTATAGACAATACTTTGAGCCACCGTTTTTTTGCCTCGACGCATAATCTTATTGATAAATTTAGCAATATCAACCCGATTAAATTTAGGGTCTGGGGTCACTTGTCTTTTTGTAACTGGTTTACCTCTCATATTTAAAATTATTTACTAGCTTTCTTTTCTCTTTTAGTGCCATATAAAGAGCGCCCTTGTTTGCGACTAGATACACCTTGAGTGTCATAAACACCGCGCACAATATGATAACGGACACCCGGGAGATCCTTTACTCTGCCTCCGCGAATCAAAACAATGCTATGTTCCTGCAAATTATGCCCCTCCCCTGGAATATAAGCCGTTACTTCCATACCATTAGAAAGACGCACTCTGGCAATTTTACGCAAAGCAGAGTTCGGTTTTTTAGGAGTAGCAGTAGTCACTTTTAAACAAACACCTCTTTTAAAAGGAGCTCCTTTCGGCAGGTCTCTCTTCCTTCTCCTCAAATTATTCAAAACCGTCTTTAAGGCAGGCGTACTGCTTTTAGCTTTTGGTTTTTTTCTTGCTTTTCTTAATAATTGGTTAACTGTTGGCATATGTTTACATATAGCCTATGGCTGATGGCTTATGGCAACTTATTTAATAAACTGCAAAGATATATCTAAATTAATTATTGGCTATTAGCTATATGCTATTAGCCAACTAAGTCCTCAATAAAATAACATAAAAAAATACAACCGTCAACCTTAAACCAGTCGCTAACGCTCCAGTTCAGGGTTGAGCTATTCTTTTCATTTTAAAGAAATACCCTAGAACTTGCGTTCCAGGGTATTATTTACGTGATATAACATGGTTATAACCTTAAGCCGTTAAGGCTTTAGCGCTTTATGATTCCTCATGAGGATTATTCAGGTAAAATCAAAGGACTTTACAGTATTGTCTACTATATACTATCTAAAAAATTTGTCAAGTCCGGCAGATAAACTTGGGTCTAGTAGGTTAAAAAGTGCGGGCTCAACGGCTCGTCATTGTGCAATGAACTAATGCAAGTAGCAATAAATGAAGACGGATCAATGACTTCAATTTTATCCGACCAGCCATTATTCCTATCATGCGGGATAGTGTCTACGACAATAACTCGATCAATTGCCGAATTATTAATACGATCAAAAGCAGACGACTTATCACCTACAACCGGGGTAAAATCTGGATGCACCGCAAAACAGATTACTTGCTCGGCGCCTTTGTCTTTGACAATCTCAGCGGCAATAGTAAGAGTCGTAGATGATTGCAATAAATCATCAAAGAAACAAACAATCTTACCTTTGACATCGCCCAAGACCTGGCTCTTAGATATATCTACTGTTTTAGTTTGATGGTTAGTAATTTTCCGAACCAAACAAATATCAGAAATGCCGGTCAAGCTTGATACAGCATCCGCCCTCTTAGAAGACCCCACATCAGGGCTGCCAATCACTACCTGGCCGTCAATGTTCATTGCTTTAAAACGCTCGATTAGCAATCGCATTAAATAAACGTGATCGGTTGGTATGTCAAAAAAACCGGCCGTGGCTGAATTGTGTAGGTCAAATAACAAAACTCTGTTTAAACCGCATTGCGAAAGTCGCTTAGCAATAACTTTCAGACTACGACTTTCTCTTGGTATAGTTCTTCTGTCTTGTTTGGAGTATCCCAACCAAGGAATAACTCCTGTAATCCGGCCGGCCGAATCTCTCAAGCAATCAACTAAAAATTCTACCTCTTCAATCATGCTGTGTGGACCACGAGAGTGCAGACTTTGTAAGACAAAAACATCATCTCCTCTCACATTCTCCTTAACTACGGTATGAATTTCCCCGTCCGGAAATTTTCCAAGAGCCAAATCAATCAAAGGTATGCCTAAACTGCTGGCAATGCGATTAGATAAATCAGGATGGCTGGTTCCGCTAATCAGCTTTAAATTACCATAAGTGCCTTTCATAATTCTCTCCCTTACTCTGAAGTTTTAATGTGCTTTTCTTATATCTTAATATTCTCAAAAAAATTGTCAAATAAAAAACTCCCCCTGCATTTTTATGCGCAGGGAAGTGAGAATAAGAAATAATCTACAAAAATAAATTTATAAATCGAATAAAAAAGTCAAAAATATGCCCAAAAATATTAAAACCAAGCAAATTATCCATAATCAATAAAATCAATAATATCCAAGGCCCATTAATAGACAATCTCCTTTTAAAATCACTAAGGTGGTCTGGCAGCAGAGCAAACAATACTTTGGAGCCATCCAGCGGCGGAATTGGTATTAAATTAAAAATACCTAAAATTAAATTAATCAAAATAAGCTGAGCTAAAAAAACAAAGAGTAAATTGTCATAAGGTAGGATAGGATCTAAAAATCTAAAAATAATTATAAAAAAGAAAACACTAATAAAATTGGACAAGGGGCCAGCTAAGGAAACTGCCAACTCTCCAAAACGACGCCATTTGAGATTATAAACATTAACCGGCACTGGCCTACCCCAACCAAAACCAGCTAACAAAAGCATCAAGGTACCGAAAAATTCTAAATGTGCCAAAGGGTTAAAAGTCAACCGGCCGCTATACTTAGCCGTATTATCTCCTAAATAAGTGGCTGCGGCGGCATGAGCAAACTCATGGATCGTCAGTGCATAAACAATGGCCAGAATGATGACCAAAAACATCTGAGGAGTTTGAAATAAAAGATTTAAAAGCATACTTTACAAAATTATTTTTTTATGCTAATATTATGCAATGTTATATAAAATCATTATAACTTAATTAAACAAAAAAGCAACTACCCCCTACAAAATAATTAATCAAGAAAGATATGGCTAGAATATGCGATCTATGCAGACGAGGAGCAATAACTGGCAACCAGCGCAGTCATTCCAAGGTGGCTAGTAAAAGAATGATGAGCATCAACTTGCAAACTAAAAAACTGAACGGCAAGAAAATACTTGTCTGTACTTCTTGTATCAAAACTATCAATAAACTAAAAAAGAACCGAACAATATAAAAATCAAAAAATCATCTCAGAATTCAAAAGATGATTTTTTATTTGCTTAAAAAACAAAAAGACGTTTTTACCGTATGAAACTAATAAAACGCCTTTTTGCTAGCCATCTCTGTGTACCATTCATTTTTAATTAATAATTAAGACGACCGATAGCCCTTCTATTCAGACCGAAGCTAACCCCTGTGAAACAGGTGGGATTCCGCAAATTAAAACCACGGTTTTAATTAATATAGAATTCCCTATACTACAATTTTATAGAATTGCTTATTGGCCCGAAAATAAAGAACTACATTTGTATTATAGCATACTGCCAAAGACGCGCAAATTAATAATAGCCCTTCTTAGACATCTCCCCCTAAATTAGGGAGCGAAAAACTCGGCATATGCCGGGTTAGAAGGGGTGTTTTAATCAACAAAACGTTTATAATTAAAAATGACTTTTCTAGTGCCAAACCAGTGCTTAATCTCATGCTGGGCTTCTTCGGGTGTTTCTGAAGCATGGACTAGATTCATCACTGCTCTTTTTTCTGTATTGGCTACGGCCGGAGAATCAGCTGAATAATCACCGCGTAAAGTTCCCATATCAGCTAAAGAAGGTATAGTCACACCGCAGATTTTACGAACCATATCAACCGCATGAATGCCTTCGACCACCATGCGTACCAGAGGGGCAGAAGTCATATACTCAATCAGCCAACCACGCACCATGGTACCAATCTCCAAATCATTATCAGTCCCCAACTCTTTTTTAGAATCAATATTATATTTTTTATAAGTGCCTAAAGTTTTCTGTCCTAGACGACTAATCCAAGCTTCATCTTTAGGATAATGCTGATCAATATCTTCTTTAGATGGCTGAAACATTTCCAAGCCCACTACTTTCAAATCTCGCTGTTCAAAACGGCGAATAATTTCACCGATTAAGCCCTTCTTAACTCCATCCGGCTTAATCATAACAAAAGTTTTTTCGTTTTTAAAATTCATACAGTTTATCTATTATCTAAACCTATCCCCACCAAATAGCGGTGAGGAAAGACTGACGCTCAAACAAGCATCAATAATTAATCAAATAAATTATATTAAGAAAAAATTATTTTAACTTAACAAGCTCTTCCTTTACCTTACTCACTACCTCGGCTGGCGTAATATTGGCCTTGACTAAATAACCAACCGCCCCCAGTTCTTTACCTTTTTTGACGTCCTCTTCCTGGCCAAGATTTGTCAAAAGCATTACCGGCACATCTTTAGTCTGAGGATCGTCTTTAAGAGCTTTTAAAACAGAAAAGCCGTCCATTTTAGGCATAATAATATCCAACAAAATAAAATCCGGCTTAATAGTCTTACTCAATTCCAATCCTTTGGCACCATCCAGGGCTTTGGTTAGTTCAAACCCTTCATTTTTGAACTTAATTTCATACATATTAGCCAACATTTCTTCGTCCTCAATAAGTAAAATCCTTAATTTATCTTTTGCCATACGATACTTTATTTAATGATTTAATGTTTCTATTATATAATAAGAATTAGCAGAAATCAAGCTAAAATTACCTGATCAGCCAATTCTGACCATCACTGATAATATTAATAGTCCCCCTAAACTGATTTTGCTCGATTTGACAGCCAATAGTACGCAGACGATCTAAGGCCTCCTGATGAGGGTGACCAAATTTATTTCCCTGACCAGACTGAATTATACACAACTCAGGACTAACAGCCGCCAAAAAATCCTGACCGGAAGAATATTGACTGCCATGATGGCCAACTTTAAAAATCTCTGATTCCAAAATAAATGGGCTCTGAAGTAGTTTTGATTCTTGAGTGCTGGGCAAATCGCCCATGAACAAATAATCTATCCTCCCAAAACTTAATCTCATGACCAAAGAATTCTCATTATAATCTTCGTGATAACCATCAGCCAATAATACCTGCCAAGATAAATTATTATTTAAAATAAATTTTTCGCCTGGCTGAACAATAGTCTCTCTTAAATTGTGCGCCGTCAAAGCATCAATCCAAATTTGATAAAGAAAATCATCTGTCGGCTGATGACCAGTAGTTAAAATATGCTCCACTTCATATTTATTTAATAATTCCATTAATCCCATAATATGATCGGCGTGATAATGAGAAATAATCAGATAATCAATTTTTCTTTCCCACCAAGGAAGATTTTTAGCTATTTCTGATAATAATTTATTATCGGCACCGCCATCAATTAAAATATTTTGCCCAGTTGGTGCTTGAATTAAAATAGCATCGCCCTGACCAATATCTAAAAAACTAACCATTAAATTATTATTATTTTTATTTAAACTAAAAAATAAAATTAGTAACAATAAAATAACGCCAATAATTATTTTTAATTTATTCATATTGATGTGGCTTTAAAATCATAGTAATAATTATCATTAAAAATAAACTCAAAAATAAATAAGTTAAAGAAAAATTATTAATCTGCCAGTATGCTAAAGGCAGCTGCGATAATCTTTGGGCAATTTCAGTCATAATTTTTAATAGCATAAATAAAGACCAAGCAATAATATTAGCTAACAAAGGCAGCCAGCCAAAAATAGCTAAAGCCAAACTTAACACTAAAATCAATGGCAAAAGCGGCAAAATCAAAAAATTAGCCACCGGAGCAATCAGAGAAAAAATATTAAAATGAAAAACAATCAAAGGCCAAGTAAATATTTGGGCTGATAAAGTAACTGCTAAAACCTCTCTGATTTTCCATTTGACTGGCGCTATTTTTAAAGTTTGGTTAAAAAATTTAACATAAAATAATAATCCTAAAACCGCTAAAAATGATAATTGAAAACCAATATCGTAAATCAAAACATAAGGATTAAGCAAAATAAAAATATCTGCCGCCAAAAGCAAACTAAAAACCGAAGTGGTTTGTCGTCCTAAAAACGGTCCTAACAAAACCATAATAACCATTAAACTGGCCCTGACTGCTGAACTGGGGAAACCAAGTAAATACAAATAAATTAACAAAATAATAATTAGAAAATAAAATATTATTTTCCGTGATAAGCCCAGAGCGCTTAAAACAGACTGCAACAGCCAGACAATTATAGCAATATGTAAACCCGAAATAGCAATCACATGACTTAAGCCAACTTTAGCAAAGATCTCCCGTAAATCAGCTGGTATTTCCCTACGGCTGGCCAAAATAATTGCCTTAGATAAAGAAGAAGCCGGCTCGACTAAATAATTATTTAAATTTTTTAAAAAATATTCTTTAGCTTTGAATAATCCCTGACCTTTATTTTCAATTAATTTTATTCTTGGTCGAAAACAAGTAGCCAAAATTCTATCTTTAGCTAAATATTTATTATAAGCAAATTTGTTTCCCTGGTCATCAATAATCTCTTCTGGCTGATACACCTTACAGCTGATTTCTAAAAGATCACCGTGAGTATAGGTGGGATACAATGGCGCGTAAACAATAATCTGATTATTAAAATTTTCTAAATTTTCCGGCTGAACTACCAATTGCCAGCCATCTAACTTTTTATCAGTATCTTTAATCACGGCTTCAAAAGTATAAAATTCTCCATAAGCAAAATTATTAGCTGTCTTGACTTCTGGTTGAATAAAATAATAAAAACGAATAATAGCTAATAAAATAATTATTAACCATAAAAAATAACGACACTTTAATAATAAAAATGTCGCTAAAATTAAAACAGCTAAAATATAAACTATATTCTGGCTGATGATTAAATCAAAATCTTCAATCTTAACAAAAACCAGTAAAACAAAATTTGCTAATATTAAAATAAGACTAACTGCTAAGAAGAATTTGCTCTTGGCCATCAAAATCGCTTTATTATTTAATTGGAGTTATTTTAATATAAAAACCTTAGCTAAGTCAATCTACTATTAACAAAAATCAAATTAATTACTCAAAATATTTGGATTTAAAGGCAAATAAGGAAGTAAATAACTATTGTGATATTGCTGGTTGTAAGACCAAATCAGATTATCGCTAGCTTCTGATTTATCATCCAATAAATAAATTTGCAAGCTGGCACTGGATTCCACCTGATCGGCCTTAATCAATAATTTAATATCAGTCCCCTCTGGACTAACCGATAAACCTAAGGGCCAGTTGGCAGTAATCTGACCTTCATTTATGATAAGATCAGTATGCTCAAACTGATTATTAGCCCAAATCTCTACTTCAGAAATTTCAACGCCGTAGCTATCCAGTCGCCAACTTAGTTTATTCAAACTTACGTTATCCTGACCACGAGCTTTGACCTTAAGATTGAAAAGTGTGTTCCAGCCAGACGATAGTGCTTTATTTGATTCGCCATTATCAAATTCAGGAAAATGGTCTCTAACCTCTATCCGACTCAAAAATAACTGTTCCGAAAATTCTATATCCTGACCGGAAGCAAAACCAAGCCCTTGGGCTTGAATTAAATGAAAATCATAAACTCCAACCGGCAAATCAAAAGCGTAAACTTTTAAATTGATGCTCTTGTTGGCTGCCAGAACCACTGGTTTATCTAAAATAAAAACAATTTGCTGACTATCTGAATCTGGCTTGCTGATAGCCACCGTCTTACTATCATCGGATAAAGTAAAAATCTGGTCAGTTGATAAATTTTGATCCGACTGATAACCAACCACTATTTGCCTAAGATCAATCATCTCGCCAGTGTTATTCAAAATAAACGAAGCTATCTGGTTGGCTTCCCGACTGGCTGCCAAGAAATCTGTTTTTTTAAAATTATTATAGGCAGAAATACTGCCTTTTTCTATAAAAGAAATTAAACCTCCGGTCACTGGAAAATCTCCTTGAGCTGTAAACACATGATCCTGATAAGACAAAAATACGGCCTGAGCATCTTCTAAACTAAACTGCAAAATATCACCAGCTGCTAAATATTGATTGGAAGCCAATAAAATACTAAATTCATTTTGACCAACCGGTAATTTATAGCCCGCCGCATCAAAATAAATATAGCCCTGCTCATCAATATCAGCCATTTGTCCTAATTGCATCCCCTGATGATATAATTTTAAATCAGCTAAAATTGCCGGATCATACAAACCATTAACATATACTTTTATTTTATTAAGAACCAAGCCACTCTGGCTGGTTTGAATAACTAAATTAAAAACCGCCAAGCGAGAGAAATCCACAACCACAATCTGATCGGTTGAATCAGCGATGACAATGGCCGCATTGTGCAAATCAACCGCTGCTTTACTGACCGGCCCTTTACTCATACTCAAAGAGAAAACAAAAACCAAAATAGCAATAAATAAAAGAGTAAGATAAATTTTAAAATCCATCATATCTTTCTTTTGTTGATCTAATGGCGGACTTAAGTGCTCAAACATATTTCTATTATACTATAAAAAAAAATAAAAATAAATATCTTAATTCTTAGTTGCACCTTCTTTTAATTTTGCCTGAATAAAATCTATAATTCCTCCATCTAAAACCCGCTGAGGATTATCTGATTCATAATTTGTGCGATGGTCTTTAACCATCTTATAAGGATGTAAAACATAAGAACGTATCTGATTACCCCAAGCCGCTTCCGTATATTCACCCTTGAGGGCTTTTTTTTCATCATCTTGTTCAACTTCGTGATATCTCTGCAATTTGCTCTTTAGATATGCTAAGGCCTGTTTTTTATTTTGCAATTGAGATCTCTCGTTTTGACAAACAGCCGTTAACCCCGTTGGCAAATGAGTAAGTCGCACTGCAGAATCAGTAGTATTGACTGATTGACCGCCGTGACCCGATGCCCGAAAAGTGTCAACTTTCAACTCACCTTCTTTAATATCTATCCCCGTCTCCGTCAATTCCGGCAAGACTTCCACCATAGCAAAAGATGTATGCCGCGCCTGATCAGCGTCAAACGGGGAAAGCCGCACTAAACGATGGACACCTTTCTCATTTTTCAAATAACCATAAACTTGCGGACCACTAACCTTAAAAGTGGCACTTTTAATTCCTGCTTCTGCTCCAGGCGATCTGGACAAATATTTAACTGTCCAATTATTTTGTTCAGCAAAACGAAGATACATCCGCTCCAGCATTTGAGCCCAATCCTGAGCATCATCACCGCCAGCCCCGGCTTTAATAGTTACAATTGCCGGCAGATGATCATATTTATCTTTAAAAAGCAATTGCTCCGATAATTTTTCAAAAATATTTTTAATATTCTCAAAATCCTGATTTAAATCTCCTAACAATTCCTCCGCTTGCGGATCCTGGGATAAATTATCTAAATTTTTAATCTGCTCTTCAAGATTTCTCCAATTATTAATATCCTGTTCTAGCTGACTGGCTACTGTGCTAACAGCCTTGGCTTGATCCTGATTATGCCAAAAATCAGCCACTGACATTTGCTGGCTTAAATCTTCTAATTTTTTTTCCTTACCAATTATTTTAAGGTCTAAAATGGATTGATTAATCTGAAAAACTAAATCTTTAATTTTAACGCGTAACTCTTCCACTTAGATAAGCTTAATTATTATAATCTTTATATAAAAATTAATTATTACAATATTGTTGAATCAACGCTCGCAATTCATCGCTGTTTAAAGTGTCTACGGCCCGTGATGGTTCATTTAGCAAATCACTACCAAAGCTATCTGAGGAAAATTTAAATAAATTTAACAATGGGCCTAAATTATCAAAATATTCTCTCACAAACGGTAGTAAATAAATAATACCCACAATGATTGGTCCGGCGATTAAAACTATCTTCAGAATGTTGCCAATTGTACTCCACAGCATCTTACGCTGTATTTTAGAGACTTTTTCTTCTAAACTTTCTAAAATCTTCTGATTTTTTAAAACTAATTGTTTTAACTCTTCATCCAGCATATCTTTATAATAAATTAATTATAGAAAATCATTTCAATTATAGCAAAAAAAGAGTGATTAGGAAATCACTACTTTTTTAACTTATGCCACAGTTTCAGCCAAAACGGACGATGATAAAAGATAAAATTAGTTCCTAGCCAGCCCTTTTTCTTCCTTCTTAATTTAAATAAGGAAAATATGACCTGAATCATTAAAGCTATGATCAATAATCCACCAAAAACAATCAAAAATACCGCCGCGCCCGACCAACGCCAATATGATTTAGTAATATTAACGGTCACTGGAATTTTAAAACCAGAAGCGGCATTAAAGCTTTTTTTATTCAAAGCTCTGGTTACCACCGAAAGATAAGTATTTTCCACTCCTGTCGGCCAACCATTAAAATCAATCCTCAATTTTATCTTTGTTGCTTCCTCCGGCAATAATTTAACTTCTGATGGCTCTGTTTTTATATTCTCTTGAAAATGATCCAGCTCAATTTGAACCATGACTGGTTCGGCAGAAATATTAGTCACTGTCAAATACGATTCTCTAATATCTGGAAATAAAACATCTAAAGACGAAGGAGAAACCGATACGCCAACGGCTAAACTGCCCAGAGGCCAAAATAATCCTAAAAATATTAAAATTCTAAATAATATCCTCATAAAAATTAATTAGCTGTTGCCCAAAAAATCAACTGGCCATTTTTCTGTCCTTGCCCCGCAAAATCATCCGGTATGCTCAAAGATACATTGACTGCATCAGATAAACTAACCGGCAAAGAAAGATTGTAATTCTCCCAAAGCTCCTGATTTAAAATAGTGTGACTAGAAAAAGGATCATCGCCTAAAACACTGGCTTCAATATAAATATTTACATTACCGGTGTTGCTTAAAACCAGAATTGTTTCGGCTGATTGCCCCGGATTTAAAATGCCAAAATTAATATTAGTTTGATCAACATTAAAAGCGATCACATCGCCGCCATGATGACCGCCGTTTTCAATATTGACTGATAAATCAACTGTATTGGAAATTCCCTGGCCAATGGTGATATATACTTTGTTACTTCTAATATATAATTCTGTTTGTTCGGCCCAGACCGGATAAACTCCTTCTGTCTCTAAAGTGACGTTAACTTGACCATTATTATCTGCTGTATAAATTGCTGAACCAACATGCACTTCCGCCTGCGGCCAAGCCAGCCAGTTCTGTCCGTCAAAATAACTAGCTGAGACAGTTAAATTATTATCATTCAAATTGGCTTCTACTCTTCCTGGATAGACGGTCAAGCCGCCATAGCCCCATAAAACACTATCGCCTGCCTCCAACTGATAATTATCAACTGAAACCATGCCGGTCTGCCAATTAACCCAATAGTGCCAACCATTTATTCCTTCTGCCTCCAGACCATCAATCATGGTAACATACATACCGTATTCAGTTTCAATGGCCTCATATTCAAAATTACAAACCTGCGAACCGACTGCCAACAAATCCAGCACTGTTTGCGCTTCTAAGTCACTAGCCAAACAAATAGTCTGGTCAAGCCCTTCAATGCGTAAATCAACTCCGACGGGCGTACTGCCATTTTCTAAAATAATATAATTAACAGGATAGGTGCGACCAGACAAACTTAATAGAGCATAAGCGGTCACTAAAGGAGAACCATCCTCATCAGCCGGCAACCAAGCAAAAGATCCGTCTACTCGCTTTAAGCTGTCCATAAAAATCAATGGGTTATTTTCTCCAATCTGCCAAGTATTGACCGCCATATTCAATTTATTCAAGGCAGCAATAATCCAAGCAGTGGAAGCACCATCTGAATCACTGAATTGATCATAACCAAAACCACCGTCTTCATTCTGCACACTATGCAAATAATTTAAAGCGTTAACTATTTCTGGAGAAGAATTATCTAATCCCCCATCAACTAAAGCCATAATCGCTGCGGCCGTATCATTACTATCCGATGCTCCGCTGACTGACCAACTCCAGCCCCCATCACTGTTTTGATGAGCTAGAATAAAATCTTTTAATAAAACCACATCATCTGTCTGATTAATCGAAGCCAAAGCCATTAATCCCCAAAAATCATCATTTAAGAGATCAGTTGATCCTAATTGTCCACTATTAAAATTACTGTTAATGGTGATGAGCAGACTTTCTAGAGACTGATAATCTTCACTCTCCACAGCCGCTAAAGCTAAGGTATTTTTGACAGCGGTCATTAAATCGCTGGTATTAGGATTTAAATAGTCAAGATTAATATTCTCAACTTCCGCAGCCGCTAGGGCTTGGGTAATCCAAGCATTTTGGGCCTGATTTTGCAGATACTGAATAGTATCATCATATTCAGCTAAGATAATTAAAGGAGCTATTATGAAACTCCCAATCAGCATAGAAAAAATTATCTTTTTCATAATTTTATATCTTATTATTTTAATAAAGATAAGTTAAGTGCAGCAGGAAAAGGTCGCGACCTTTTCCTGCTGCACAAAATCACGAATGGAGATGAGTTTTTGGCGGTCGATAATCAAATACGATTTGATTATTTTTTGTGATAATTAATGACTGTTTACGAGGATCAAATAAAGCTGTGTTTATAGAATCTAAGACTAAAGCCCCATTAACATAAAACTTATAATCCCCAATTCCATTGCTATTAAAATCCATCATTAACCAATCGCCAGGATACTCTGACCAGTTCCTTACATAAACCGGATTATACTCGGCTATAAAAAAAGCCACTGTATTTGGAGTTAATGAAAGACTGTTGCGAGTCAATTTCAAATTATCCTCTTCAGCTCCGACAATATTATCTTGGCCGGTGCATTTCGTCAAAATTAAAGCAGCAAATGCCGACAAAGAGATAAAAAATCTCCTTCTATATTTATCCAAAAGAACCTCCTACTCTAAAGAACAAAATTATATTTCATTGATTATTAAACAAAAAACTCTTCGTTAAGAAGAGTGAGGATAAATTTATTATTGTTAATAAACTTATCCTTCCTCTCCTTAGGAAAAAGAATAAAATCATCAGAGCTCTGGCTTACCTCAACCAATGTGGAGAGGTATACAGTAGCTAGGACTGCGGAGGATTCTCACCTCACTTCCCTGATAAAATTGTCAAAGTGATTATATTTTAGCAAAGGCAAAATTGGTTGTCAAACCCAAATTATTTACGCTTCTTTTTGCCTATCTTTCTGACAGAGGCGGTTTTCTTTTTAAGTAATCTATTTAATTCCTTTTGAAAAGTCTGAACATCTTTAAAAGACCGATACACAGAAGCATAGCGGATATAGGCAACTTGATCAAAAAATTTTAATCGCTTAATGACGATATCTCCTAGCTGTTTAGTAGTAATTTCTGAAGTGGCCTTTTTCTGAATATCTCTTTCAATTTCCCGAATCAATTTATGAAAATTCTCTTCCAGATAAGGACGCTTTTCCAAAGATGTTCTTAGACCCTTGATTAACTTATCGCGATTATAAGTCTCCCGACGGCCATCTCTTTTAATGACTACCAAATCTAAAATCTCTACCTCCTCCAATGTAGAAAAACGAAAATTACACTTTCGACAAGCTCGACGCCGCCTAATGCTAAAACCCTCGCCGCTAAGACGAGAGTCTATTACTTTCGTATCCTGTGAATTGCAGATAGGGCAATTCATTATTTTCTATTTTTTAATTTTTTTCTTAAAAAAGCGGGGATATCTAATTCTGCCTCTTCTGCTGTTTTTGGCACTTCTTCTATTTCTATTTCTTCCTCTTTCTCTGGCCGAAAAGCTTTCCTAACCTGCCTTTCTTCAGTTTTTTTAGCAAATGCCTCGGGATAAGATATGGCTGGCTGAGCGGCATTGGCTGCACTTTTGACTTCTTCTGATCCTTTAAAACCAGTAGCAATAACTGTCACCTTAACTGCTTCGCCTAGAGATTCATCGATTACTGCGCCAAAAATAATCTTAGCGTCTGGATCGCAATTAGCAGTAATAATTTCAGCTGCTTCGCTAACTTCAAACATAGATAAACTGCTGCTACCAGCAATAGTGAATAAAACTCCTGTGGCACCGTCAATGGATAATTCCAATAAAGGACTATCGATGGCTGCTTTAGCTGCCTCTTGAGCCCGATTCTCTCCGGTGCTAGTACCAATTCCCATCAAAGCAGAGCCAGCTTGCTGCATAATGGCTTTAACATCCGCAAAATCAACATTTACTAGACCGGGAACAGTAATTAGTTCTGAAATTCCCTGCACGCCCTGTTGTAATACTTCATCGACAATAGAAAAAGCTTCAAGTAAGGAAGTTTTTTTATCAATAATCTGTAGTAAACGATCATTAGGAATAGTAATAGTGGTATCAACTTTGTCTAAGAGACGCTCTAACCCCCGATCAGCAATGTCTTTCCTTTGCATACCTTCAAAAGTAAAAGGTTTAGTCACTACTGCCACAGTCAAAGCACCTACTTCCCGAGCAATATCAGCAATAATTGGCGCTGCTCCCGTGCCTGTACCACCACCTAAACCACAAGTAATAAAAACCATATCTGAGCCCTGCAAGGCGTCCATGATCTGTTGTTCATTCTCTTCTGCACTCTTTAAACCTAAATCAGGATCCATACCAGCGCCTAAACCCTTGGTTGTATTGCGTCCAATATGAATCTTACTAGGAGCAATTGAGTGATGAAGAGCTTGCGCATCGGTGTTGACAGCAATAAATTGCACTCCTCTAATTTTAGAAGAAACCATCCGATTAACAGCGGATCCACCTGAACCGCCTACTCCAACCACTTTTATATTGGCAAAAGTTTCTATAGGAGGGACTACTTCTTTTAAGCTTTTTCTAGGCATTTATTTTATCTCTCTTACTTATTTTAATAATTAAGTGGAGGGCCATAATGACCTGAACCACTTTTTAGTTTTATCGCCAAGACGGTTAACAACTGAAAAATTACTCATCCAGCCATTGCCCGCGTCTAAATTTTTATCAGCCCAAATTACTAGGCCCAGAGCAGTAGTGTATTCTAAATCATTCAGCTTATCAATGGGGAAATTACTTTCTACTGGCAATCCTAAGAATACTGGCAACTGAAAAATTTCTTTAGCTAAATCAACAGCCAGCGGCAATTTTGCCCCACCGCCGGTTAAAATTACTCCTGCTGGTAATTTACCATCTCTTTCTATTTTTTTCAACTCATCATTAACTAATTGAAAAATTTCATCCATCCGCGCTCCGGCAATATCAGCAATATCTTTCTTATAAACATAGCTGCCTTTCTTTTCTTCTTCAGAATACTTATTTAAATCAATTTCATCTCGTTTAGAAATATCCTCGCCAAGGGCTTGGGCCTGATCCAACTTAACCGCTTCCGCTGTTTCAATAGATGTTTTTAAACCAATCGCCAAATCATTGGTGATATGACCCGAACCAATTGGCAAAACAGCTGTATACAAAATACTGCCTTCCTCAAAAACGGCAATAGAGGTAGTAGCCGCGCCGATATTAACTACAGCTACTCCTAAATCTTTTTGTTTTTGAGTTAACACAGCTTCCGCTGTTGCCAAAATAGAAAAGACTATATCCTCAATATCCACTCCTGTCCTATAAATACATTTAGTTAAACTTTTTAACTGGGAAGATAAAGCCATAACAACCTGCGTTTCTACTTCTAAACGAACCCCTGACATACCAAGTGGATCTTTGATATTTTTTTGATCGTCCAAATTATAAGTAATCGGTAAAATATCTAATAATTCATAATTAGGCAACATAATCATCCTTTCTGCTACCTCTCTAGCCCGCTCTAAATCAGACTCATCCACCTG
This sequence comes from Candidatus Komeilibacteria bacterium CG11_big_fil_rev_8_21_14_0_20_36_20, assembly GCA_002787405.1. Classification (GTDB taxonomy): domain Bacteria; phylum Patescibacteriota; class Patescibacteriia; order UBA1558; family GWA2-36-10; genus PCWQ01. The sequence goes on from PCWQ01000007.1 coordinate 126,489, forward strand.
TTCATTAGCCCGAGCCACTGCTACTACTCCTTTACTATTGACTGTTTTAATATGGGTTCCTGACATGCCAACTACCATCCGATCAATATGAAGACCGGTCATTCGTTCACATTTTTCTATAGTTTCTGAAATAGAAGAAACAGCATCTTCAATTGATGTTATGCTGCCCCGACTAATACCCTCTGCTGGGGTTTCTGCCGCCCCTATTACCTTCAAACGACCATCTGGGAGTCTTTGTGCCATTACGATTCTAACCGCGCTACTGCCGATATCAAGGCCCGTAATCATGTCTTTACTGCTCGCCATGTTCTGTTTATTTTTTTAAAATTAAAACTAACTAATTTGTACCGTAATTATAACTAAATTGTAACGATTTGCCAAATAAATAAATTTTATAAAAACACTATAAAACCAATAACAATAGCAAAAATAGAAGCTAATAAAACCGCTGCGGCCAATAAATCTTTGACTTCTTTAGCAAAATGATGAGTCTTGGGAGCCAACATATCTACTAAACGCTCAACGGCTGAATTAAAAATCTCCAAAGACAATATTAAAATTATAATTAATAATAACCCTACTAATAAATCATCCTCTATACCTATAATTAAGGCAAAAATTATGACTAAAACAGCCACAATGGAAAGAATTCTAAAACTTCTCTCAGTTGATAAGACTGTTCTGAGACCTCTCAACGCGTATTTTAAATTATGAAAAACGGATGGCATTAATTAATTTTCTGCTTTAATAAATTTAAAACCTCTTCTTCTAGCCGACTCTGTTGTTTAGCGTGTTTTAAACCAAGTTGGTGATCATAACCTAGGAGATGTAGAATGCCATGGATAGTTAAAAGCTTTAATTCGGATGAGATAGTTTCTCTCTTGTCTTGAGCTTGTTTTTTAGCTATCTCCAAACAAATTACAACCTCACCCAAAATCTCCTGACTGTCTATATTAAAGGATAAAACATCGGTTATTTTATTTTGATGACGATAAACTCTATTTAATCTTCTGATCTCTGACTTACTCACTAAAGCCAACGAAATAATTTGCTGACCCCTGGCTAATATTTTAAATTTACGCGCTAAAATTGTTTCCAAAGCTGACAGCCAATCAAAATCAGCGCGTTGCCCCCTCTTGTTAATTTGCAATAATTTACTTTGCATTCAAATTTACTGCTCAAGTAAATTAAAACTATTAAGCATCATCTCAAAGGTGGTGGCAAAATGTACGCCTGATAGTTCATTAATTGTATAAACAATCCGATAAATACGCTGATTAACCGCCATCAAAACCTCAAAACCATCTACTGATCTCAAAGCGGCTTGACCACCTAAGCTGTAATTCTCAAACTCTCCTGGGGCAAAAGCTTGCTGCCATTCAGATAAAGGTAATTCCTGTTTATTATTTTCTACTACTTCTACGCTGATAAATTCACCACTTTCTGAATCGGGTAAAAATAAAATTTGGCTTGTTTTTTCGTCAGCGGCTTGTGATATCCAAATAGTTGGCCTAAAAATACTATACCCAAAAACATTATTGCTATATTGAGTAACTAATCCTGAATCAGCCAAGAGGTCGTTAGGTGCTATGGGACTATATAAATTCTGCACCTCCATCCCGTCTTTATAGCCATCTCTATCTGTATCATCGCGACGAGGATTGCTAGAATAGATAATCTCTTCTTCTGTAGTTAAGCCGTCTTGATCACTATCTATAACTGATTCATTCTGATTTTCATTATCATTAGCATTCTCATTGCCGTTTATATTCTGGTTGCTATTATTATTTTGGTTAGAATTCTCGTTATTATTTTGGTTACTGTTGTTATTCTGATTTTCATTATCATTAGCATTAGCATTCTCATTGCCGTTTATATTCTGGTTGCTATTATTATTTTGGTTAGAATTCTCGTTATTATTTTGGTTACTGTTCTGGTTAATATTTGTATTATTAATATTAAGCTGGTTATCCTCCACATTTTTGTTAATATACCAAACACCAAAACCAATCACACCACCGATAAACACAATAAAAATAACCCCGCCGATAATCATTTTTTTAATGTTTCTTTTTGAGTTAGTTGGCTGACCGATTAAAAATTTCTTCGGCATGATATGAATTTCGCCATCCTTAACAGGCACGCTGTTGGTATCATTTGTCTTCTTGCTTTGAAAATCATTCCCTACTAAATTATCAACCTCCAGTTGTTGGTCATTATTTTGAGATGAGTCTTGATTGAGCAAATCTCTACCATGATTTGGATTAGTAAACATAATTATAACTTTTTATTATTTAATTTTTTATTAATTATTACTCAACTAATACTCCTTCTCCTAAAGGATTATAGCCGTTGCTTACTTCTAGGCCATCGCTATAACCATCGTCATCTGTGTCAGGATTATTAGGGTCGGTCTGCCAAATATTGATCTCGTCATAATCTGATAAACCATCATCGTCTGAATCACTTGAGGTCGGATCTGTTTTATAGGTTACTGCTTCCTCGCGATCAAACAAACCATCATTATCTGAATCAGGATTTAAAGGATCACTGCCTAATTCCTTTTCTTCAGCATTGGTTAAACCATCTGAATCATCATCCATCTCTTCCTCATTAAGAGGTGGGACATTAACATTCTCATTAAGATTAATATTCTGATTAATCTCTTCATTAGCATTATCATTGAGATTAAAATTGGTGTTAGTATTCAAATTAACGTTTTGATTTAATTCTATGTTGGCATTATCCCCTGAGTTGAATTTACCAGTCGCAAATAAATAAATTACCACTACTACTGCTAAAGCAACCAAAACACCAAAAATTATAATAATCTTCTTTCTCATTATTCCTTCTCTTTCGTCTTTAACTACCATCTTATCAAGTGATGATGTGCTTGGTGGCGGCTGACTGGACGGCAGAGAGGTTTGAGAAATCGGCTTTAATTTGCCCGATTGCAACCCGCTTAAAGACCCTGATGCTGAAGAGACCGCCACAGGAGCTTTATCAGCCACCGGATCAACATCAGCAAACATATCGTCAATTTTACCTGAAGCCGAAACCGATTCCATTTTTGACACTTGACCTTCTGCTTGAACTGGTTCTTTAGCTGGTTCTGAAGTTGATGATGAAGTAGTTGGTTGAGGTATTTGAAAATCAGTATTTAAATTTTGTTTACTTTGTTTTAAATCATCAAACATAAATATAGTTTAATTTATAATTACATTTCGCTTAAACAATTTTGTTTATACTCCTGGAGCGGAATACGCGAACAAATACTAGGATCATTATCAGCTATGGCACGATTCATTAAAATAACGCTCTGGCATATCTCTTGAAAGTCATTACTGACAATAAAACTATTATTGCAAAAATTTAAATCCTTTTGCTGGGCAATGACGCTGTGTATACAGCTCTCTTTAATCTGGTTATCAATAATATCGCCGCATAGAGAAACATTGTTTTGCTCCCTGGCTTGACTGCTGGAAACATAATCAAGACAAACATCTTTAGTCTCTGAATTACTGATTGAATGACAAAATTTCTTGTCATTTTTTTTTAAGGCAAAAGCTAAATAACAATCGTCTTCTAAATCCACCAAGCTGCACAATTCTGGATCATTAAGAATAACTACCTGCCTTAACTTAACGCCGGCCAAACATTCCTCTTTTTCTGTTTGGTTTGACAGCCTCTCGCAAGATCTCTGATATTTCAACAAAGAAAAATAATTTTCCGGCTGATCTAATATTGCCAGATCAGCTGATGATAATCCTTCTAAAAAATCTACTTCCACAGCTTGACTTGGCTCAAATGGTTGATTATTAGTATTATTATTTGGCTGATTGACATTAGAATAAATATTGCTGTTTTCTATTGATGTATTGTTGTTACTCAGAAAAAAATAATAACTAATCCAAAAAACGCCGGATATTATTATCATGGTCAGAACGATTAAGCTAACTGTCTTACTGTGTGTCATATATTAATAATAATCATTATTAACCCAAGGGCAAAAATTATATTCAGCATCAAAGAAGAGGACGCTGGATCCTGCGCCGCCGTCAAAACTGACTTTAAAATCAATAACATTATCGCCGCTGTATTCTTCGCAATGATTAGCATTTAGAAAACCGGTGCCAATAGGAAAATCCCAAACATAACCGTCGCCATTATCATCTGAGATTGTATAAGGGACGTCATTAAGGGTAATTTTTATAGTGTCTATTGGTATGGAACCGGCAATAGACTGATACATACCTTCTAATTCTTGTTCCGTAGTGCCGTGATAAGCTCTTTTCTTATGATTATCATTCCATTGACAAGCAGGCCCACAGCCAGCTTGACCATCACATTCTTCAAAATTAGCATAATTATTAGAAGCGCAATAAGTATGGCCATCACTGCAAGCGCCAAAAGAAGCCTCGCAATTATCTCCAGAACAATCACAAGCACTGGAAGAAATGCCATTCATAAAAGTAATTAAACTATTAGTTGTTGTTAAAGCTACAGTAAATAAATCAATGCCTGCTGTTGTTTTTAATTCATTTGCTTTAACAATAACTGTATTGCTGGCTGTACCACCATCACTCATAAAAATAACCAATTTATTATCATAATTAGGACCGGCATTAAAAGTGTCTAAAGCCATCTGCAAAGCATTAAGATGATTGGTACCGCCCATATTGGCAGAATAATTATTAACAATAGTCTTTAAAATATCAACCTCACCAATGTCGCGAAAATCACTATCAAGATTAGCATTAGTGCCATAGGAAACCAAAGCAATTTCAGCTATAGGATTAAGATTAAAAATAGTATCTATGGCATTGCCATCGCCGGCAATGGCTTCTCTTAAAGCACCAATCATGCCACCCATACTGCCTGAACGATCAGAAACAAAGACAATACCCGTAGTGGCGGCTACTCCGGTGTCAATAAAGACATCAGTTAAAATATTACCGCTGACCCGACAAGCTGGTAAATTAATAGTCGTGCTACCTCCTGGTGGTTCAAAATATCCTGCCGGAATATTACCAAAGACTACAGGTTCAATAATAACATCGCCAGCTGGCTGGCCACCTCCATTATCCCAACAAGTCCATTGACAATCATCAGTACAAACATTATCATTGTTGTCATCAACATCATCACACTCTTCTGGCTCTCCTGCCCCAAAATGTTCCTGCCTGATACCATCACCACACCAGCCACCAGTACTGGTTAAACAAGTGTCAGCACATAGATATTGTAAATCTGGACCAGAATTTTCTGGTGTTGGCTGATCATTATAATCACTACCATCACAATATTCTTCAAATGTATTTTGACGAATATTATCGCCACACCAGCCAGCGGCTGTTGGTGTACAGCGGGTATAAACTCCCTGATCTATCCGACGGCAACAATACTGATAATATTCACTGGAATCAGGAGGATCTGGACGATTATAACCTATATTACAATTATTAGTATCCACGTCATAATCACAAAGTTCTTCAAATTCATATTCTAAAATGACATTGCCACAGAACTCATACGTAAAAGTACAAGCTTCTGTGCAGGCATAGGCATTGTTACTATTAGACTCGGAAGGAGTCGGCGCTTGATAACCAAAGAAATCGCATTCTTCAGCGTCATCTACATTGCCGTCTCCACAAAAACCTTCGTATGGGTCTCCGACATCACAACTTCTTTGACAACTATTGTTACAATAAATATTGCCATCCTCAGTGCAATCCCAACCATCTAAACCGTCTGGACTGCCAGTTGGGTCGCATTCTTCAGCGAGAGGAGTCCAAGTTCCATCTAAACAAGCAGTGGCTGGTGTACCATTATTACAAATTGGTTGACAAGTAATAGCACTACAAGTTACCGGACCATTATCAGGAGCACAGCTATATTCTACGCCATTGAAATCATCTATGTTTTCAATTCTTTCACAAAGTTCATACATGGTTTCCAAAAATCCATCGCGACAATAGCCGCCGCATTGCTCGGGAGTCAATTGTAAATCATACCAAGTACACTCTACTAGATCACAATCCCAAAATCCGGCATTGGCTTCACAATCTGCCTGATTATCATATTGACCATCACTACAATAACAATTTAGCGCTCCAGCCGGATAACAACCCGCTCTTTGTTCATTCCACCAATCTTCAGGCCATAAAACTTCATCGCACATGTGGTCTCTAAAGTTACCGTCGCATTCTTCTCCGCCATCCACTACTCCATTGCCGCAATCTGGATCGCCCGGAAAGCCGGGATCATTATAAGTGCTACTGTCACAATAAGCGATCAAATTAGAAGAAACGCGAGGTATAGCATTAACTCCTACTGGGAACAAATTATTGGCAAAAGTAGCACTAATATTAGGGTCAGGATCCTGATCATATTCAAAATTACTACCAATGTCATAACTCATGCCAGCTAGTAGATTATTATAAAAATAAATTAAAGAATTAAGCGGACAAGTAAACTCTAAATTATTCTCATCCCAACAAGTATCTGGATCAGCTCCTTCAGGACAACCATTAAATAAATTGATGGGGTCTATTCCTAAGCTCATATTTAAAGACTGGCCTAAAGTTTCTTGCCAAGAAGGCCAAACGCTGGTAGATATTCCAGCTACAAAGGTACCTGCATTTAATCTTGGATAATAAGGCATACAATTTCCGTTGCCCGGACATTGACCGTCATTATCACAACTAATATTACCATTATTGTCACAAGCTTTATGTAGTTGACCATATACTTCTAATAAATCCCTTAAATCAATTAAACCCCCCAGACGCTTGGTGTCTCTTCTTAAAGCCAAACCGCGATCATGGCACCAATCCGCATTAGGACAATCAAAATCATTGGAACAATTAAGAGTTGGATCCCAATGACAAATATTATCCTCTAAATCAAGATTGATATTTAATTTAAAATTATTTACCAATTGACTGAAAATCTCCTGCGTCTGTAACGAAGCGCCGATATTATAAGCTAAAATGTAGACATTGGTATAAATATGATTATCAACAACATTAGTGGCAGAAACATAAATTGTATTACCGACCTGCAAGGCCTGATAACCGTTAACTTCTAAGTACTGCCCCGATTGATTTGGATTAGGGGCATAATGCTGATACCAGCCGTTGATTGATAAATGTTCAGTATTAGGCATAATCCTAATAGCAATAACGTCTATGGACGGCTCCTCATCAGTGGCTCTAACCGTCACAATATTGGAAAAAGCTGAATTACCTGAACCATTAAAAGCAAAAATACGATAACTATAAACCTCCCCTTCTACTACAGTATCATCCGTAAATGTATCTTGGTTGGCGCCAACTGTGCCTATTTCACCCCACAAGCCGTTGAGATTGCGTCGTTGGATACCAAAACCATCTTCATCATGAGAGATATCATTCCAGCGCAACACGACCTCTTGGCTGCTGAAACTTTCATAACGCAAATTAGTCGGAGCAGCTGGACGACCATAATCCTGTGCGCCCTGGGCTGTATCTGACTTAAATAATCGAGCTAATTTATTCCACCAAGATTGATCTACTTCTTGCTTGGCGAAAGCTAAGCTGCCTAATCTCTGATTAGCTAAATTACTTCCCTTAAAGGTTAATTCACCATTAATTAAGAAAATATATTCTTTCAAAACGCCTTCCGGAATTGGATTAGTCTCTACTGGCGGATAAGTAATATAAGGTAAACTTTCTTCATCTCCCCTTCCAGAAGACTGACAATAATAATCGGAAAAATTATAGTCATTCTCTGCCCAAGGAAATCCTTGCAAACTAGGCCAAGGATTTTCGCATAAGAAAAGATTAACTTGAGCGCTATCATCAGCCCAGCCCTCATCAACTGCTGAAACTATAACATTGATCACTTCAACACCATTGTCATTAAAAGGAGTGGCTTCGATCTCCTGTAAATTATCATTCTCTAAAATTATTAAATTGTTATTAACTGACCAAAGATGATCTAATAAATTTCCATTAAGTAAAGTACCGGCAATATCATAAGTTTGAGCTAAATAAGAATGCTGATTGCCCGCCAAACCACCATTAACGTCATTCGGGCAGTCATCTCTAGAGCAAGTGAACCAGTCTGGATCAGGATTAATGATTGTATAATTAATCTGGCAGATATGATCACCAGTAGTAAATCGCCAAGAATAACCATCTTGACCATTAATATTGTCATTATAGGTTGTTGGATCTAAAGGCAAACCATTAGCGCTCTCTACCCGTCCGTCAACAAAGACTAAATGCTCTGTACTAGTGGCTAGATAATCAACCGGATTAAAAATAACTTCTGTCTGATCATTAATATTATCGTTATTAGAATCAAAATCGCGGAACATAAAGCTACCATCCACTTCAATAGTTGGCGGATCATTCTGGGCATCTCCATAAATTTTTACATAATCGCGAACACTATCTCTGTCCATTACTTCGCTAAAAGTGATGCTGATGGCCGCATTAGGGCAAAAATTCATTTGCCCATCAACTGGCAGATGATCAACCACAAAAGGATTATCATATATTGGCGGTTGTTCCTCATTAATATCTACCGTTAAAATATCACTGCCCGGCACTGTATCACCGTCTTGAGTAACATTAACCCAAATATTAGTATTACCATTATCTACCGGCGTGGCTGGTACACTCTGGAAACCAGTATCAATGGTAGCGACATTATTATCTGTAGATGACCAATCCCAGGTACAAAACTCATTACACTCTAAGGGTTGACCTCCACAAATGCCTCTATTTGAATAAGGATAAGCTGAGTAAGCTATATTATTATAATTATGAGTAATATAATTGTCCGGCTTAACTTCCACACTCTCAAACTGACAATTTTCATTGCCTACTGTAAATTGCCAAATATGAATATTATCTAATGAATCACCATAAAGACTCTGGACATTAGTAGTGACTGTTACTTCATAACTATGCCCCAAGACCAAAGGAGTATGTTGAATAGTAACAATTCTGTCACCGCCCTCCAAGAGAGCGCCGGTAGTAATATTATTGTTAGTATTAAGATCAACAATGTAAAAATTAGTGGTATCAACCGTAACTGGATCTAATTCAGTATTAAATTCAACTCCCACAGCCGCATTATCACAAGAATCATCGCAAAATGGCCAATAATCCATAATTAACAAATTCGGAGCCATAATAATCGGCCTAGATATATCAGTTAAATTAAAATTAGCAATAGTTGCTCTCAACTCTACATAATTAGGAATTAAATTTTCAGTTACTCCGTCGGCAGTCAATTCTGTGCGGCCATGATGAACATTAACATTATTAATCGGACTGATGGTGGCTTGACCAGCATTGGTCGTTAAATCCCAGTTCCAATTATATTCGTCACTGCACATATTACAATTATCTGCCTGTGGTGAAGCTGTAAAATTCCGACTCTGCCCTAAATATAAATCAGCCGCCGGACTTTGAGGAGTGACCGCAATATTAATGACTTCGCAAACATCTGTATTATCTCGAGTTCTAAAATTCCAAAAATGATCATCCGCCGGCTGCCAAGTATCCCCACCTACCTGCGAATGAAATAAACCTAAATTCACTTGATACCAAGTATTGGGCTGCAAACTATTATCTGGGGTAAAGACTACTCCTTCATGAGAGCTATTGTGGTTTACTATTTCCAAAGAACCGTTAATGGCTGTATTACAGCCAGTATTACGATTGGTGCATTGCCAGACTCTAAAATTATTTCCACCCCCCAAATCAGCGTCAACTACATCCCGAGTAAATAGCGCCACCAAACTAATGCCAACATAAGCATCCTCTGAATTATATCCGTCTAAATCATCCGGCCAAGGTGAAGGACTTTGCAAATCATTATTACAATTATAGTTGTAATACAAACCAAATGGTTCAGCTTCAGTTTCAATCGTCCAGGAATAAATGCACTGGTTTTGTACTGGCCCGCAATCCACCGCGCAATAACTGCCAGTATTACCAGGACAACAAGTCTCGCCGGGATCACAATCGCTATTATTAGAACAACTACCAACTTCAAAAACCATACTGTTGCTATCAACGCCATTGCTGTCTACAACCTTAACCGGTCCGGTGCCAGCATTATCAGGCACGGAAGTATATAAAACTTGTTGATTATTCCAAGTTGTAAAATTAGCATTTTGATTATTATAAAAGATAACTTGGCCTTGGTTGTTGCCAAAATTATCACCAAAAAAATTAACTTCCAACCCTGCCGGTCCATTATCTGGCTCCACTAGACACAAACCAGGGCCCGGCGTACCGCCGATCACATTAAACCCATATTCATTGCTGACCGCCCCGTCACTATTTCTAATAACCGTCAAATCATAAGTATTGAGCGGAATACTAGGCACCTTAACGACTATCCGATCCGACTGCCAAAAACTGTTGCTACATTGTGGTGGAAAATCAAAATCTCCGTCGCTGTTATCAAATTTCAACTGACCCTGTACTGAACCAAAATTAGCTCCCATCACCGTAATATATTGTCCGGTCGGACCAGCTCCCGGAGAAACTTCAGTAATAATCGGCAAGCCTTCTTCCGGCACCAAGGCCGTAAAAGGATACGGATTACTTAATTCATTATTTAATAAATTCTCCAGTTGAACACTGGCCTCACCAATCACATTAGGAACTTCCGCTGTGGCTTCAGTCGGCGGATTAATCACATTAGTATCATAACTAGGAATCGTACCGAAAGAAATTTCAGCGTTAGGATTATTAGGAAAATTGATACCCTCAATATTAATCACATCTTCATAATATCCGGAATCGCTACTCAAACTACAAATGCCCGGACGAGTAATGCCGTTTTCATCAAAGTCAACCGCATTACTGTAATTACCATCACTAGTTAAAACATCAACTTGCCCATCAGCTACCCCGGCGGGCAGACCGATAATAATATAATCATCATGCCAATAATCAGCCGCGCATTGGGGATTAAAGTTAGTTGGCGGCACACCCAAGATACGGTTGTTCATCGCATCACTAAAATAAACACTGCCCACCATATCACCAAAATTATAACCAAAAATAGTCACTAAATTACCGCCAGTACCGTTGTCTGGAGAAATATAACTGATATGCGGCATCCCACCACCACTGCCTTCACAAATATTCAAAGGCCGGCAAGAATTAGAACTACAACATAAAGAAGCGCAATCATTATTGTCATTACAAGTGACGGTAAAATAATCTGAATCCGTACCGTTAGCATTAGTGACTATAATATTACTAGATAAAGCATTAAGATCTATATCAATATCTAATTCTGTGTCTGACCAACTATTAAAATTCAAAACCACTTGCTGCTCTCCGTTATTCCAGCTAGTCATGGTTACTGAACCATTGTCGCTAAAACCAACGCCCTCTACGCTGACGTGTTGTAAGCCAGCTGGACCAAAATCAGGATCAAGACAAGCAACATTAAGACCGGGCAAACCATCAATAATGGTAAAATTATCCGCAATCTCACCACTAGCACGATTATCACTACTCGTTAAATTAATAACATAGCCCCCCAAAGGCAAATCAAGTACTTTGGCTTTGGCCTTATGATTATTCCAAATAGGATTGCCGCCGCAAGTAACTAGCTCCGCTACATTGCCATTAAAATCAACTTGGCCGGGTAAATCGCCAAAATGCCAACCAATGATCGTAACATAACTACCCACTGTTCCTTGTTCTGGCCTAATGTCACAAATAATAATTTCATCTGGATCAGCTGGCTCTGGACAGGTGGGAATATTAGGATCATTCTGGCCATTGCCACCCTGACCGCCGCTAGTTTCTTCCACTAAAGAACTTACAATAAACCGAGCAATGGCATAAGCGGACAAAACAATAACTAAACCAATAACTGCGCTGATCATAATAGTCTTGGCTCTTTGAACCTTATCAACTTCACCACGAGAAGTCATCCAGATAAAACCACCGTAAAGGATTAAAATAACTGCCAGAATTCCTAAAAGGCCAAGAAAGATATTAATAATACCGGCCACAGTCTCGGCAATGGGTTTAGTACCTAACTCTGTACTAGTTAAATCATTCACCCCAAAAGGATCAGCTTGGGCAAAAACCTTATTAACCCCAATCCAGGTCAACAAGCCAGAAACTATTAAGATGGAAAACACTCTCCTCATTGTGTTTTGTATATTTTATTTATTCTTATTTAAAATTAAACATCTGGACCTTCACATCTGGTGCCGGCTGCGCAAGGCTGAGTTGGATCCTGATCACAAGCACAGGAACCGCCCGGATCATCACAAACGCAAGGATACCAGCAATTTTGCAAAATATCCTGAATGCCGGAGGAAAAAGTAGGTGTATATTGGGTTAAAGGATCAAAACGATCATGTCTGACGCTGACGGTATTATTGTCAACCACTCTCAACCAATAATTAACCGGCAGATTAGGAACCTTAACTAAATTTATATGCTCACTGTTTACTGAGCTAGATAATAAATTTTTACTAAAAACTGCTTCTATCGGATCATCTAAAGACAAATCCGCTCCTGAATCCATAGATATAATATAAGGAGGAGTCAAATCAATGGTGTCGTTGGTGCCAAATGACCAAATATAATTATTAGCTAAACTATTACCAGCCATATCCTCAATGGCAGTAGTCACTGTTCCTGTTAAATTTTCATTACCTGGCAAACAATAAACATCACCACCACAAGAATTAACGCCACATAATTCATCAGTAATAAACTCTACGGTGCGATATTGATTAGAAATTAGATAAGAACCATTTAAAATATTAGCCCCCGCCAACGTAATATTCTGAAAAGGAGGATAAACACCAGCCGCGAATATTGGATTAACGGCTTCAGAAAAATTCATCTGCACTGCACTATTGCGCGGATTATTAGTAGAACCATCAACTGGTAAAACTGAAGTTACTTCTGGTGGTATTAAATCAAGTTCATTATTAACTGTAAAATACCAATCATAAAATCCAGTAAATGGAAAGGCTGGCTGACCATTGCCGGTTTCTAAATTAATCAAAACTGCTTGATATCTCATACTGCCGCCAGCATTGCCTAAATGATTATTAGGATCGTTGCCATAAGGATTTATTTCAAAAACCTGATGGTTAGCATCATATTGGACCATTAAATCAGCACCGAGGATCACATTATCGTCTTCATCAATTAATTGAATATAGCTATCATCAATACATTCAGTGTAATTTGGATTACAACCATTGGTAGTAACAAAATTCAGATTCATTGGCTCGTTAAAAGTAATATAAATATTAGTATTGCGCGGTATATCAGTGGCATTTCTAGCTGGATAATGATTTTCTAACACGCCGCCACCCATCCCTTGGCCACCATGGTATTGACCGCCTCCTCCTCCTCCACCAAAGAAAGCATTACCGCTTTCCCGTAAAAGAAAACGGGCAATGGCATAGGCCGATAGAATAATTACTAAACCAATCACTCCGTTGATAATAATTCTTTTAGCTCGATCAATTTTATCAGCGCTGCCCTGAGAAGTCATCCAGATAAAACCACCATAAAGAATAATTAAGGTAGCTAAAATACCTAAAAAGCCAAGAAAGATATTAATAATACCAGCAATTGTATCCGTTAAATCCTTGGTTCCTAGGACAGTATTATTTAACTCATTGACGCCAAAAGGATCGCTTTGCGCCATAACAATATCAGGAAACAAAAAAATAACTGCCAAAAAAATAATAAACAGGACAGTTATTTTCTTATTAATTAGCATGGGAAATTAATTAATATTTAACTTATCTAAAATTAAGTACTCAGCTTTGCCTTGACTAATTGCTGAACCGTCTTACCATCGGCTTTACCTTCAGTTCTAGACATCACCTCTTTCATTACTTGCCCAAAATTATCATAGCCAGCGGCAATAACTTGATCAATAATATTTTCCAAAGCATCTTCAGATATCATAGCCGGTAAGTAAATAGATAGAATATCCATCTCTCTTTGCTCCTTTTCAGCCAACTCTGGACGATTACCTTGTTGGAAAGCCTCAATGGAATCTCGCCTTCTTTTAACCTCCTGACGAATAATAGCTATGACTTGATCATCACTTAATTCTTCCTTACTCTTAAGCTCAATATTTTTATTATGCAAAGCACTTTTTAATAAACGCAAAGTATTCAATTTTCCCTGATGTTTATCTTTTAAAGCAGTTTGTAAATCCTTCTCAATATTTTTTTGTAAAGACATAGAATAAAATACTCATTAGATCCTTGCTCATCACCACTGTGATTAGCAAGAGCTAAAGATTATTTAGCGTTTTTTGTTACGTTTCAAAGCTAATTCGTCAAATTTACCTATTTTCTTCAAATAATCAATACGAGTGTTGATTTTCTTTGAACGCAGAGCGCTGTCTTTTAATTCTCTCGTACTTTTTCCTTTACTGAAAAATCTTATTTTTTTAGCTTGTAAAATTTTTCCACTCTGGATTGTTTTTTTAGTGAATCTGCGGATCATGCTTTCAAAAGACTCATTGTCTTTTCTCCTGACTTCCAACAAACAAACCACCTCCCTTTCTTTAAAATTATTTTAATTAAAAATGATTAACAGAATAATGCTAAACTGCAACTATTCTTACTAATATAATGACAAATTTTCTACTAAAAGTCAAGGGATTATTTTTTTAATTTAATACTCTTAGCCTCATAACTATCTAATCTCTTTCTGATCTCATTCTTTACTTTCTTAATGTCTATAATCTCCTGCACACCACTTTCCATGTCTCTAATTAAAATAGTGCTGTCTGATATTTCTTTCTGACCAATAATCAAAGTGTACTTCACACCCTTCTTGTTAGCTAATTCCAATTGATCTTTTAATCCTTTTTTTGACATATTACTTGCCACTTGAAAACCAGTTGCTCTCAACTCCTCCACTAGATTTAAAGCTTTCTTACGAGCTTCAATACCTAATTGGGCAATATAAATATCTCTGCTGTTCGGTTTATCAACTTTTATTTTTAGTTCTTGCATTTTAGCTATAACGCGATCTATACCCATCGCAAAACCAACCGCCGGCGTAGGACGTCCACCGATTAAAGATATTAAATCGTCATAACGACCTCCGCCACCCAAAGCCTGTAGTTTTCCTTCTTGGCCGATTTCCATAATCTCCCAAGTAGTTTTAGTATAATAATCTAACCCTCTCACTATTTTAGGATTAAGTGTGTATTTTATATCCAACTCGTCAAGATACTCCAAAACCAACATAAAGTGGTTCTTACATTCGTCACATAGATGATCAATAATCTGCGGCGCTTCAGCGGCTAAATTTTCACATTTCTTATTCTTACAATCTAAAAGCCGCAGGGTATTTTTATTTAAACGATCTTTGCAATCAGCACACAAATCTTTCCGATGACCCTGATAATATTGCTTCAATACTTTTAAGTAGTGACTGCGACATTCGCTATCGCCGATACTATTAACATGTATCTCTATATCCAGTCCAATCTCTTTTAAAAGATGATAAGATATGGAAATTAGTTCAGCATCAATCACCGGATCGCTATCACCGATAGCTTCAAAGCCAAATTGCCAAAACTGTCGATAACGACCAGCTTGCGGCTTGTCATGACGAAATTGTGGTCCTAGATAATATAACTTGACCGGCTGTGGCAAGTTTAACATACCGTGTTCAATATAACTCCTAGCCACACTGGCGGTAGTCTCGGGACGCAAAGAAAGCTTATCTCCCCCTAAAGTGACGAAAGAATACATTTCCTTACTAACAATATCTGTATTTTCTCCTACTGTTCTCTTAAATAAATTAGTAAACTCCAAAATCGGTGTATCAATTCTCTCGAAACCGTAATTTTGACCAAAATTCTTCACTTTATCTCTAACTAAATCCCAACTAGGTTGTTCGCCTGGTAAAATATCTCGCATACCTTTAACTGATTGCACTTTTATTTGCTTACTTTGTTTTTTGGCCATAATTTTTAATTATTTGTATAAACGGGCATATTAAAACTATTGATCCGATCAAGAGGCCAACCACGCAGCCAGACTTTACCAATAATATACCCTCGGCCAACCGGACCAATCTCCCTTGAATCTTTGCTGTTAGCCCGATTATCCCCCATCAAAAAATACTCTGTCGAACCTAAAGTGACCAGAGAATAATCATCTGCTAAAAAATTTTCCACATAGGCCTCGGACAATTCTTGACCATTAACAAAAACTAAACCATCCTGTATCTCCACTGTTTCTCCTGGTAAACCAATCACTCTCTTGATAAAATACACCTTGGGATTTTTAGGATATTTAAAAATAACTACCTCTCCCCTTTGCGGCTCGTTAAAATGATAAGATATTTCATTGATAATCAAATAATCCTTCTCATAAAAATTTGGCTCCATGGAAGCGCCTTCTACATAAAATGGTTGCACTAAAAATAATCTGACCGGCATGATAATTGCCAGAGAAATCAAAACTACTTTGACTACCTCAAAAACCAAGAGGCCGAACTTTTTAGCCCAAATACTAACTAATCCTTCGTCCTTTTCTGAAAAATTACTTAAGTCAAAATCTTCATCTTTTAAAAAATTCTCTTCGGACTGACTGACCTCTTCCTTATTTTTGAAATTTTCTCTCATATTGTTAGTTAAAATTAAAATATTATTGTTCATTATACACAATCTTTCTATAAAAATCAAATGAAAAATGGGCTAAAAGGATCTTGTTTTTATGTTGACTTATACAAGTTTTATTAGTATAATTCATTTACTTTATTTAAACAAATAGACCGCTCTGACTTTAATGAGTTTGGATTTTAAAAAACGGAAAATTAACCTTTTGGAAGATAAATTAGAGGAATCTTCTTCCTATCAACTGCCTAGGTCATACCATTTCCTTAAGCAAAAACCATCAGGAAAAAATCCTGCCAAACCAACTGGTTTAAGCAGAAGAAAAAAATTTTCCTGCTTTTTTATATTACTAATCGTCATTCTATCAATTGTCGGATCCATTGTCTCGGCAAACAATGAAAACTTTTTGGCTGGCGTAAAAAACAGTTACCTCATCAGACAAATCACCCATATTGTTTCCAGTTCAGAAAAATATCTAAAAGGAGAAAAAGAAGACCGCATCAACTTTGTCTTATTGGGTATGGGCGGACCAGGACATAATGGACCCTACTTAACCGACACAATTATTATTGTTAGCTTTAAACCATCCACTAAAGAAGCCGGTTTAATCTCCCTCCCCCGAGACATGATTGTCCCTCTTCATAATAATGACTATCGTAAAATTAATTCAATCTATACCATTGGCCAGCAAAGTCCCGACACTACCGGCGGAGAACTACTCAAAGAAGTAGTTAGCAAAACTCTGAATATGCCCATTCATTATTTTGCCGCCGTGGATTTTAACGGCTTTGTAGAAATCATCGACGCTATTGGCGGCGTGGAAGTAACTGTTGACAGAAGTTTTACTGATAACCTGTTTCCGACCGCCGACTATAAATATCAAGAAGTTTCCTTCCAGGCCGGTGAACAAGAAATGGATGGTCTGACAGCGCTGCGTTTTGCTCGCTCTCGACACGGCAATAACGGAGAAGGATCTGATTTTGCTCGCATTAAAAGACAACAAAAAATTATTCTAGCGGCCAAAGACAAAATAACTTCCTTTAACACTTTAATTAACCCCCGAAAGATTATCAGTCTTTTTTCCTTAATTAATAAATATACCGCTACTGATTTGGAACCATGGGAAGCTGTTAAGTTGATTCATCTGGCCAAAAGTTTGGATACCCAGAATATTGCCGCTTACTCTATTGATGACCGCCCAGGTGGTTATTTGAAAGCTGGTATCGCTCTGGATGGAGCTTATATCCTCCAACCGGTTACTGGAAATTTTGAACAAATTCAACTATTAACCCACAATATTCTGGACTTCAATGAAGTGGAATCTGAAAACGCCAAAATTGTTATGCAAAACGGTACCGATATTCCAGGTTTAGCTTTGCAAGCAGTCAATCATCTCACCCAAATGAATTACAATGTCCTACGCTACGGCAATGCCCCTTCGCAAGAAAAATTAACCACAGTTATTTATAACTATAACGATGATAAACCCAGAACTAAAGAATCACTAGAAGGTATTTTCCAAGTTAAGGCCGAAAAAAACATACCTTGGGAATATTCAAATACCACTATTACTCAAAATTGGAATATCACCGATGAAAATGGCCAGTTAGAACAACTTGATTTCCTTATTATCTTAGGGGCTGACCAAAAAATAGATGAAGGAATTGAAATTGTTACCACTATTGATCCTGAATTATTAAATACCACCACTCCTTCAAGCACCGACGAAATCATTGAAGAATAATAATATATGGCTAATCTACACAAAGTAGCTATTATTGGACGAGTTAATGTTGGTAAATCAAGTTTATTCAATACTTTGATTGCCGACCGAAAAGCTATTATCTCTTCAATAGCCGGCACAACCAGAGATAGAAACTACGCCATCTGTTCATGGCAGGGTTTGGATTTTCAACTAATAGATACTGGTGGGCTGGAAGATAACCCTCTAGAAGGAATTCCTTACGAAATTAATCAACAAATACAAGCGGCTATTAAAGAAGCTGATTTGATTTTATTTGTTGTTGATGCCAAAAACGGCATTATGCCTACTGATAAAGAATTCAGTCAACGGTTTAAAAAACTAAAAAAACCGACTATTCTAGCCGTCAACAAAGTTGATAATAATAAATTAAGACAAGGACTGCCAGAATTTTATCGCCTTAATTTAGGAGAACCTTGGCCAATTTCCGCTCATAGTGGTATGGGCACTGGAGATATATTAGATGAGGTGGTTTCAGTTTTGAAAAAATTAAAAAAGCCAAAACAAAAAAAGGCTCCCGCTGAAGAAAAAGTAATTAAAGTAGCAATTATCGGCAAACCGAATGTCGGTAAATCGTCTCTGGTCAACGCGCTGATAGGAGAAAAAAGATTGATCGTTTCTGATCAGCCCCACACTACCAGAGATGCCCAAGATGTCACCATCACTGTCGACAAACAAAAAATTGTTCTTGTTGATACAGCTGGCTGGCGCCGACAGGGAAAACAGACCATTGATGCTTTTGAAAAACAAAGTATTACCCAAAGTTTAGCAAATATCAAAAGATCCGACATTGCCATTTTAGTGACTGATGCTTCCCAACGACTAAGTTGGCAAGACAAACATTTGATTGATGAAGCTAACCAAGCCGGAGTAGGCATCATCATTCTAGCTAATAAATGGGACCTGATACCAAATAAGACAATTACTACTGCTGAAGAATTTACTAAATATTATCGCAAATTTTTCCCTTTTGTTGCTTGGGTACCTTTACTATTTACTTCAGCCACAGAAAAACTACGCCTCAAAAAAATCTTATCCCTAGTGCTTGAAATTTATCAGGAAAAGAATAAAATGATAAATAGCAATGCTTTGGATAAACTCCTTAAAGCTATTGTTAAAAAACATAAACCCTCCCGCGGCAAAGGCACTAAACATCCTTATCTTTATAGTCTAAAACAAACTTCAACTAACCCCCCGACTTTTGCAATAAAAATGAATTTTAAAGCAGACCTCCATGATTCCTACTTAAGATTTATTGAAAATAATTTAAGATATAAATTCGGCTTTACAGGTGTTCCTCTGAAAATTATTGTTCAAAAAAGTCAGAATGTGCAAGATAAGAAATAAAATATGCATCCCGTTAGAAATTTACACTTTCTAGCGAGGATATAAAATAACATTTTATCTAATTAATTTTACTGTAATTTCTAAAGGGATGAAACTAATAATTGGATTAGGCAACCCAGACAAAGAATATATTCACACTCGCCACAACTTCGGCTGGCTGGTTCTTGATTCTCTAGCTGAAAAAAAAGAGTTGGTCTGGAAAAAACAAAAAAACAGCCAAAGTCTAATGGCTGAATTTAAACTCGAAAAAGAAAAAGCACTGTTAGTCAAACCACTAACCTTTATGAATAAATCCGGCCTAACTGTCAAATATCTTAAACAATTTTATAAAGTGACTCGTCACAAATTAGTTATTATTCACGATGATCTTGATCTGCCTTTTGGCCTGCTGCGACTTTCCCGCAACAAATCAGCCGGCGGACATAAAGGTATAGAATCAATCATTCAGGAAATAAAAACAAAAGATTTTGTCAGAATTCGTCTAGGTATTGGCCCGCAAAAAGGTAGCGCCGAAGACTTTGTCTTAAAAAAATTCACCGCCGAGGAAAAAGAAAAACTGCCAGAAATAATTGACAGTAGTCATCTAATTTTAGAAACTCTACTAGATCAAGGTTTTACTTTTACGGCTAATAAATATAACTAGATTGACAAAACTACGTCGCCCTGTTAATATTGAAAATTAAATTAAAGCGTTCTTAAATATAAGGAGTTAATAATGACCAAAATAACCAAGTTTGATAAATTTTATATCAAATTAGCCATCACTGTCGGCACTGCCTTTGGCCTCCTATCTTTCCCTCCTTTCTTTTTAGGCTGGGCATTTGGGTTAGCTATCTGCTCTCAAATAATGGTCCTCTCGCTAGGTTTAAATTTCCTGGCAGCCCTTGGTCTTTATCTATTTTTGAGCATGGTCATAATACCGATGACTTTTTTCAAAATGGCAGAAAAGCTGTGCCTTCGCTGATAAAAACCAAACTTAAAACACCCCGAAATTCCACTCGGGGTGTTTTTCTGTAATTTTCAAAAATTTATTTAGCTTTATAAATGGCAGCTGTCAAAGCTCCGCTGATTAAACTTAAGACTAATGATTGACCCAACCAGTAAAAAACAACAGTGGTGGCAATAGTCATATAAAAAGGCATGGTAGCTAAACCAGGTAAAGCGCCAACCAACCAAATGAAAAAACCATAGGACAAGCCCTGGTTAATGCCCTTGCCCGGAATACCACGTTGAATAATGACAAAAACAATCACAAACAAAAACGAAGTAATAAGCGTGATCACATTGGAAGCAAACAAATTAGCGGCACTAGACATAACATCCGGACTCAACCAAATCATCGGCGGCAAGGTATAAACCCAATTAAAAAGCCAACCGCAGGTCAGCCAAGTAAACAAAGCACCGACAATCCAAACCACAATACTGGTGCTAATAACTCTTGAAGTGTTCATAAATTATTAATTTTAATTAATTAATATATATTAAATTTTTATCAACCCTTCTAATTTTTATTTCCCAGCCAACCAGCTAAATTAAATTCTGCTTTAATTATATTAAATTTTTGCTAAATAGACAATAACACCCCGCAAAAATATAAAATTAACCACCTAAAAGACCGCTGCTAAATTTAACAGCGGTCTTCTTAAAAACAACAATACTTAACTCTTGATGACTTTGAAATCAGACAGCAAAATCTTTCTGATCTGATCCGGATTTATCTCACGCCCATCGATATCTTTTTCTTTTTTTGCCAGACCCAAGATATAATCCAAGGCCGCTGTCTTGCCTTGAGCCCAGCGTCCATATTCATCTGCAGTTTCTCGGTAGAAAAAATTTTCCGACTTAAGTAAAAAAATCAACATCATCCAACCAATGGCATCGCGGCTGACATGATTATCTTTAAATTCAAAGCGATCGACCAAATCCAAAGATGGATTAAAAAATGGCGTCTTGAATCTTAAACCAGTCTGATAATACCGCTCGACTTCGTCTTTGGGTGGTAAAGATGTTTTATCAGCTAACCGGAAAATTTCCGCCAAAGGATTTCTAAGAACTCGAGGCAGTAATTGATCGCCGACCACCGGGAAAAAATAATCATGCTCTATGATAATATTATACAGCCACCTAACGAAAATAGGATCAGCTATATTACTCAACATTCCGGTCAAATTAGCGCTGGCTTCCTCATGTTCTTTGGCTCCCTTGCCAAAAAATCGGGAAAGATCATGAAGAATACAAGCCCACTCAATCAAAGCAGCGGCCACTTTTTTAGCTTTACTGTCAGAGCTCTCATCAATTCTATGTAAGGCAAAATCCACCACTGTCGGACAATGAAAAACTACTTCCTTACATCTCTCATAGACAGCTAGGGAATGCTTAAACCCGTGGTCGCTATTATTGAAAAAATCATCCAGGCCTTTTTCGATTAAATCTGTTCCGTAAGGCAAGGAAGCTGACTGCAATAAAGATAACAAATATGCCTTGTTAACCTCATTGATAGTGATTTCTGGTATCTGCAATGTACTTCTCCTTTTGCTAAAATGTACTTTATTTCTGGCTAGCTTAATAAAAAATCATCATTCTGTCAATGATGATTTTAAGTAAAATCAAAACTACTTAAATTTTCTCCTAACTCTTACTTAACTTCACTTTCACAAAATCATAAATAGCGGACAGAGTAAAAATAATCTGCAAAACAATAAAAATCCAATCACCAATATAAAGACTATAAATCTCCAGACAAATACCGCCAAAAATGTAATAAAGATCTTGACTTTCTCTCTTTTTAGTGAGAATGCCAAAGGAAATTAAAATAATTCCTAAAGCGCCAATCGGTTTACCACCAGTCCTTAAGGTTATTAACGTCTACCCTGCACAATAACCGCGAAAATTCGCGGTTATTTATTTTTCATAATTTACCAAAAATCTATAAATCATAATATTCTTTTATCATTCGGGCAACTTCTTGAGCGGAGATATTGGTATTGTCAATTGACAAATGACTAGGGTGGTCAATGCCGCGGTATAATTCTTTATCTTTTAAAAACTGCTGCAATTTGCCAGAATCTTGCAGTTTACCAAACTTTTTTCTGGATTTTTCAACTACTCTTTTTTCTAATTCAAACTGATCGCAAACTATCTGGGCAAAATTAATTTCACCGCCATAATTGTCCACCAAATCAATCAATTTTTTTATAAACTCCTGATCATCAGGATAAATATAACAGCTGGTAACAATCACTCCGGCGATGCCTTCAGCTGCTGCTTTAGATAACATTAACAAATTAACTTCACCGATTTGGGAATAAAAAATATGACTGTGTTTTTCACGGTCAAAAATGGACTCCACTAAGTCACCGGCCAGATGGTTGTGATATAATCTAAAATTGGTTAAATTGGCCAGCTCTCTAGCAATGGTCAGCTTTCCGGCTGCCGGCGGACCATAAATAAAAATGAGTTGCATCCTACTAGACTTATTAAAAATTAACTAAATAAAATTTTATATGATCTTACCATTATTGTGGCAAGTAAGCAATAGCTAAATTGAAATGATAAACAAAAGATATTTAATGAAAAAACCTACCTGATTGTGATAAAATAAATTTTAAAAAATTATTATTACTACCCTAATGTAATTATCATTACCCCGATTATGGTGATAAATATACCTAGACCTTGGATGAAACTAATTTTCTCTCTTAGAAATATAAGCGCCAATAAGATTGCAAAAACAATGCTTAATCTATCAACTGTAGTAACTTGGTAAACAGTCCCTTTTTTTAAAGCTAAAAAATAAAAAAGCCAAGAAATTGCTCCGGCCACACCACTTAACACAATAAATAATAGCGCCTTGTGATTGGTAAAAATAGTATGGATTTGACTTAATTTTCCCTGAAAGGCAATAACTGCTACAAGAAAAATGGTCATGATGATCGCCCTGATCGTTGTAGCTGTATTTGTGTCAATATTTTTAACCCTATTTTTCCAAAAATAGCCACCATTGCCACAAAGAT
The DNA here is from genome assembly GCA_002787405.1 of Candidatus Komeilibacteria bacterium CG11_big_fil_rev_8_21_14_0_20_36_20. GTDB lineage: Bacteria > Patescibacteriota > Patescibacteriia > UBA1558 > GWA2-36-10 > PCWQ01. Next base: position 150,264 of record PCWQ01000007.1, read on the forward strand.
AGCAGATAATAAGTCATAGATTAACCAAGTGTAAGGCATAATTTTTATCTGATGAATAATTAATTTATCTATTTATCTTTTGATAAAAGACGTGTTTATCTGAACTAATAATTAAATAAAATTATTATTTACAAAATAATAATACTTGTTACAATTCCATAAATCACCACACTAAGCATGTCCTGGATCACTGTGGCCACCGGACCTGTCCCAGCAGCGGGATCTTTGTGCGCTGATTGGAATGTGTACGCCACTAACAGAACAACTAATGGCGCAATGGTTATAGTCAAAAAAGAAGCAACTGAGACACTGAGAGCCAACAGCTTGTCACCCAACCATAAAAAAGAAATGCCTCCTGAAAAAACACAGAAGATAAACCCAAAGATTAATCCTAACATCAATTCTTTGCGGAAATAATTACTAAATTTCGCTTTGCCAGTTCTTAAATCACGTGAATAGATTGCTTCCGTCTGTGTCCCAATAGCATCAGCAATATAGACAATAAAGGGCAGAAAAAAAGCAACCTGCACATTATGGGCGAGGACTTCTTCAAAGTTGGAGGTGATAAAAGAAATTCCAATGCCTAAAATTAAACCAATAATTAAAGCCGGAGCGCGTAGTTTAAACAATGTTTTGATAGACTCATAATCATCATCGGCATACAGAATTACTCTTTTATTGTTCATATTTATTATAAAAAATTTTCACTATGTTAATCATCAGGCACCATAACTTCCTTCATTAAAGGAACTATCTCTTTTCTCATCATGATGCGGTCGCTGTTGGCAATAGAATTATCAAATTTTACTTTTAAAACTTTTTCAAGTAGCTTTGTGTCAATTTCGCTTTGTGATACAAAAGTATTGCCATTGCCTTCCAAATCAATACAGTTTAAAAAGATGTAATCTAATGATTTTTGCTGTTTAATTTCTGATAATATATTTTTTATTTCAGATAGATTATTATTTGCATAATCATTAGCATTGATAATTTCTAACTGAGCAATGCCCACTTTTTTATTATGGATTTGGAAGGCCTTAAAATCCTCAATTAAAACCTGTTTTAAAGGTTGAGTAAAATTTGATTTGTAAACAAATATCTCATGAATAAAATCAGAGGGAAGCTCAATTTGTTTACTTAGCCAACTCGCCATATCTTTATCTCTTGCCGTTGTTACGTTACCCTGAAAATTTATAGTGTTAGAAACAATAGCTGAATAAAGTAAAACGGCAGAATGTTTTGAAATAGGTATATTATTTTGTAGAAATTTTTCAGCTATTAATGTGGCGCATGCTCCGACTAATTCAATCTGAACTTTGGCATTTGGAAAATTTTCAGAATCATTGAGTTTTCTATGATCAATAATTTCAGAAATTTGTTTAGGTTTGATTGAATTAGGTAGTGCCTCAAAGTCGCTGGCATCGACCAAAATAGTATCTTTATAAACCTCATTTAATGACTCAATTTTGTTAATATCTATACTATATTTATCTAAAACAAATTGAGCTTCCCTATGAGGATTGCCTAAAATAACAGCGATCGCATCACGGTTTTGTTTATTTAACAGTTCTGCATAAGCAAAAGCACACGCTGTTCCGTCCAAGTCGGGATTTTTATATGAAGTTATTAATATTTGGTTATTCATTGAGTTATATATAAAACATTCAATAAAGAGTTTTTGTCCGAGTAATATTTCGCCTAACACCTTGTTTACGCACCTATTGATATTTTAGCTGAAATGAGCTAAGTTGTAAATGAATAATTAGTAATCATACAAACCCATGAAAAGCGATTTAAACAAGTCTAAATGGCCTTTAATTTTAGACAAAAACCAGCAAATTAACCTTAAAAACTCCCATCCCCTTCATGCCTTAGCTCAGGAATTGATTATCAGGGGATTTTCTAGGAAAACTATCCAGAATTATCTTTCGCACAATCAAAAATTTTTAAATTTTATAAGCAAATCAGCTAAAGAAGCCCGTACTCAAGATATCAAAAGTTATCTTCTTTATTTAAAATCAAAAAATTACAGCAATACTTCGTTAAATAGCGTCATTTCCGCTTTAAAATTCTATTATCAGCAAATTCTCAAAAGAAAGCTGTTTTTTAATATCCAAAGACCAAAAAGAGAAAAATTTTTGCCAGTTATATTATCCCGCGCTGAAATCATCAATATCATCAACTCACCTCTCAACATCAAACACCGCTTAATCTTATCTATGCTCTATGGATCAGGACTGCGAGTATCTGAATTAGTTAAAATAAAAATTAGTCACTTAGATATTTTAGGCAAAAAATTATTTGTCAAAAACAGCAAAGGACACAAAGACCGACACACTCTTTTGAGTATTCATAGTATTCAACTTTTAAATTTATACTTAGCCGCTTTGCCCGCCTCACAATCATATCTTTTTGCCGGTACTAACTCAAAATATCATCTTAGCTCAAGAAGCGTCCAAAAAATATTGATTCAATCTCTGATTAAAAACAAAATTAATAAAAAAATAAGCTGCCACAGCTTACGTCATGCTTTCGCCACTCATTTATTAGACCAAGGAATTGATTTGAGATTAATTCAAAAACTACTCGGTCATCAAAATATCAAAACCACTCAACACTATACTCAAGTATCCAATAAATTTTTAAACAATATCAAAAGCCCGCTTGATTAAAAACTATTTCAACCACTCCAGCAAAGTCCTTACTCCAAAACCAACTCCGCCAGTAGGTATATAGCTGTTCATTGGTTTTTCTGCATAGGCTGGTCCGGCAATATCCCAATGAGACCAAATCACATCCTTTTCAATAAACTCCTGCAAAAATAAAGCGGCTGTGCTTGGTTCTCCCAGTCTGGTGACTGGTATATTTCTAATATCAGCTACTTTACTTTTATTTAATTGCCTATATTCTTCAGGCAAAGGCAAGCGCCATAATTTTTCTCCGGAAACTTCAGTGGCTTTTAATAATTCTTTAGTTAACTGATTATTATTACTAAACAAACCAGCATAATCTGTGCCTAAAGCAACCATGCAGGCGCCGGTCAAAGTAGCCAGATCAATTATTTTCTTAATTCCTTGCTTTTGAATATAAGTTAAGGCATCAGCTAAAGTAACCCGGCCTTCGGCATCAGTATTGCCGATCTCAATAGTCTTGCCCTGCATGCTTTTAACAATGTCGCCCGGCTTTAAAGCCCGACCAGAAGGCATGTTTTCGCAGGCAGCAATAATTCCATGGACTTCTACCTTAAGGTTTAATTGACTGATAACGGAAAATAATCCTAAAACTGAAGCTGCGCCAGCCATATCATTTTTCATTTGCGCCATGCCTTCAAAAGATTTAATATTGAGCCCTCCGCTGTCAAAAGTAATACCTTTCCCTATTAAGGCAATTTTATCCTTGGTGGTAGCTTTTGGTTTATAAACTAAATGAATTAATTTTGGTGGCTGATGAGAACCCTGATCAACTCCCAAAAAAGCATCCATGCCTAGTTTTTTAATAGCTGGGCGGTCTAAAATTTTAACTGATATATTTTTATTTTGCTTAACGATTTGCTGGGCTTCTTTAGCTAAGAAAGTTGGTGTAACCTGACTGCCTGGCTCATTAATTAAATCTCGAGCTTTGATGGCTCCTTGGGCCAATAATAATCCTCGTTGCCATCCTTTTCCCAATTTAGTTCTTTGAGCAGCAGAGATTTCCACTACTATTTGCTTAATATCAACTTTAATTTTATTTTTGTCTAATTTTTTATATTTATCAAAATTATAATTAGCCAAGACTAATCCTTCAGCTAAAGCTTGACCTAGGTGCTCAATATCTGAATTGCCTTTCAGCCAATCTCTGACTACTAAACCAATATTATTAGCAAAATATTTTTTCAAACAAACAATAATCCAACCGGCTGTATTGCGCCAGTCCTCTATTGATAATTTTTTGGCTTGACCAGTACCTAGTAAAATAATTACCTGTTCTGCTCGATCAAACACAAAAGTCTGGGCTTTTCTACCAATAAAATTCTGCTTCTTTATTTTTTGTAAAATCAGCTCTTTGTCAGCTGGATTTATTTTTTTAATTAAAGAATTAATCTGATTTTCGTCCTGCAGAACTGGATGAAAAACTACTTCTATGTCTTGATTTATTTTGTTAGTAAATGTTAATTTCATGTATTTGATTATATCAAATTAAAATGTTTTAAAAGTATAAAGATCAGAAAAAGCCAGCGTAAAGCCAAAGTAAAATGCTTTTTTGTTTTCCAACTAATAATAGATAAAATAATATTAACTAGAAAAAAATAAAACCAGGGAGTAAAAAAGAACCAAAACAAAATGCCTTCGCTTAACCGATCACAAACCATATCCACTAAATATCCTTTAGCGCTGGTGCGGTGATATCTTTTAGCAATCAAACCATCCAGCCAATCCAATAAACAAGCTAAGATAATAAAAGAAAATAACCACCAAAAATTCTGATAATTCCAAACAGCGACAATAGTAACGATAACTGATAAAATAGAAATAATATCCGGATTAATATTAGGTAAGGGAATGCTAGTTGTCAATCCATCCAAATTCTTTCTAAATCTTAACATGATACCTGTTTTGATTGGCTCTTCCATAAACCAAATTTATCATAATTAAAGCTTTAAGGCAATCTAAAAACACCCTAACCTAGGGTGTTTATATTTATCTAATTATACTGCTATTTTGACAGACGGACCCATGGATGAAGCCAGATGAATGGATTTAAAAAACACTCCTTTAGCTGACTGGGGTTTGGATTTTTTTAAGGCATCAAAAAATGTTTGAAAATTTTCCAAAAGCTCTTTTTCCCCAAATGACACCTTACCTATCAAAAGATGCACGTTAGCGGTATCATCATTCTTATAAGACACTTTGCCTTTCTTGAGCTCACCAATCATTTTCTTTAAATCAGAATCAATCGTACCCATTTTTGGATTTGGCATTAAACCCTTTTGACCAAGTGTTCTGGCAATGACCGCTAGATTTTTCATTATTTCTGGTGTAGCTACCGCCAAATCAAAATCGCATTTGCCGGTCTTTTTTATTTCATTAATTAATTCATCTCCTCCGGCAAGATCAGCTCCTGCCTGCTTAGCTTCTTTGATTTTCCCTTCGGGCACAAAAGCGGCTATCTTTAAAACTTTGCCCGTTCCATGAGGTAAAACAATTGCTCCCCGAATAATCTGGTCGCCTTTTTTAGGATCAATGCCCAAGTGGGCATGTACTTCTATCGAGGCGTCAAATTTGACTTGGGAAGTTTCTTTAATTAATTTGATCGCTTCCTCAATCGGGTATGTTTTGTTTGACTCAATTTTAGCCCTGGCCTCCTTTAACCTTTTACTTAACTTTGACATATATTTTAAATTTGCGAAGTCCTAACGCTTTATTGACTAATAAAGCTCCTTCTTTATCCTTCATAGCTCCAAGCTCCTATTATTAATAAAACATCAAGGAACGCGGAAGAATTATTTTTCTTCTATTTTAACGCCCATTTGTCTGGCTGTGCCGGCCACAATCCTTTTAGCGGCCTCAATATCATTGGCATTCAAATCAGGCATCTTAGCTTCAGCAATATCTGTCAATTGAGCATCTGTCAGCTGACCGACTTTCTGTTGCAAAGCATTGCCAGATCCTTTTTTTAAATTAATCTTCTTTTTAATCATGTCGGCTACTGGAGCAGTTTTTAAAACAAAATCAAAAGTCCGATCAATATAGATTTTTAGTTCCACCGGCACTACTTCGCCCATTCTATCTTTGGTGGCGTCATTAAATTTAGTGCAGAATTCCTGAATATTCAAACCATGGGGCCCCAAAGCCGTACCTACTGGCGGGGCTGGAGTGGCTTTACCGGCTTGAATCTGCAATTTCACTATTTGCTTAACTTCTTTTGCCATATTTTTATAATTTCTTAATCTGTAAAAAATCCAACTCTACTGGGGTTTCTCGGCCGAACATGGAAACCAAAACTTTAGCTTTACCACGCGCTTCATCAATATCAGAAACCTTACCCTCGTAATCCTTAAAAGGACCGTCGGTAATTTTAACCATCTCGCCGATGGCAATATCAATCTTAAACTCTGGCTCCTCCTGACCCATTCTAGACATCAGCGCTTTAATCTCTGTTTCAGAAACTGGAGTAGGTGTGGTTCCAGAACCGACAAAACCGGTAACATTCGGTGTGTTTCGCACTACATACCACGAAGCATCGGTCACAATCATGTTAACTAAAACATAACCAGGAAAAATTTTCTCTTTGACGGTTTTTCTCTTACCATTTTTAATCTTAATTTTAGTTTCTGTAGGAATCAAAACATCAAAGATTTTATCTTCCATATCCATTGATTCAATCCTTTGTTTTAAATTGCGTGACACATTTTCTTCATAGCCAGAATAAGTATGTAAAACATACCATCGTCTTCCTTGTTGTGCGCTTTGTCTTGACATAATCTTACTTAGTTAAATTATGTAACCAAAAAAATCTCTAAAGCTTTAGTTAAAATAAAATCTACCGCACCTAAAAAAATAGCCACTGCTAAAGAAATAACAATTACTATTAAAGTATGCTGAATGGCTGTTTCCCGGGAAGGCCAAACAACTTTGGCGAATTCCTCTCGGGCCCCTTTTAGATAAGCAGTTAATTTATTCATAATAAAAATTAAAGTCTTTTAAAACAGCCTCGCTGTGCTGTTTTAACTGTTGAAACTATAGCACAAAAAACTATTTTTGGCAAGTTTGGCTAATATTAGCCGAAAAATTAAATATCTAAATTCTTTACTGACCGAGCATGAGTCTGAATAAACTTCTTGCGGGGGGCTACTTCCGCCCCCATTAATATTTCAAAAGTCTCGTCAGCTTTGGCGGCTTCTTCAACTGTTACTTTCTTCATTAAACGAGTAGCTGGATCCATAGTTGTCTCCCATAGCTGAGTAGGGTTCATTTCACCTAAACCCTTATAACGTTGAATATTAATACGCGGAACTTTTTGTATCTCTTTCTCTTTTTCCTCTCCTTCCTCTGGAGTGACTGCCGCTTCTGGCAATATATCTTCTTCAGAAATTTTATACTGTTTTTTTATTTTTTCCAAGTCTTCATCATTATAAAGATAATGAATATCTTTACCTTTTTGTAACCGATATAATGGCGGCTGGGCAATATAAATATGACCTTGGTGGACTAATTCCGGAAAATGACGATAAAAGAAAGTCAAGAGTAGGGTTCTAATATGCGCTCCGTCAACATCCGCATCAGTCATAATGATAATACGATCATAGCGAAGAGCTTCCATGTTAAATTGTTCGCCAATATTTGTCCCCATAGCAACAATCAAAGACTTAATCTCATTATTGGCCAGCATCTTGTCTAAACGGGCTCTTTCTACATTTAAAATCTTACCACGTAAAGGAAGAATAGCTTGAAAATTTCGATCACGCCCCTGTTTGGCAGAACCACCGGCCGAATCACCCTCCACAATGTATAATTCCGATTCTTTTGGATCGCGGCTGGAACAGTCCGCCAGCTTACCGGGTAAAGTTAATCCTTCCAACGCTCCTTTACGCAAAACTGTTTCCCGAGCTGAACGGGCCGCCATTCTGGCTTGAGCTGCCAATAAACATTTACCCAAAATATCTTTAGCGTCACGCGGATTTTCTTCCAAGAAAGATTCCAGATAATCGGCAAAAACTGCCTCTACCGCTGGGCGCACTTCAGCGTTGCCCAGTTTGGCTTTAGTCTGCCCTTCAAACTGGGGTTCTGCTAATTTGACGCTAATAATAGCGGTCAGTCCTTCGCGAACATCATCGGAAGTTAGATTAGCTTCCTTTTCTTTAAGGAAACCGTTTTTGCGGGCATATTTATTTAAAACTCGAGTCAGAGCGGCTTTAAAACCAATTAAATGGCTGCCGCCTTCCATATTATGAATATTGTTGGCGAAAGCATAAACCACTTCCCTAAAATCAGCCGTATACTGAAAAGCTACTTCTACATTAATATTATCTTTTTCCTTATTAACATAAAAAACTTTTTGCTGTTTAATTTCATTATTATTGTTCAAATGCCTGATATAAGAAGCAACACCGCCTTCAAAATAAAATTTGTAACTTTTTTTGTCGTTGGTTCGCTGATCATAAATATTGATTTTGATGCCTTTGGTCAAATAAGCCTGCTGACGCAAATGATCAACGATAGTTGACCAGTCAAATTCAGTCACTGTAAAAATTTCCGAATCCGGCAAAAATGTCTGCGTGGTTCCGGTGTCATCTGTCTTAGTTGTTCCCACTACTTTTACTTTACTGGTTGGTTTGCCTTTTTGATATTCCTGAGCGTAAATTTTTCCGTCACGTCTAACTTCAGTTCTCATCCAACTGGATAAAGCATTAACAACCGATACACCTACACCGTGCAGGCCGCCAGAGACCTTGTAGCCGCCTCCTTCGCCGAATTTACCCCCAGCATGCAAAGTAGTCATTACTGTTTCCAACGCTGATTTCTTACTGACTTTATGCCTTTCAACTGGAATGCCCCGGCCATTATCTGAAACAGATACTTTACCTTCGGGTAATAACCACACTTCTACAGTATCGGCAAAACCAGCCATAGCTTCGTCAATGCCGTTGTCTACGGCTTCCCAAACCAAATGATGCAAGCCAGTAGAGGCCGTATTGCCAATATACATACCTGGTCTTTTTCGGACTGGCGCTAAACCTTCCAGGACCATGATATTTTCCGCTGTATAACCCTGACTTTTACTCTTTTTATCTACTCCTTTAACAACCGCTTTTTTAGCAGATTTTTCCGCGCCCGCAATGCCTCGCTTGCGTGGCGGGTGAGTTACTAGTTTTTTTGCTTTTTTTATAGCTTTTTTAGGCATTTTAAAATTAAAAATTAAAGCCCCCTTAGCTCGTATTTACAACTCTATTTTAGCATAAAATCAAGGAAAAAACAAGCTACTAAAACCCCATCTAACCCCTCCCGGCCTCCCCTTGACAGGGGAGGAGTTTTAATAAAATAAAGTCCCCCTGTTAAGGGGATTTAGGGGATTAGAGAGGGTATAATTGACACCTCTTTTAATCTATGATAATTTGCACTAATGAATTAACATGTACTTTCAAATTTACAAAAGAGGTAAATCATGAACAAAAAAATATTTGCCATGATAATAATACCAACTTTGTTGGTGCCGGTTATTTTCTTTGTAATCGTGTCCTTGGAATTTGCGCCAACGGCCATTACAGCTGTACGACTTGTAATAGTCGCCATAGCTGTAATGGCTTGGTTTTCATTATCCAGTAAAAGATGGCTGATCCACTTGTTTCTTACCTGTGGGGCTTCTCTTCTTGGATCATCAGATGGAATATTTCCGGAGGCAAGCATTTGGCTAAATTGCACCATCCTAACACTTCTTACATTTCCACTCTCTGGTGTATTATTGGCGGATAAAATCAATAGAGAAGCGTGGAAATTAAATTTCGCCTACACAATTGGACTTATCTCTATATTTACATCAATACACTTATTCACAAGTGTAGGCTGGTACTCAATGTTTATTACGGTGATTGGTGCGTTACTGTTATCAATTTTATGGCTATTTTGGTGGAAACATCAGCCAATAACCGCCTAAATCCAACCCCTCAGAGTAAAACCTGGGGGTTTGTTTTTTGTTAAAAACGTCATTCTGGAAGGAGGAGTTTGCGACGACTGATAGAATCTCGTGAATTAAAGCAAGATTCTATCGCTCATCCCGACGTTCGTCAGGATTCGCTCCAGAATGACGATAGCTATTATCTCAAAACTGCTTGAAATTTCTTTTCTAGAATCTTTAAAACATCTTTCATCAACTGATCAACATCTTCAGCCATCAGAGTCTTATCATCACTGCGAAATTCTAAATGAAAAGCCAAAGATTTTTTATTAGCGCCAATTTCTTGACCAGTAAAAACATCAAACGGTTCAACCTGACGGATTAAAGAAGAAATATTGATAATTTCTTTTTCCAAATCACTCCAGCCGACTGTTTCGTCCACCACCACCGCCATATCTCTTCTAATACTCGGAAACTTTGGCAAGGACTGATATCTTTTTGAAAAATTAATATATTTAACCAATAAAGCAAAATCAAACTGCCAAAAACCAATCTTGGCTTTAGCATCATCAAGTAATCTATCTTTTATTAACCCAAAATTACCAAGTATTATATCCTGATGTTTTAACTGAAAAGCATGGTTGGCATAAGGCAATTTTATCTTTTCGCTCTGCCATTTAATATTCCAATAATCCATTAGGGATTCTATCAAACCCTTGACTGATAAAAAGACTTGTTCTGAATTATAGCTACTGACTTCCAGTCCAGCCAGAGACTTTTCCTGAACCGGCAAAAACTTCTTCTTGCTCTGATCAGTATGATAAGCGCCGCGACTTCTTTTATCAAAAACTCTTTCCAATTCAAAAATCCTAAATTCATCAAACCAGCGCAGATTATCCTCGGCTTTACTCAATAAATTTGGCAAGAGAGAAAGATTAAGGTAGCTTTGTTCTGGGCTAACTGCATTTTTCACTTTAAGATGCTGTTTGAGATCAAAACCTAGTTTCTCTACCCAGACTATATCTGTAAAAGCATAAGTATAAACTTCCGTATAAGCTTGCGCCCAAGCTAGCCATTTTTTAATATCTTTAGCCCCTTGATAAGCTACATCAAAAATTGGCTCCTGCAAAACTACTTGTGGCAACTGATAAGGAATATTATTATAACCATAAATTCTAGCCACTTCCTCTACAATATCTTCGGGAATGGAGATATCTTTAGTAGCCCGAAAAGACGGCACTTTAATCTGAAAAGTCTTGGATCTATGCTCTACTCCAAATTGTAGTCTCTGCAGAATACCTTTAATGTCAGTTGTATGAATCACTGCTCCAAACCGTTGATTAATTAAACTTTCCGGCACTTCTAAGGTTATTTCTTTAAAAGGATTATTATTAACATCAACTAATTTGCTGGCTATGTAACTTTCGGAACATAAAGATAAAATTAACTGTGCTGCTTTTTTAATTGCTGTTTCAGCCAATAATGGATCAATTGATTTTTCAAAACGAGCTGAACTTTCGCTGCGCAAACCCAAAGCAGTTGAAGTGCGCCGCACGCTGGCTGCTCTAAAATTGGCTGACTCTAAAATAATTTCAGTAGTGTCAGTGCCGATTTCACTATTTTGTCCTCCCATAATACCGGCTAGAGCCACATATTTCTGACTGTCGGAAATCATCAGAGCTCCTTCCGGCAATTTCCGCCTCTTACCGTCTAAAGTAATAAAGGACTCCCCTTTCTTAGCTTGTTTAATCTGAATATGAGCATCCTTAATCTGGCGAGCATCAAAAGCATGCAAGGGCTGACCTAATTCATACATCACATAATTAGTGACATCCACAATATTATTAATTGGTCTCAAACCAACTGCCTGTAGCTGTTTTTTCAACCACCATGGAGAATCTTCAATCTTAATATTTTTAATGGCCCAGCCCAAATAACGAAAACAATTTGCTTTATCTTGCACGGAAACTTTTAATTTAATCTGATTCTTAGTAGTTAAATCAACAACCGGATATTCTTTTAACTTCAAATGATAAATAGCCGCTAATTCTCTGGCCAGCCCATACTGTCCCCATAAATCAGGACGATGATTGATTGACTTGTTATCAATATCGATGATGGTATCATCCAGCTCCAGGGCCTGACTTAAGGGCTGCCCTGGTTTTACTTTGAATCCTGATAAATCTAAAATTTCGGTTTCTGACCGGCTAGGAAATAAGTCACCCAACCCAATTTCTTCGACTGCCGCAATCATCCCCTGACTTTCCACACCGCGAATCTTGGCTTTACTCAAAGTGACCCAATTGCCCTGACCATGCCATCTGACTTTAGCACCAACTTGAGCGACAGCCACTAACATGCCTTTACTCAAATTGCTGCCGCCGCAGACAATTTTCTCCACGCTTTCTCCAGTATCAACCTGACAGACCTGCAAACGATCCGCTTGAGGATGTTTGACTATTTCCTTAACTTTACCAACTACAATATCTTTTAAAGCTTCTGCTTGATCAATAACTTCTTCTACTTCTACAGTAGCCATGGTTAAATCTAGAGCAATTTGCTTATTGTCTACATCTTTTGGTAATTTTAACCAATTTTTTACCCAATTTAACGACAGATACATATTAGAATTGTTTTAAAAATCTTAAATCGCCCGATTGCAATAGTCTGATATCATTAATCCTGTATTTCATCATTACCAAACGAGTCAGGCCTAAGCCAAAGGCAAATCCTGAATACTCTTCTGGATCTAACCCTCCCGCTTTTAAGACGCCTGGGTGGACTAAACCGCAAGGCATCAACTCCACCCAGCCAGACTGCTTACAAACCGAACAGCCATCTCCTTCGCAAATAAAACACTCAATATCCATCTCAAAGCCCGGCTCCACAAAAGGAAAAAATCCCGGACGTAACCTGACATTAACCTTTTTATGAAAAACAGCTGACAAGAGAGATTGCATCACCGCAATAAGATTACCAATATTAATGTTTCGATCAACCATCAACCCTTCCGTCTGATAAAAAGTATGCTCATGGGAAGCGTCTGTGGATTCATAACGAAATACTCTGCCTGGAAAAATACCCCGAAAAGGCGCGCCATATTTTTCCAGCATTCGCACCTGTAAATTGGAAGTGTGGGTTCTTAATAGATTTTTTCCTTCTACCCAAAAAGTGTCCTGGGTATCTCTAGCTGGATGATCCTCGGGAATATTTAAAGCTGTAAAATTATAATAGTCTGATTCCAACTGCGGCCCGTCAAAAATTGAAAAACCAAGTTTAGCAAATGCCTCTTCAATTTCCTCTTGAACAATGGTGGAAGGGTGTAAATGCCCAATCTCTCTTCTCTGACCGGGCAAGCTGGAATCAAAATTCCGGGGACGAATAGCGGATTTTTTAATAATTGCTTCAGTTCTGCCAAAAACTTCCAGAAGTTCTTTTTTAATCTCGTTGGCTAATTGACCGACCCTTGGTTTTTCTTCTACTGCCAGATCTTTTACTCCTCTTAGAATACTGGCTAGTTCCCCCTTACGCCCCAAATATTTAATTTTTAATTCAGCTAAAAAATCATCATCTCTAACTGTCTTTAGCTCAGAGAAAAATCTGTTTTTTAATTCTCGTAATTTCTTTTCCATAAATTAAGGATTTGATTTATTATTTTCATTTTGACGAAATAATAAAATTAAAAATTCAACTATACTAGCAAAGATAATCAACAAAAGTATATTCCACCAAGTCAGCACTCGACCGGCCTGCAACCAGGAAGCAATAATAAACACCCCGGCAAAAATAACTGCTTGCCGGAAAGATTCAGTCACAATCGTACCCGGCACTTCTTTATGATGATAAGCCAGCTTGCGTATCCAAAAACCGATCATAGATAAGGTCCCCAAAATCCCCAAAAACAATACTAAATAAAAAAGAATAAAAACCGTTAAGCTGGATTGATGCGGATCAAAGTTATTAATAATAATGAAAAAACCGAACCAAGCTATTACTGTGGCTATAATCATAATGGCATTGTATGTCTTGAGGTTCATTAACTGTAATTTTACTAAAAAATGAGGTAAAAATCAAATTGCATCAACGTTGACATCAATCTACAAAAGTGATAGTATTTTGAAATTCCTAGTACTTAACAAAAACCCTACAATTACCGGAGGAAACTTCTTATGAAAAAAACATTAGGTTGTCTAGCTATTATTATTTTAGGTGGATTATGTATCTACCTAACAGCTGGCCCGGTGTTTGACATGAGCTTTGTAAAGCTCAAAGCTGATAGTAGCGCTTCTAATGACCAATCGGCCGGCTTTCTGGAAAAAAACGCAGATCGATTAGTGGGTAATAACCCCATCGACGGAAAAGTAGTTCTATTCTCCCTGCAATATATTGTGCTGGGCGCAATAATAGGCGCAGGTATTATTATATCAGGAAACCTGCGCTATATGACCCTACTGCTACTAGTAGCTGCCTTAGTCTGGGCGATTACTAACTATGGAACCAACCCCTATATCACGGGAGTAACTTTCTTCAAGGAAGGTCTGCTTAATTCTAAGCCAACGAGCTTTGCTGTGCTCTGCGGTTTTATAGGATCCTTATTTGGAGGCACTGTAGTCAAGTAAATCAGTAGGACCCGAGCATGTCTTGAAAACTGCTCTTTTTTATTTAGTAAAAATTATAATTTTGGCGGCTTAGTATAACGATGCTTGTTTGATTTGTATTTATTATAAAGCCGATCCAGCTGCAAAGTAGTGGACGGCTTAATGTTCTGCATATCCTCAAAAATTTGCACTAAATTTCTCATACTAGCTGCCCATTGACGAGGATCCCGATCATAAATATGTTTAGCATGACGGACAACATGTCTTTTAATAGACAAATCTGTTTCATCATAAGTTATTTTTTTGATCCATTTGCACAAAAATTTATGCTGATCTTTTTTAGAAAGATGATGCCACATAATGTTTAGATTAAAAATCTCAAGCTCTCAACGACTTTAACTTCTAAACTACCATTTAACCGGTTAATAAAATCTGTTTGATTATTTTTTAACTTCTCCAGCCAGTCATCCTCCAAAACAGCGAAGGTCAACATCTGGTTTCTAAAATACAAGGCCTGTACTTTATTTCTAACTTCTTCACCCCAAAACTCAATAATCAGCTGATTAGCTTTCTCTACCACCAAAAAATCATGCGCCTGCTGATAGACGCCCTTTTTATTCAATCTCTGATTAGCTAAATCTTTAATGCTCTGCCAGCTCATTTTATCTATGGTTTATTTTAACAAAAGGACAAATCTGATTATAATCACAAGTATTACAAATATAACCGGGCGTAGCTGTAAAATCAGTGGCTAAAATTTGTTCAATAGTCGCCGTTATCCATTCTTTAGTTTTAACAATCTCTTTTTCAGTACCTAAAAAAGATTCAGGATTATTATTAGTTAAATAATAATAAGTAAGTTCTTTAACTTTAGTTTGAAATACTTCTTTGGCGGCAATCTGATAAATAAATAATTGCTTTTTATCTTCAAAAGTTAATTTAATTTTTGATTTTCCTGTTTTATAATCAATAATCTGCCATTGCCCCTGATTGTCAGTATCTACTCTATCTAAAACTCCTCTTAAACTATAATTGCCTACTTTAATATTAAAACCTTTTTCTAAAAATAATGGCACAGTCCACTTATCTTTAAATTTCTGATAATAATTTTTTAAGATATCTATGCCTAATTCACGATACTTGTGCTTGTCTTCAGCTGAAGAATACCAATCATCAATCCATGATTCCTGATAAAATTTTAATAAATCATCTAAAGTAGCTTGTTTTACTTTTTTAGATTTACCAAATAAATCATCTTGCCCTGAATTATTGTTCTCTAAAATTAATTTATAAAATTTATAAAGTGTGCTGTGCATTGTTTTCCCAAAACTAAAGACTGCTTTACCTCTGGTGGGCATTTTAACTATATAAGCATAATAATACTGTCGCGGGCATGACTGATAGGCCTTAAGTTGAGAAAAAGAAAATACTTTAGGCAAAATATATTTTGATTTGGCTGTTTTTTTATTTATTTCTTTTGGCTCTTTTATTTTTTGACTACTAATTTCTTGCGATGAAATTTTAATTTCATCAATAAAACGGGAAGGTTTTTTCTTGCTAGCTCCACCATAATCTTTAGCCCAGGTTAAATAAACCGCTTGTTTGGCTCGAGTCAAAGCTACATAAAACAACCGCCTTTCCTCCTGCAAATGAGCATCACCGGTTGGTAATTGCTCTTTAATAAATTCTTCGGGCATCGTAATGGGATCACGCCGCTCTGTTGAGGGGAATCTAAGGTGTACTAAATTCGTAATAAAAACATATTTGAACTCCAAACCTTTAGAACCATGCACTGTCATTACTTTAACCACATCTGGCCCAACCTCAGCGTCCTGTTGCAATGAGCCCATCTCGCCTGATTCCAATTCTGCTTCCATGTTTTCCAAAAAACTATGGACTGAAATATCAGTGGTTGCTTCTTCTTCCCAGTTTCTAATTTTTCTATAAAACTGATTAAGAAAATCCAACTGATCTTTATTATATTGACTTTCCTCTAAAGTCAAAAATTTTAAATAATCACTATCTTCCAGCCAATGATAAATTATCTGCGAAACCGGTTTAGTTTTGGCTAATTCTGTATGCTTAGTTATATTATTTAATAACTGCTCAATAATTCTTTGATCATTAGCTGGAATATTAATATGCCCTTGATAATTTTTTAAAGCATAAAATAAACTCCAGCTTTTTTTACTAGCTAAATGATTTAAATTTATAATTACATTAATATCCAGTCCGGTTACTGGCAAACTTAAAATTCTAAATAAGGCCGGTGATTCATGATAATTGTCTAACAATTTTAAATAAGCTGTAATATCCAAAACAATATCCTGCAAATACAAACCACGGGAAGCCATAAACTGATGAGGCATGCCAATTTTACGCATCATACTGACAAACCCCTGAGCTTGATCATTGGCCCGAACCAAAATAGCAAAATCTGACCATTGAGTTGATGGGTCTAATTTTTTAATAGCGGCAATTTTATTTAAAACACCGTCAATTTCATCATTTTTGTCAGCAAAGGAAATTACCTCCACACTACCCTGACCTTGAGTATGACTGATTAACTCTTTATTTAAAGATTGCTTGCTTTTTTTAAGTTGATATTCTAAACGATCTGGATTATTTTGCTGAATAAAATTATAAGCCGTGTCTAAAATCTTTTGACCTGAACGATAATTGTCTATTAAAAATATTTCAGCTAGTTTTTTATTTTTACTAGCCCCATAATCTTTTTGAAAACTCAAAATATTAGAAACAGCGGCTCCCCGAAATTTATAAATAGACTGATCATCATCGCCAACGACCATTAGATTATTCTTTGGCTCAGCCAAAATTTTAATTAATTCATACTGAGCCCAATTAGTGTCCTGAAATTCATCAACTAAAATATATTTAAATTGATTTCTAAACTTTTTTAAAATAACTGGACGCTCTTGAAATAATTTTAAAGTATAATTTATTAAATCACCAAAATCCAAAGCATTATTTTCTAATAATAGCTGCTGATAAATATGATAGGCGTCAGCTACTTCACGGATTTTAAAAATCTCCTGCTCTATTTCTTCACGATCACCTGCCTGATCTGAATCCAAATGCAGATTTTCTGCATGTTCTAAATAATCTTCTGGATAAATAACTTCATCTTTACAACGAGAAAAATGATCAAGTAAGGCATGAATAAACCGAGTAGGGCTGCCTAGAGGTTTATAATAATCTAATTTAAATTTGTTCAGATTTTCTCTGACCAGCATCCAAGCGGCGGTTTTATCCAGAACTTTAAAATCATTAGACAAACCAATATCTAAAGCGTAGTCTTTTAAAACTTTATCAGCAAAACCATGAAAAGTATGAATCCACAATTCTGAATAACCTAAAGGTAAAAGCTGATCAACTCTTTCCATCATTTCAGTAGCTGCTTTTTCCGTAAAAGTAACGGCTAGAATCTCATCTGGTTGGGCTTTGCCCTGTTCAATTAAATAAGCAATTCTCTGGGTAATGACCGTGGTTTTCCCAGTGCCAGCTCCAGCAATTAAAATAACTGGTCCCTGATCATGCTGAACCGCCTTTTTCTGGGCTATATTTAAATATGATAAATCTAGAGGCATGGCTTTATTTTAACTAAAAAGAAAATAAAAAACAATCCCGTGATGCGGGATTGCTAGAGCAATATTATTCCACAATAATATATTCCAATCCTTGTGGATGAGCCCTACTGTAAGCCATGATGATTTCTAGATCATCCGGCAATTCCTTGGCCAAAATTTCTTTGGCCCTTAGTAAATCTTTTTTATAAGTCTCCTCCTCTTCTTCAGCTGAAGAAAAATTCTTACTACCCCCATATCCGCCACAATCCCAGTGCCAAAGAAGTAATAATTTTTCAACGCCGTGTAAATTTTTGGAAACTGAAACTACCTTTTCAATAAAAGAGGTTTTAAAACCGTTATCGTTTAAAATCTCCTTTCCGCTACCTGGCCAGGCAAATAAATCAAACTTATCATATCCTAATGCTTCCTCGATAAATTCCTGATCAGATTTGCGAAACCTGAAATCAATGCATTTGATCACTGCCAAAGGACAATGATGTTCGTTTAAATTGTCGTTGGGAACTATGAAACTCATAAAATCTCCTTTTAACTATTTAATCCTGTTCTTATCCCTCGCTTCTTATATTTTCTAGCCACTTTCAATCGGACTAATTCTTTTTCTATTTGCGCAGTAAGGAAAGCAAATTCTTTAGCATCAACCACTTTGGTCTTCAATATCTCTTCAGCCCTCTGGCGGGCCTGTTCGGCTTTCTGTTCATCTATCTCTTCGGCCCTTTCAGCTGTATCAACTAGAACCACCACTTGATCTGGCAAAACTTCAACAAATCCACCGGAAATTGCCATTAGATCTTCCTCATTACCGTTATACTTTACACTAATTTCACCAGCTGTCAACTGGCTAACTAAAGGAATATGTTGAGGCAGAATCGTAATCTGCCCAGTAGTGGTGGACAAAGACACCTGGCTTATTTTTTCGGAAAAAACTATTCTTTCAGGAGTAACAATTTTTAAATTAATTTCTTTCATAAAAATTATTTTACTTCCTCAATACTGCCCTTCATATAAAACGCCTGTTCGTTTTTATCATCATGTTTACCTTCTAGAATTTCTTTAAAACCGCGAATAGTGTCTTTAAGAGAAACATATTTACCTTCTGTGCCGGTAAAGGTTTCAGCTACAAAGAAAGGTTGTGATAGAAATTTCTGGATTTTACGAGCTCGACCGACAGTCCTTTTATCTTCTTCTGATAATTCATCCATACCGAGAATAGCAATAATATCTTGCAAGTCTTTATATCTCTGCAAAACTTTTTGCACTTGTCGAGCAACATCGTAGTGCTCTTGACCGACTACTTCGGGATCTAAGATTACAGAATTAGAGTCTAAAGGATCAACGGCTGGATAAATTCCTAACTCAGATAAGCCGCGAGACAAAACAACCGTAGAATCCAAATGACCAAAAGTAGTGGCTGGAGCCGGATCAGTTAAATCATCAGCCGGCACATAAACCGCCTGCACTGAAGTAATCGATCCTTTATTGGTAGAAGTAATTCTTTCCTGCAATTCCCCCATGTCAGTCGCCAAGGTTGGCTGATAACCGACAGCCGAAGGCATTCTGCCTAATAAAGCAGATACTTCCGAGCCAGCTTGAGTAAAACGAAAAATATTATCAATAAATAATAACACATCTTTTCCTTCTTCATCTCGAAAATGTTCAGCCATGGTCAAAGCAGACAAACCAACTCTTTGTCTAGCTCCTGGCGGTTCATTCATTTGACCAAAAACTAAAGTGGTATTTTTTAAAACTCCTGATTCTTTCATTTCATAATAAAGGTCATTTCCTTCACGGGTTCTTTCACCCACGCCGGCAAAGACTGAAAAACCACCATGCTCAGCCGCAATGTTTCTAATTAATTCCTGAATAACAACAGTTTTACCAACGCCAGCACCACCAAATAAACCAACCTTACCGCCTTTAGTAAATGGACAAACTAAATCAATCACTTTAATGCCGGTCTCAAAAATTTCAGTTTGAGTTGATTGTTCAGTAAACTCTGGAGCTGGACGATGGATCGGTAAAGTTTTCTTAGTCTTTACTTCTTCTTGGCCATCAATAGCCTTGCCTAAAAGATTAAACATTCGACCTAAAGTCTCTTTGCCCACTGGCACAGAAATTGGTTGCTTAGTATCAATCACTTCAGTCCCTCTGGATAAACCGTCTGTAGAGCCCATGGCTACTGCACGGACTAATCTATCTCCCAGATGTTTTTGCACTTCCAAAATCAACTTAGAATCTTTGACTTCTAGAGCACTATTAATAGTCGGCATTTCTTTGGCAAAGTAAATATCGACGACAGCACCAATGATCTGTTTAATTATTCCTTTGTTTTCCATATCATTATTATTTAAATTAATTTAATTATTATTGTAAAGCCGCTGTGCCAGCTGAAATTTCAGCAATCTCGGCGGTAATTCCGGCTTGCCTGGCTTGATTATAAGCTAAAGTTAATTCATCAATCATATCTCCGGCGGCATCAGAAGCATTTCTCATAGCTAGCATACGCGCGGAATGCTCTGAAGCTTCGCTTTCCAAAACCGCTTGAAAAATTTGGATCTCCACTAACCTCGGCAAAAAAGAATTAAGTATTTCTTTTCTACTGGGCTCAAAAAGAAAATCTGAAAAATTCTCAACATTAATATTTACAATCTCTTTTTCTTTTTGATGAGTAATATAGCCCAATCTTTCATCTATTTCCGGAACAATCGGCAAAAGCTGTCGCACATGCGGCTGCTGCTGCAAAGATGAAGCAAAATCTGTATAGGCCACAAATACTTTGTCGTATTTACGGGCTATAAAGTCTTTAACTACCATGTGAGTAATCGGATTAATTATAGTTGAACTCTGGGTAATATCCTCTTTGGCAAAATCAGCCATAATATTTAAATGATGACGACGAGCCTCATTCCGGCCTTTGCTACCAAAAGTAATGACATCAGTCACCCGCGTGTCTGGATGATGTAATTTAATTGAATCAACAACTTTCTGCACTAACTGAAGATTAAAACTACCGCATAGCCCTCGATTAGTGCTAATCAAAACTATGAGGACATTGCGGACTTCTTTGCTTTCTCTAAAAAAAGGATGGCGGCTGGTGTCTAATTTTTTGACTAAATGCAAAACAGTATTCCAAGCTAAATCGGCATAGCTTCGAGTAGCCAGCACTTTAGCGACCGCCTTGCGCATTTTGGCCGCCGCCACCAATTCCATCGCTTTGGTAATCTTTTTGGTGTTTTTAACTGACTTGATTCTTCTTTGAATGTCTCTGGTTGCTTGAGGCATAAAATTTTAGTTAAAAGTTTAAAGTAAAAAGTATAAAGTGCTTTCTACTTTTTATTTTCCACTATATCTTCCAATTCAACTAACTCGTTAATAATCTTTTTTAATTTTTTTTCGTCTTTAGCCACTAACTCGCCTGTTTTTTCAATATTATCTAAAAGATCTTTGGCTTCGCTGTCTAACTTGGTGAATAATTTATCTTCAAAGGCAGCTAAATTTTCTAAAGGCACCTGATCTAAATGTCCGTTAGAGACAGCATAAATAATAGCCACCTGCTTTGGCTGAGGCAAAGGATTAAATTGCCCTTGCTTTAATATTTCAGTTACTCGAGCACCTCGATTCAACTGTTGTCGAGTATTTTCATCAAGATCAGAACCAAATTGGGCAAAGGCCTCTAGCTCCCTGAACTGGGCTAAGTCCAGTTTTAATTTACCAGCCACTTTTTTCATGGCTTTAATCTGAGCAGCTGAACCAACTCGAGAAACTGATAGTCCGGCATTTAAAGCCGGGCGAATACCTTTATAGAATAAATCTGTTTCCAAAAAAATCTGTCCGTCAGTAATCGAAATAACATTGGTAGGGATATAAGCAGAAATGTCTCCGGCTTGAGTTTCAATAATCGGCAAGGCAGTTAAAGATCCGCCTCCCAACTTATCGCTCATTCTAGCGGCTCGTTCTAACAAACGGGAATGAAGATAAAAAACATCTCCGGGATAAGCTTCCCGACCTGGTGGTCGGCGTAACAATAATGAAATCTGACGATAAGCGACAGCGTGTTTTGATAAATCATCATAAATCAACAAAACATCTTGGCCTTTGTCCATAAAATATTCTCCCATGGCCACGCCGGCATAAGGAGCAATGTATGATAGAGAAGCAGAATCGGAAGCTCCGGCCAAAACAACTGTGGTGTAATCCATTGATCCGGTTTCTTCCAGTTTGGCTACTATCCTGGCTATTTTAGATTCTTTCTGGCCAATAGCGACATAGATACAGATAACATCTTTGCCCTTTTGATTAATAATAGTGTCAATGGCTAGAGCTGTTTTACCAGTCTGGCGATCACCAATAATCAATTCTCTTTGGCCTTTGCCAATAGGAATAATAGAATCAATTACTTTAATACCAGTTTGCAAGGGCTCGTTAACTGACTGACGGGCAATTACTCCCGGAGCAATTTTTTCTACAGGATAAAATTCCTTGGCTTCTATTTTGCCTTTACCGTCAATCGGCTCTCCCAAAGGATTAACTACACGACCAACTAATGATTGGCCAACTGGCACTGATAAAACTCTCTTAGTACGACGAACTTTATCGCCTTCTTTTAATGAGCCATACTCACCTAAAATAATAGCGCCAATAGAAAATTCTTCCAGATTCAAAGCCACACCATAAATTTTTTCACCAGTTGATGTTTCAAACTCAAGCATCTCTGAAGACATAGCGTCTGATAAACCAGAAACTTGAGCAATGCCATCACCAATTTCAATTACTTCGCCAATAGTTTCTTCAGCCACGGTTGACTGATAACCTTCTAGTTGTTTTTGTAGACTCTTTACTAAATAATCGTAGGACATATTTTTAAGTATTTAATTGCTTGGTTAAACTATTTAATTGATTTTTTAAAGACAAATCAATTATTTTATCTTTATATCTAATGATTGCTCCACCAATTAATCGATCATCTTTGCCCTGCTTAATTTTGATTTGACTAGCAGTTTTATTTTCTATTAATTCAGAAATCTCCTTAATTTCTTTCTGAGATAAATCATATTTTGATAATATTTCAGTAGCAACAATATTATGCCCCTCAAAATATAATTGTTCTAAATGATTTAAAATATTAGGCGCTAGATTTACTAAATGCTTTTGTTTTAAATAATTCAAAAAATTTTCAACAATCTCTTCGGCTTGTTTGGCTGGCTTATCTTTTATGGAAAGATAAACGCTTTGGGCTAATATTCTGGCTTGATTCTTCTTTTTCATTACTTAATATCTTTTAAAACCTGATCAATATATTTTTGGTCAATATCTTTGCTTAATCCTTTTGCTAAAATTTTCTGCAAAGCAGCCACTATTATCTCCACCACATCTTTTTTAACTTCAGAAACCATAACGGTTTTTTCACTGGCAATCTGCTCTTTGGCTTTAATGATAATATTAGCTACTTCTTGCTTGGTTTTTTCAATCTCAGCTTTGCGGCTAACTTCAGAATTCTTTTTGGCAGTAGTTAAAATATCAGCTGCTTCTGTTTTGGTCTGCTGGAGTTGCTCTTTAATTTCTTTTTCTACCTGATCAAGGCGCTCAGTGGCTGTCTGGGCATCAGACAAACCTTTGGCTATCTCATTATTTCTTTCCTGCATTTTTTTAGTCAATGGCTTTAAAGCAAAAAACCAAAGCACAATAATAACTATCGCAAAATTAATCAATTGGGCGATCATTAATTTCCAATCAATGCCGAATAAATTTAAAATTTCCATATTTATAAAATTAATTGCTTAATTGCGCCCTGTATTTATAATACAGAACGCTAAAAACAATCGATTAACTAATACTAAAAGCAATAATCAAAGCATAAATAGCAATAGCTTCGGCAAAAGCGGAAATCAAAAGCATCGGCACCATGATCTTGCCGGCTGATTCTGGATTACGACCAATGGATTCCATGGCTTTAGCTCCGATTTTACCAATGGCTAAAGCTGGAGCAAAACCACCCACAGCAATAGCGATGGCTTTAGCTAGTAATGTTAAGTCCATAAATTTTTCCTCTTTAAAATAATTTCGGTCGACTGTTTTATTATTATTTAAAGTCCCCTACTCTTATTAAATTAATGATTAACTGGACAAAATAAGATTTGAGCGATTTTGAAAGAACATTTTTTCGTTGCTTGCTCAAATCCTATTTTATAAAGTTAATGCTCATGGGCGGTGGAAGCGATCGTAAAATAAACCAAAGTTAAAACCGCAAAAATCAAGGCCTGAATAACACCGATAATTATTTCCAAAAAGATAAATGGCAAAGGCACACCAAAAGCAATCAGAGCGGAAATGGAAGCCAGCAA
Source organism: Candidatus Komeilibacteria bacterium CG11_big_fil_rev_8_21_14_0_20_36_20 (assembly GCA_002787405.1). Classification (GTDB taxonomy): domain Bacteria; phylum Patescibacteriota; class Patescibacteriia; order UBA1558; family GWA2-36-10; genus PCWQ01. The sequence goes on from PCWQ01000007.1 coordinate 174,402, forward strand.
AACCTCACCGGCAAAAACATTACCGAATAACCTGAAAGACAAGGAAGCAATTTTAGCCACTTCACTGACGATTTCAATAAAGCCGACAAAAAAATGAATGGGATTAATAAAAAGAACAGTGGGATCTTTAGTCACTTTAGCCGGAATAGCCAGAATGGCCTTAAGATTAATAAACTTATTAAAATAATTCCAGCCGCCGACTACGATAACACCAAAAATATTAGCGGCGATAACGGAAAATAACCCTAAAGCCAAGGTGGTATTTAAATCAGCTGTGCCACCTCGAAACAAAGAATGGCCGTCAAAGCTGATAGAACCGACGCCCGGCAATAACCCCAGCCAATTATTAAAAAGAATAAAAATAAAAATACAAAAAATCACCGGAAAAATTCGACGACTTTTCTGGCGATCATTAGTGACTAAGTCCATCATATTCAAGGCGCCATCAATAATCATTTCAACGACGCTCTGAAAAACCGAAGGAATTTTTTTAATTTTAAATCTAATAATTAAAGACAAAATAATAATTAAAAAAACTGCCAACCAAGAAGTGAGCAGTGAATTTGTCACCGTAAAATTACCAATGTTAAAAACCGGCTCGGCATATAAAGTATGCGCATGTTCCTCATGAGCGCTATGCTCCTGATGAGTATCTTGTCCCAGCAAGAGAACCTCTTCTGATGAAGCTGATTCGCTTTGTGAATGACTATTACTTTTTGTTTCCATTTGTTATCTTGTCTTCCTCTTTATTCTTATCTAAATTTTTATTTTTATCTTCTAAATCAATTTCTTTAATATATTTTATGCCCGTCATGCCAATGCCAATACAGGAGATGATAAAAGCTAAAATAGTTAAACTTAGAAAATACAAGGGCTTGGTCTGATATTTCTGATCCAGCCAATTGCCTAAAAATAAAGCTCCTATAACCGGCACGGCAATCCAGCCAGTGCTTTGGGCAAACATCATCAGCCCTTTTTGCCACCAATTGTCTTGCTTATTAGCGCTTTTTTTATTATCAACTGGCATATTTATATTAAAAAACTGCTAAGAAAAAGCGGCTCCATTATATAACTTTGCCACTAAAAAGTCAATATATGTTAAATTATTCTAAGGATTGACATAATAGATAAAATATGATATTTTACAGCATTGCTCATTTTTCATTCAAACCATTAAATAGGAGACAAAACGATGTATTGGATTATACGGCTCTTAGCGTATGTTGGAATTCTTCGCATTGTTGACTTGATGTATAACGATAAGAAAATCCGACAAGGAAAAATTCTGGGTGAGAATAAAACTCATTTTTGTATCAAGGCTATGGTGGCAATGGGTTTCTTTTATCGATACCGCTGGGATTGGGTATCAAAATCAGACCCTGCAATTTGCAAAATTCGATGGAATCCGCAAGCCAAACTTGCCCTAACTGTAATATTATGTCTGGTAATTATCGGTCCTTATGTCTTACTGCATCAACTGACACCTATCAATTATGGCTTCACTGAAATAGATGAAATCACAGGACTGCCCGTGGCTGGCTATATATTTTATCCGGACAAGCTGCCTGATGGCCATTACACAGTTGAAAAAGTAGTCTCAGACGGTGCTGATGCCCTTATTATCCAACATCAACCCGGTCCTTATCGTGATTTCGCCTACTATGTTCATATGAATGTAGAAGACAATGTTCCTGACAATTGTCAGGACGGTCAACGCTTTGAAATTTTTCAAGCAAAAATAGTAAACGAAAACCCACCGAGCAACGCTCGGTGGTATTTTTTATCTCTTTTCAAAAAACCCCTCTGGAGATGTTTATTTTTTGTTAAAAAATTATTCTTTAGGCACAACCAAAATTAAATAAAAGCTAATTAATATCAAAGCCGGACCAAAATACATTAAATAGTTGGAGATAAAAAACCACGAAGTAAAATAAGAAATTAATTTAAGCACCAGACCGGCTAAACCAATTATTAATAAAATAATTCCAGATTTTTTGTAATTCATAGGCACAAATCCTGTCATGTATTTTTTCATATGTTTTGATATTAAATCGCACCTATCCGCTTTTAGTTTGTGCGTTTATAAACTACTCCTTTGTCTTTGCTAATCTCTTTAAGCCATTCTAATACCTCCGGATACGACTTATTAAAATCTTGTAAAGCGTCAGCTGGATCAATAATATTATCCGGCTTTTTGGGATCATTAAAATGGACCTCAGCTTTGGGATCTGACATATTATTACCTTGCACAAGGTTTAAACTAGCATGACCAAATAGATTACGTAATTTGTTTAAATGTTCTAATTTTTGAAATTCAGCACTATATTTATTCTCGCCCAAAATTTGTTTTAATATTGTCTTTTTGAAACCAAATGAAGACATCTCATTATTAAGTACATCTATAACGAAGTTTTATCTACTTGTTTTAAATAATGCACCGAAATAATCATATTAATCATTAATTCAATGCCCACAAACGCATCAATCACTTCACCTCTTCGCAAAACTATCTCTTGTTTATTCATAACTAGAATTAAAATTATTTATATAATATATTACTTTTTTAACCCCCACTATTTGAATTAATTTGCACTCCCTACTCCAACCTCGGCTTGTCCACATCCTCCAACTCCAAAGCACTCTCTTTACCACTTACTTTCAAAATATCTTTGTCTATCTTCTTAAATTCTTTATTACTAAAATTATAAGTATTAGCAACAGTACTAAGCTGGTTGCCTAATTTCTGATGATATTCACCATAAGCAGCCAAATGCTTTTGCAATTTTTCAACATTCTGACGAATCTCTTTAGCTGACTCTTCAATCTGTAAGGCCTTCAAACCCTGCAAAACTGTTTGTAGATAAGCCGCAAAGGTAGTTGGTGAAACAATAATTACTTTCTTTTCATTAAAAGCATAATCAATCAAAGACCTAGTATTTACTTTGACGGCACCGACTTCATTTATTAATAAATCATAGTAGATTCCTTCAGCTGGAATAAACATAAAAGCAAAATCTAAAGTATCTTCATTAGGACGAATATATTTGGAGGTTTCGTCAATTCTTTTTTTTAAATCATTTTTAAATTCTTTTTCTAAAATTGCTTTTTTGTCTTTATCGTTTTCGCCTAAAATCCGACGATAATTTTCCAGAGAAAATTTAGCATCAACTGGCAAAATTTTATCTTTAATTTTAACAACCGCATCAACGGCTTCGCCATTTTTAAAATGATACTGGGTCTGATAGGATTGAGGCGGCAGAATATTACTTAAAATCAATTCCAAACTGGCTTCACCTAATGCTCCCCTATTTTTTGAATTAGTCAAAACTTTTTCCAGATTCTGCAATTGATCTGTAAAACCGATCACCTGCTTGTTGGTTTCCTCTAACTTCAAAAGTTTCTCGGTCATGTCTTTTGAAATACGAGAAGTTTCCATAAACTGATCCTGCAGCATCTTGGAAGAATGTTGCGTAGTCTTATCAATCTTCTCTCCTAAATGTTGGGTTAAATCACCTAATTGCTGTTGCAACATTAACATTGCTTTATCATCTTTAACTTCAGTTGGTTTTTGATTCTTTATTATCAACCAAATAATAATAGCTAGCCCAACTACGATTAAAATTGTATTTAAATATTCCATATTATTTCAAATTAAATAACTTAATGGCATTTTGTCCAGTAATTTCAATAATTTCTTGAACTGACTTATTTTTAATTTCAGCTATTTTTTCCGCTACATATTTAACATTAACTGGTTCATTGCGTTTACCACGGAAAGGCACCGGAGTCAGATAAGGAGCATCAGTTTCTATTAGTATTTTATCTAATGGCATCCACTTTACAATTTCCCTTAAATCCTCTGTTTTGTCAACCACCTTTTTCTTTTTAATAAGTTGATCCTCCGAAGCTTTACGCGAAGGAGGGCCAAATGTAATCACTCCAGTAAAACCAAGATAAAATCCAGCTTGTACGAACTGCTTAGCTTCAGCCAGACTGCCACCATAACAATGAATCACACCTTTAAAATATTTATTATTCTCTAAAATATTAAAAATATCCTGATAGACATTCTGATCATCGCCATTTCGTCCATGGACAATTAAAGCCAAATTATTATCTTTGGCCAATTGAATGTGTTCTTGAAAAATTTGTTTTTGTTTAATTTTTATTTCTTTAATAGAAGCGGCTCCTTTTTTTAAAATTTCATTAAGATGAAAATAATCCAATCCGGTTTCGCCAATAGCGACTACTTGCTTGGGATGCTGATCAATTAATTTTTGATAATTAATTATTTCAAACTCCTCATCATAAACATGGATAGGATGCAAGGCAATGGCCGCATAAAAATTATTTTCCTGCTTGGCTAGTTCTATTGCTTTTTGACTAGTATCTAAAGCCGCGCCTACATTAATTATTTTCATTTCAGCTTGATGGCAGCGCTGAATAACTTCAGCTAAATCCTGATCATAGGCCTGAAAATTCAAATGAGCATGCGTGTCAATCAACATACTAGAGAATTGATTTTAATTCATTAATAGCGGCGGGAATAAATGGCTTAACAATAACGGCTAAATCAGCTGCCCATTGAACTATAAATGACGAAATTAACCGATCATTAATGGCGTCACTAATTGGAAAAATAGATAATAAATAAACTATAGCCACAACAGCTAAAATACCACCCAGTAGGCCAACAATCGCTCCCAATAATTTATTGACTAGATCAATAAAAGGAATAATGTGAAAAATTCTGTTAATAACAGCAACGATGATATGAACTATAATATTTATAGCAATGAAAATACAAATAAACGCCAAAATATTAGCTAACGACTGATTATCAAAATTCAAGATATTCATAATCCACTGAGCAGCCATCCCCATATAATGCGAGCCGGCCCAAATGCCAACCACAATCCCCAAAAATTCGCCAATCGCTCCAACTAATCCCGCTCGAAACCCCTTCCAAACAAAAAGAAGTAAGATAATTAAAAGAATGATGTCAAATAAACCCATAGTATTTTTTTAAAATTATTATTCTATTTCGCTTAATTTAAAATCGTTAATATACAACAAAAATAATCCAATCAACCCTGAGACTATATAACTTAATAGTTCATGATTAGGTAATAAGATATAAATCTATAATACCCCACAACCCACGCCAAAACATAATAACTGAGAAAGCAATAAAAATTGAATACCAATTAGGATGACTTTTTTTAATTTTTTGAAAAAATGTGCTTTTAGAAAACATATATTATTTTAATTAATTCTGGGGAATAATGGTTTAACTGGCTTTTTAATCTGCTTGGCAGTCAAAATTTTTAAAATATGCTCCGCGGTCTGCGGCATAAACGGTTGTAGACTGACAGCAATATTATATAAGTATTTAGTCCAATCCTGCAAAAGCTTTTTTAATTTCTGCTGATCATTATTCTTGGCTAATTCCCATGGCTTGTTTTTATCTATCTCTTCATTAACAGTAGAAATAATATTCCAAATTTTTAATAAAGCCAATTTAAAATTTAATTCTTCTATTTCTTGATTTATATTAGATAAAAATTTACTTATATTTAAAGATTTTTCTAAATCTTTTTTTGTTAACCCAATATCTCCATCTAGATACTGCTCAATCATATTAGTTAATCGATTAATCAAATTGCCCAAGCCATTCACCAAATCGGCATTGTATTTGGCAGGAAAGTCGTTGATTTTAATATCGCTTTCTGAACCAAAAGAAAATTGGGATAGAATTAAATATTTAGTCACTTCCGAGCCATACTGTTTTACTAAATCATTGGGACTAACGACATTACCCAAGCTCTTGCTCATTTTTTGTCCATTGATTTTGAAAAAGCCGTGAATATATAATCCTTTAGGCAAAGGAATATCTAAGACCATTAAAATAGCTGGCCAATATAAAGCATGAAATTTTAAAATATCTAGAGCTAATAATTGAATATCAGCTGGCCAAAATTTTTGATATAATTCTTTATCAGGATATCCCAGAGCGGTAATATAATTAGACAAAGCGTCAACCCAAACATAAACTTTTTGTTCTTTATCCCAAGGTAAATCAATGCCCCAAGCCACAGATTTAACCGGACGGGAAATAGAAAAGTCGGGCATATTTTGCTTGTTAATTAAACCGAGCACTTCTTTTTTTCGACCTGGAGGATAAATAATCAGTTGATCTGCTTCAATGGCTTTTTTAATGGCTGGTAAAAAATCACCTAATCTAAAAAACCAATTTTTTTCAACTAATTTTTCTGGTTTGCGCTTATGATCAGGACATTGACCGTCGACTAATTCCGCTTCGGTAATAAATTTTTCACAACCAACACAATATAATCCCTGATAATCAGCTTCGTAGAGAACATCATTGCCCTGCGGAGTCTTGGTTTGCTTTAACTGATTTAAAATATTAACTACAATTTTCTGATGTCTATCTTCAGTTGTTCTTATAAAATCATTATATTTAATATCTAATTTTTGCCAAGCATCTTTAAATTGCTGACTAATATTGTCGGTAAATTTCTGCGGCGTAATTTTTTGTTTGGCTGCAGATTCAGCAACTTTTACTCCATGCTCATCAGTGCCGGTTAAAAAATAAACATTATCATCGCCTAGTTTCTGACGATAATAGCGAGCTAAAACATCAGCGATAACCGTAGTATAAGCATGACCAATATGCGGCTGATCATTGACGTAATATATTGGTGTGGTAATGTAGAATTTATTTTTCATTTATTTCTTAAAATTTAATCTCATACAAATACTGTACTCTTTAAAACCTATTTTTTCATAAAATGTAGTTAATTCTTTACTACAATCTAAAATTATCTTATAACAATTATTTTTCTCTGCGGTTTTAATAGCTTCTTTAAGCAAAGCTTTAGCTAAACCATTTCCTTCAAAGCCCTTACGAGTAACTACATCTTCTATATGTCCAGCTGCCTTGCCGCCATAAAAATATTTTGGCTCAATTAATAATTTTACAGTAGCTATAATTTGATTTTTAGAATCTTCTTCTTGCGATGCTGCTACAAAAAAATAGGCCTCTTGCTGCTTAGCTTTCTGCCAAATTGTTTTAAGCTGATTAAAATCTAAATCGCCAACATCACTCATATTAGCCATAGTTTCTACAAAACCGCTATTATCAGAAAAATCAGCTTCTTCTAATTGTCTAATTATAAAATTCATTAATTAATTTTATTTATCAACAACAACAACAAATTCCCCTTTCACTTGCTGTTTATCTTTTTGTAAAATCTCTAAAATCTCTTGGGCCGTACCGCGATAGACTGTTTCAAATTGTTTGGTCAATTCACGGCCAATGATTAATTTTTTGGGACAATTTTTTAATTGCTCTAATGTTTTAATAATTCGGTGAACTGATTCAAAAAATATTACTGGCAAATCTGCTTCTGCTATTTTTTTAATCAAAGTTTGCCGACCTTTTTTATGCGGTAAAAAACCAAGAAATAAAAATTTATCCAGAGAAATTCCGGCAATACTGATCATGGCTGTTAAAGCTGAAGAGCCGGGCACGGAAATAATTTCCGTGTCCGGAAATTCTGCCAGAACCAACTCAATTAATTTTCCACCAGGATCGGAAACACCAGGAGATCCAGCATCAGTCACTAAGGCAATATCTTTATCTTCAAAAATAAAATTTTTAATTTTTCCCCAATCTTTGTCTTTACTATGCTGATGCCAGCTTGATAAAACATTTTTAATCTTATATCTTTCAAAAATCTTTTTAGTTACGCGGGTATCTTCAGCTAAAACAACATCTGCTTCTTTTAAAATCCGCAGAGCCCGAAAAGTCAGGTCTTCCAAATTACCGATAGGTGTGGCGACAATATATAATTTAGACATTTATTTTGTTGCTTTTGATTTATTGTGTAAAGTCTCAACATAAACTGCTGCCGCCGCCGCAATCGGTACAGCAACCAAAGCGCCGACCACACCGGCAATGCGCATGCCTATCAAAATACTTAAAATAACCACTAAGGGATTAAGGCCGGTGCTTTTGCCCATTACTTTAGGCACAATAATATTGTTTTCTATTTGTTGAACAACGATATATAGAACAATAACGGCGATGGCTTTAGCCGGGCTTTGAGCAAAAGCAAAAAATATACCAGGAATAGCGGCAATCAATGGACCAAGAAAAGGCACTATTTCAAAAATACCAGCTAACAAAGCTAAGATCAAAGCATATTTTATGCCTAGTAAGCTCAAACCCAAATAAATCAGCAAAAAGATAATAAACGATAAAATCAGCTGCCCCCTTAGCCAAAAACCCATCCGATGCTGTATTTTAGTAATTAAATCAGCCGCATACTTTTGGTGATGAAAAGGCACAATGCTCTGAACAAAGTTCTTTAAACTATTCTTCTCCACGGTTAAATAAAAAGTGATGACCAACAGCACAAAAAAACTAACCACCCCGCCGAAAATTGAGGTGACTAAATTATAAATACTAGAAGAGGCCTGAGATAAACTTTTGGTCAAGTCGGACAAACTGGTGCTCAACGTTTTGGCAGCTTCTTGACTATCTACTTTTTGCAAATATTGTAACCCACTACTGATCTTGTCATAAAAGTCTGGGAAAGCGCGCGCTAAATCCTTAATTTGGAGAGTAATTGGATCAATTAAAAGATAGATCGCCCCGCCGACCACAAAGAAAAAAATTAGATAAACCCCAATAATTCCCACCCCCCGAGGAATTTTTTTCTCTTGTAACCAATCGATGAAAGGGCCAAAAGCCGAAGATAAGATAACAGCTATAAACAACAGAGCTAAAACATCCTTTATTAAATAAAGAAATCCAATCAACAGTAAAATAACAATAATACGAACGATAGCATCGGTGGAAATGGAAATTGATTTGTGTGGCATAATATTATTTCCTCCTTAGAAAATTCTTAATAAATTTTCCATTAAAAATTATGAATTTAATATTTTTAAAAATTTAGTTTGGTTATCAAAAGGCCCGATGATGGCTAAATTAGCCCGACGCCAATCAATAATATCTTGAGCCGAGTTGTTAACTTGCGTTAAAGTAACTTTATCCACTTCCCGCAACTTATCCTCTAGATCTTTTATTTTTTGATCAACCAACTCTTGGGAAGCTAAAAAATTTAAATAATTACTAGGATCTTCCAATTTTAAAATTAATCGTCCCCGAATATTATCTTTAGCTTTGTGCAACTCTTCTTGAGTGATGCCCTTGTCCTTTATTTTATTTAACTCTGCTTTAATGGCCTCTAGAGATTCGTAAATCTTTTCTTTATTCAACCCTGCTTGGACAGTAAAGGATCCAATGTCTTCATAACCCTGAGCAGCTGTTTTGATAAAATAACATAAACTCAATTTTTCCCTAATTTCCAAAAACAGACGCGAGCTCATTGTGCCGCCAAGAATATTTGACAATATCTTACTGATTAAAAATTTCGGATCAGGACCGGCCACATTTTTAAAGCCCAACATTAGCTGAACCTGCTCTAAAGAACGATTCATAATATAAACTCGAGGAGTCTGTTGATTTGAAAACTCCGTCTTTTGAATTTTAATCCGGGCGCGTTTTTTATCTAAAGGAAAAAGTTTGTTGACTAAATCTAAAACTTTCTTTTCCTGAAATTTACCGGCCACACCAATAACTGCATTGCCATTATAATAAAATTTGCGATAATAATTATATAAAGCCTGGCGGGAAATTGTCTGCACATTGACTCTTGGTCCGGAAATTAATTGACTCAGCGGCGCTTTATTAAACAAAAGTCTTTCAAAAACATCTTCAATGTACATCAAAGGATTGTCCTCGTACATATTAATCTCCTCCACAATCACTCCCCGCTCTCGATCAATATCAGCCGAATCAAATTTAGCGTGATACATCATGTCAGAAATAATATCAACCGCTAAAGGAAAATGGCTATTATCAACTGTAATGTAATAACCAGTATGATCTTTACCGGTGAAAGCATTAAACTCAGCACCGACGCTATCTAATTCTCTGGAAATATGAGCCGTGCTTGGCCTCTTTTCAGTACCCTTAAACATCAGGTGTTCCACAAAGTGAGAAGCGCAATTATTAGCTTTAGTTTCCCAGCGGCTGCCGACTTTATAAAGCACTTCAAAAGTAACCGCTCTTGTATCTTTTTTGGGAACTAAAATTATAATACTGCCGTCTTTTCTGACAATTCGTTTATACATATGTAATTAACTTTTAATTAATCAAATTTTTCCTGAAAATAAGCTGACAATTCAGCTATGGCAATTCGCTCCTGTTTCATGCTGTCCCGATCGCGCACGGTCACTTTTTTATCTTCTAAACTGTCAAAATCGATAGTAACACAATAGGGTGTGCCAATTTCATCTTGCCGACGATACCTTCTGCCGATGGCACTAGTCTCATCATACTGAAGACGATATTTATTAGCTAAAGAATTATAAATTTCTTTTGCTAATTTAGCTAACTGCTCTTTTTTAGACAAAGGCAAAATAGCAATTTTAATTGGCACTAATTTAGGATGAAGTTTTAATACTGTTTCTACTTCTTTAGTGCTCTTAGTAGTAGTTGTCCGACCGCCTTCAATCTCTTGATAGGCATCCATCAAAAATGCCAACAGAGAACGATCAGCGCCGCCGGATGTCTCTACTACAGTGGGTAGATATTCTTCACCGCTCTCATCACGCACGGTAAATTTTTCTCCGGAAAATTCCTGATGGCGGCATAGGTCCCAAGTACCGCGATGATGAATACCTTCTAGCTCTTTGAAGGTTTCATTTTTGGAAAAATCAAACCTATATTCTATATCCACTGCTTTCTTGGCATAGTGAGCTAGCTCGTCCTGATCATGCTCTCGAAAACGTAAATTTTCTTTTTTAACACCCAAAGATAAATACCAGTCATAGCGCCATTTTTTCCACTGATTAAAAATCTTATCAGCTTCACTGGCCCGCACAAAATATTGCATCTCCATTTGTTCAAACTCTCTCATTCTGAAAATAAAATTACCAGGCGTAATTTCATTGCGAAAGGCCTTACCAATCTGAGCCACGCCAAACGGCATTTTGAGCCGCATGCTTTCTTTGATATTTAAAAAATTGAGATAAATTCCCTGAGCTGTTTCCGGCCGAAGATAAATTTGATTGGCCTGATCTTCCACCGGACCGAGAAAAGTCTTAAACATCAAATTAAATTGGCGGACACCGGTTAATTCACCACCGCAATCCGGACATCTCACTTTATTATTTTTAGGCGGCTTATCTTTTAAATAATTAGGTTTTAATCCTTTTTTCTCCAAAAGATGATCGGACCGAAAACGGGCTTTGCATTTTTTGCAATCCACTAAAGGATCCGTAAAACTTTCCAGATGACCGGAGGCCTCCCATATTTTGGGATGGCTCAAAATAGCCGAATCCAAACCAACCACATCTGGCTGAGCCAGCATAAAATCCCACCAAGCTTTTTTAATATTATTTTTCAACTCAACACCCAGCGGACCATAGTCATAAGTAGAATTAAGACCGCCATAAATTTCGGCGGACGGAAAAACAAAACCCCTGTTTTTGGCCAGATTGACTACTTTATCAAATTTACGTGTATTATCCATAAAATAAAGTTTAAGTAATCAAATTATAGCGAAAAAATGGGCTTTTAGCAAGTTAAACATCAACTGGTTGTGGAATAAAAAAATCAAAGACAAACAAAAAAGCTTGACAAAATCATTGCTGAAATTTTCAAGCTTTTATGATAGGTATAGAATATCCAATTCTAAAATTATTAGGATCACCGACATCAAGTCATATATGTAAAGAACTTTATTGATTCTATATAACACCTAATGATAAACAATAAATTATCTTATGTCAAATATTAATACCCTCTGGCTTTCTTGACGCTAATCTGTCCACCAACATCATAAACAATGACATCTCGACGACCAATTTTGCCGGTGAGTAAAAAATTAGCTAAAGCATTGTCTACTCTTTCCTGAATCACTCGACGTAAAGGCCGAGCACCAAAGACCGGATCAAAACCAGCCACGGCCAATTCTTTTTGAGCTTCTGGAGTAATTTCAAAAAATATTCCTTTTTGCTCTAAGCGCTTTCTGACTTTATTTAACATTAAACCGGCAATTTTAAATATCTCCTCCGGCGTTAAAGGACGAAAAACTACCGTGCCGTCAAAACGGTTGATAAACTCTGGCCGAAAAATATCCCGAATCTGATTTTTAATTAAATCATCCTGAAACTCTTCAATTTGACGACCAGCATTAATTTGATCCTGAATATAGGCCGTGCCGGCGTTGGAAGTGGCAATAATAATTAAATTAGTAAAATCAACTGTTCGCCCTAAAGCATCGGTTAAACGACCATCTTCCATCACTTGTAAAAATACATTTAAAATATCAGGATGGGATTTTTCTATCTCATCTAACAACAATAGAGCAAAGGGCTTGTGGCGAACCGCCTCAGTCAACAAACCCGGCGTTCCAGCTTGAGACGAACCAATTAAACGCGGCAGACTGGATTGGCTTTGATATTCACTCATATCCAACCGAATCATATTTTGCTCATCGCCAAAATATTTTTCCGCGACGGTCTTGGCTAGCTCGGTTTTACCAACACCAGTTGGCCCCAGAAACAATAGATTGACAATTGGTCGATTACTATCACGTAACTCTGCCCGAGCCCGACGCAAAGCTGAAGCCACGTGTTTAACCGCTTCGTCCTGACCAACAATACGTTGATGAATTTCTTCCTCTAAATTCATCAACTTACTTGATTCTTGACTAGTAACTTCAGTTAAAGGAATACTAGTTTTGCGACTAACTAGAGAAGCAATGTCTTCGGCTCGCACTAGTTTATCTTGCCGTCCAATTTTAGCAACCATAATGCCGGCTTCATCCATTAAATCAATCGCTTTCTTTGGTAGAGAAACGTCAGTAATATAGCGATCAGCCAAGTCATGAATTTTCTCTAAAGCATTATAAGTAAAATAAACACCGTGCTTGGCTTCCACTGCCCCCACATGAGCTTCCATAATTTTAATCGTTTGATTTTTATCCGGCTCATTAATATTGATTTTTTTCAGAGCATACCCTAAGGCCGCTCCCTCTATATATTGAACATAATTTTGATTATCAGTAGCGGCAATAACAATAATATTGTGTTTGCGAATTTCCGAAGATAAAATTTCCGCCAAATCAACCCCTTCTGTTCCTTCAGAGGAAATACCGGCCAATTGATGAATATCATCAATAAATAAGATAATATTACTGGAAATTTCTATTTCATTTAAAAGAGTTAAAAGTCTTTCCTCCAGCTTACCAGTGCCTGAAGCGCCAGAAACCAGTAAAGGCACGGAAATACTAACTAGTCGCTTGTCTTGAAATAAATCAGGCAATTCTTCCGCCATCATCCGATTAGCCAAGCCATCAATAATGGTATTTTTGCCAACGCCTGGAGGACCAACTAAAACTACGCTGGAAAAATCGCTTTCCATAGTAGTAATAACATCCTGAATCTCGTCTTCTCTAGCTATTGATAGTGGCAAAGCACCTTGCTTAGCCATCTTAGTCAAATCTTGAGAAAAACTATCTAAAATCGGCGTAGCAATAGCGGTATAGGAACGATTAATACCCGACTTCGGTCGAAAGACAGCTCGCGAACGAAATCTCTGATATCTCTCTACTAATTGTTTATTAATATTGATCCAAGAAATGACATTGTCAATTTTATACTCGTCAATATCAAAATTATAGAAAAAATCTCTTACTTCTTTGCTAGCCATAACAACACCGGCTAATAAATCAACTTCCGCAATATGATCGGTCTGACGGCTAGTCATATGAAAATAGGCATTCAAAATTAAGTCTTTGGTCTCATCAGTTAAACCGTCGCTAGACTGAGCTAGACCGACTAATTCCTCTAAATTTTTATCAATGGTTTGTTTTAAAGTCTCTGCCCCCACTCCTAAACGAGCTAGAACCAAACGAATATCTTTATCGTCTAATAAAATAAACAAGACATGCCAGACCGACAAAGGAAAAATTTTTTTATGCCGAGCGTAAAGCCAAGCTTTGTCAATAATGCGACTAGCCTCCTGATTTAAACTGTCAGCTAGATTATATTTGGTAAAAATTTTCTTGTTCTTTAAAAGACTAAACTTTCGTCTTTCCTGCATCCCTGGGCGAGCCAGACGATAATACAAATACATATCCAGAGCAATTAGAATAAATAAGAAAAAATTGCGGGGATCCGGCGCGGTTAAAAAAGCCCAAAGCAGTCTTGGTTCAAATTCAACCAAATCCAAAATGTTGTAAATTAAAACTAAAGTTAAAATAATACCGATTATTAACAAACCATTAATGATAATATTAATAACTTCTTGGAACTCACTAATAAAAATTCGCACGTAATCAATTTCTTTCTGCCAATAGAAAAAATTATTATTAAAAAAATAAAAACGGCGATAGCCAAAACAAGCTGAACATTTTTTACCGTTGCTCTCGCCCTGCCCCTGGCATTCCTCACAAATTTTAAACTTTACTGCTTCCATAAACTGACATTATAAAATAACCCCCAAGCTACCACAACCGGAAGTAAAATCCAAAAAATCAACACTAATATATTAAAAATAGTTAAAATAATAAAAACCACAAAACGACTAATCGTCAACAATATCCTCATAAAAAAACTAATTACCCTGCCCTGCCGATCATATTGGCCAAACATTGGTTTAAACAGACTTTTAAACATGATGGGCAAAGATAGATTACGGGCGGTATTTTTTATAGAACTCCAAGTATAAAGGGCGGTCCTCTTTAAGCCCTGACTGTACCACCAAATCGGAAAATACAAAATTTCTCCGATTAGATCTATAAATAGAGCTCTTAATGTTTGAATAATTATGTTTTGTGTCATCAGCTAAATTATAACATTTTTCAGTGTTTTAAAAAAGAATACACCCTCTAATCCTGTGCTAATCGCACAGAATTTTCTCCCCCTAAATTAGGGGGAGATGCCCCTGCCTGCCGGCAGGCAGGCAGGCATAAGACAGAGGGGGTAATTGACAAAAATTAAAAAATTCCTTATGTTTATTTAGTTAAATTGAATATAGTACCTATAACAAATGTGGAGGTTTATTTAAAGTGAATAAAACAATGGCATCACTGGGAGATCAACTGAAACCTGGTATAATGGGCGAAGTTGTTTTGGATGATGATAAAAAGAAACTCTTAGATATAGTGAACAGAGAAGAAATGCTCCTTATAGCAGGACAACAGTTAATGGTCGTCGGTTCTCAATCTAAGACCACCAACGAAAGGGTGCCACAAGGTGCCTTGTGTAAAGTTACTATAGTCAACGGCCAAAAAAGACTATTTGACTCTACGACGAATGAGGAAGTGGTCTTGAAACCAGGACAACAACTGATGGTTGTTGACGCCAAAAGCGCCGTTGTCTTAAAATAAGACTTCCTCCTGCACCCTGTCGAATAAATCAACCTAAGTTTGAGGAGTTCGACGGGGTCTTTTTTTTAGATGACAATAATGATGAGATATAATATAATAAAATCAACCAACAATTAAATATATGAATGAAAACATTGAAAATAGAATTGAAAAAATAGAAAAAAGAAATAAAAAAGTTGAATTAGATAAAGCTTGAGAAACAAGTTTAACTAGAAAACTCATTATTGCCATTATTACTTATCTTATTATTGCACTATTTTTTGTATTTGCTGAATTACCAAAACCATTTATCAACTCTATTGTGCCAACCTTTGCTTTTGTACTCTCAACCTTATCTTTACCATACATTAAAAAAATTTGGATCAATAAGTATAAAAAAAGAATTAATAGGTAATAATTAATTTTAAAATATGAAGACAACCATCCTTATCTCAGGAGGCACCAGTGGCTTAGGCAAAACAATCGCTCAGATATTATCACCACATCAGCAGGTAATCATTTTATCACCTAGTGAAGACAAATTAAAAAAAGTAGCTGCTGAACTAAACTGTGATTATGAGGTCTGCGACATTACTGACTATCAACAGTGCGAACGAGCTATTCAAAACACTTTAAAAAAACATCAACAAATTGGCTGCCTAATTAACAACGCCGGTATTTGGATTGAAGGGGGATTGGATCAGAATGACGCTGATCATATCCAAAAAACAATGGACATTAATGCCACCGGCGTCATCTTTTTAAGCAAAGCGGTAATCCCAACTATGAAAAAACAAAAACAGGGTTTTATTATTAATGTAATTTCTCAAGCCGGTCTATATGCTAAAGCCAAACGAAGTGTTTATGATGCTTCCAAATGGGCAGTAACCGGACTGACAAAATGTCTGGAACAGGAATTAGCTCCCTATAATATCAAAGTAACTGGATTATATCCTGGCTTTATGGAAACGCCACTATTTGAAAAAATGGGCACTCATAAAGATTTTACCAATGCTCTCAATCCCGAGTCCGTCGCCAAAGCAATAAAATTTTTGATTGATATGGATCATGAAGTTTTGATTCCTGAATTAGGAATTAAAAAAATAAGTAACCAATAAAATATGAAACTTATTGACCTCTTAGGATATACGGCCGGAATTTTAGTAGTTATTTCTTTACTACCGCAAACCATCAAAAGCTGGAAAACAAAATTGACTAGAGATTTGTCTTTATGGAGATATATTATTTATATTGTTAGATTGATTCTTTGGATCACTTATGCTGCAATTATTAAAAATGGTCCTGTGGCCGTAATGAATAGTATAGGTCTAATATTAGCAAGTTCTATTCTTTATCTTAAAATAAGATATAAATAAATGTTATAAAAAAGCGCCCCGCTCAGCGGGGCGCTTTAAATATCTAAACCTTAAAAAAACAATGAGGAGACTATTGACAAAAACTATATTTTATACTTAAATAATAGACCGAGTTATTTAACAATGGGATAAATTAATAATCATGCCAACAGGCCAACTCCCGGACACGGGAAGGAGATTAAAATGATAAATATTGAATTATTTATTCAAGGGGCGGAAAAAATAGACCGCCAAAGAAAAATAATTACCCGGGTAATTATTTCTGTCCTTGCTCAAATTAATAAAAAGTTTGCAAAAAACGCAGAAGCAAGAAAATCAGCAATCTTTGAAATGCCTATCAACGAGGTAATCACTCTACAGTTTAAATATATGAGTGGTTCATATGGATTTGGTGTCCAATTTTTCTATAATAACGATTATGTAGCTTGGTGGAGTAATTATGGAGATTCCATTCCTTCCTGGGCAGTACCAATAGTCTTCAGTAAGTTAGCAGAAATCGTGGAAAAAGCCGACGCCAAATTGCCTGCAGCGGAAATCAAAAAAGCTTTCCAATTCTTTGCTAAACAGGCATTAAATCAATAATCAAAAAAAATTAACTCATTAAATCGGTTCAGAGCGGTCTATCCCAGCCGCTCTTTTTGTTTTTATAAAAAATTAGCTCTTGTTATCTTTATCACCAGTAATCGCGCCACTAACAAAAACGACTATAATTAAAAACACCACTAAAATTATTGCTACTAATATCATATGTTTAATTTACTAATCAAATTTTTTATAAAATTATTATAAAATCATTAAAAGATATACTACCCAGCAAAGATGAGGAAGTTCCGGATTAAATCTAGAATGACGGTGGAATTAGTGATAACGGTGGAGAAAATTATAACTCCCCTTTTATTTCTTTATCTACTTCTAATATACGGCTTAATTGGCAGTAATAATAATGTGCCTAATAATGACAGTGTCGCTAAAGAAACAATTAAGAATGGAAAGCCAATAGTGCTGGCAATATAACCACCAATGGCTGCCAAGGCGGCCGAACTCACCCCAGTCATTGTAAAATAGATAGCCCATTCCGTTCCTTCTTTAGTCTTATCAATATGTCTGGTAAAAATTGCCCTATAAGAAGGAAAGGTGAAAGCTGTAGTCAGCCCCAAACAAAATTGAATAATATAAAGATGCCAGGCCTGACTAATAAACAAATACAACAACGGAATTAAAGCTGTCAAAATACTGAAAAAAACTAAAATATGAAAATCATCCTTTTCGCCTCTTATTTTATCTATGATATAGGCGCAGGGTATTTGAAAAACACTACGGGTAAAGAAAAAAATAGAAAAAGCAACGCCGGCCACAGCCGCATTCCCACCAATGATATATTCTGTAATATAAATGGCAAAAATTGGATTAAGAAGTTCGGCTGAACCAAGGACTATCACATCTGAAAGAATAAGAAATCTTACCACTGGATTAATGCCTTTTAATAAATAATTTTTAAATGGGATTGCTCTTTTTGTCATAAATTTATTTTTATTTTTATAATCTTCAGCTACTTGCTGATTTTATTTTTATTATTCAAATACCAACGTTTTTTCATATAGCTAATTTACTATTTATTTAATTGGAATATTTTTAGTCAATAAACTTAAAGGTGGAAACCATAGTTTTTATTGGATTTTCTATATCTTTAACTCTATCTAAATTTATGCATTCTTCTTCAAATTCAGTCTCCCAGAAAGCCCCAGGGGAACCACCAGCGCATCCATTAACTTCTCTAATTATAAAATTTAAGACATAATATTTTTTTTGTTTCTGGGTAACATAACAATAATCATTATATAGATTACCAGCAGCGGGCTCCCTAACTATATACTCTGTATATTCAATATTATTTAATTTAATATTATTGATCACCGTTGATTCAAGTTCTAGTGGCAATTCAGGACAGCCGTTCTTTACAGGATTTTCGTTAATTGACACAACAGTAACTTTTGGTGGCCAAAAATGAGCCCCCCATACATTTGCTCCAAAACTTTCTGGATATTGAAATTCATAGCCATTAATATCATCCCTATAGGTTTTCAATTAGAAATGTCAACTTGTTCTTGAATGGGACAAGTGGCAAATTCACAGTTAGGTGGGATTCTACCAACAGCACTTCCATCAGGACATATTTTTGCTTCCAGAGTACAGGCCACCGGTTGATCCGTATTTTCAATTAAGAAATAAAAACCTACGATAGCGATAATTATAATAATTATAAAACTTATTAGTTTTGGTATTTCATTTTTCATATGTTTAATTTACTAATCAAGTTTTTTATAACTCGCCTTTTTTAATTGCTCCTCTAATATCTCGCATCAATTGCAAATAAAAATCTAAGTTATGTAGAGTAGCTAAACGCATACCTAATATTTCTTCTGTTTTAAATAAATGATGTAAATAAGCTTTAGAATAATTTTTTAAATTAGTATTATTAATTGATGCCTGATCAGTTTTAAATTTAGAATTAATAATATTAATAGTTTTATAAAATTTGCCCTTTAAAGTTTGCTTAGTTCTAATAAATAACTTCCCATGCCTTGCCTCCCGAGTAGGAATAACACAATCAAACATATCCATACCCCTTTTAACAGCTTCAATAATATTTTCCGGATAACCCAAGCCCATTAAATAACGAGGTTTGTTTTCTGGCAAAGCTGGACTAGTATAATCCAAGACCTGATACATTACTTTATTGGATTCACCAACCGCTAATCCGCCAATGGCAAATCCATGAAATGGCAAAGCCGTAATTTCTTTAACTGACTTTAATCTTAAATCTTTAAAATCAGCTCCTTGAATAATACCAAAAATTAATTGCTTGTTAATTTTAGCTGATTTCTGATTTAATTTGTTTTTATAATCCCAAGATATTTGAGCCCAGCGAGTAGTCCGTTCTACGGCTTTCAGAGCTTTAGCGCGAGTAGTGGGTAAAGCCACGCATTCATCAAGAACCATCATAATATCGCTACCCATAGCTACTTGAATATCAATAACTTTCTTGGGATTTAAAATATGCTGAGAACCATCTAGATGAGATTTAAATTCTATATCATCGCCTTTTATTTTTCTTAAATCTGATAAGCTAAAAACTTGATAGCCGCCGCTGTCGGTCAGTAAAGGCAAATTAGTATCCATAAAATTATGCAAGCCGCCTATTTTTTTAAAAACCTCAAGACCTGGCCGCAGATAATTATGGTAAGTATTTGATAAAATAATCTGGGCGCCTAAATTTTTAACCTCTTGAGTGGTGACGCTTTTGACGGCTGCTTTAGTGGCAATGGGCATAAAAAAAGGAGTATCAATGTTACCGTGGGCAGTCTTTAATACTCCTAATCTTGCTTGAGATTTCTTTGATTGTTTTAATAGTTTGAACATTACTGAATAATACCAATCGGCTCATTAGTGTCAGCCACGACATCAGAGGTCTTTAACATGCGAGAACGAATAATAATATCTTCCAACCCTTGAGCTGATAAGGTGGTTGCGTTCAATAAAGTCATAGTCTGGCCGCGATATTCTTCAATCGGCACCAATTCAACCATAAATGAAGCAGTTAAAGGAAATATAATATTATTAAAATTATTTAAACTCCAAGATAAAACCCGAGTGCCGCTGTCAAAATCAAGCTCACCTTCTTGAATGTCCACTTCACTTGAAAATGAAACTTCCGGTGGTAAGGTGGTTTCAACGCTGACTGCATCAAAATTGCCGGTGGAATTATTTAAAGACCAAACCACTAAATATTCCGTTGTTTCGCCTACTCGCGGTGGCAATAATCCCGAACCAACTCGACGACCGCCTAGGTCCCAATAAGCCCCATTATTAAAAGAAACACTTTCTCCAACAGTTAATAACAATGGTCTTTCCACCTGTTCCCAGCCGCTCAATCCTTCTAAATTAATTTTAATAATATTCTCAATAGTCCTTTCCGGCTGGACCTGATCCACTACTTTAACCTGCCAGGTAAAAATCCTCTCCTCACCAACCGGCCACAAAGCTAAATCCTCACTCTGTTCTTTGGTCCAAACAATATTTGATTCTAGATAACTACCAATCGTGTCCAAACTGCCCCAATCCAAAACTTGGCTGTCAATCAAAGCAGTTACTTGAACATCTGGAATATCAGTCTCGCTTTGGTTGGTAATCTTTAACTGATAACGCAAAACATCACCCCAATTAACTGTCTGACTACCGCTCTTACCATTAATTTCTAGATTAACTGCAAACTGCGGATTAACAACTACAAATTGTTTTTCGGCTCTGGAGAAACGACGAAAGCTATCATTAGACATGCTACCAATTTCAGCGACTAACAATTGTTCCGGCTGACTGTCAGGGGCGAAAGAGCCCTTAATTGTAATTATCTTTTCTTCTTCTGGCTCCAGATTAACTGCCCAGTAATCCCCCTCTTTAATCGGATCAACTTCCACTAGATCAAAATCATCGGGGTATAAAATATCAATATATAAATCATTCAATGTTTCATCAGTTAAATTACGATAAATAACTTTTATTTCTTGTTCGGTTGAAACTAGAGTTTTATCTACCGCTTCTACTGACAAGTCCAATTTGTTTTCGGTAATTTTAGTTTTAACGGATTGCTTTTCTCTAAAATCCGAATGAAAATTCTCCGGCTGATAATTCAAAGTAAACACTGCTAATAATTCTTTGTCTTTAGTGCCGACCAACTGACCAATTATTTTTAAATCCGCTGTTTCACCAGGAGCCAAATCACTCAAAAGCCAAGTGGTCGCATTTTCATCAGTCGGCTCAACAGTGGCTCCGTCAAAATAAAAACCACTAGGCCAGTGGACATCAAGTTCTACTTGCTGGAGAGAAACTACATCTAAATTCTTATATTCTATTAAATAAACGGTTTGATCGCCAGAAATAATCTTGTCCGGACCGCTGACTGAAAATTCCAGACTTTTCTCCACTATAATCGGTGCCTGCTTACTCCAATAAAAAAATCCGGCCACAGCGGCAATAAATAAAAAAAATAACATCCATAAAAAACTTCCGCCTTTCTTTTTAGCTTTCTTTAGAGTCCGATACTCTTGAGGGACTTCTCTTTTGCGACGAACTGAGGGAGCTTCATATGAACTCTGACGAATAGGCGCACGCTTAATAGAATCAATGCTCCTTTTTTTGATTTTAGCCATAAATAAATAATTTTAATGATTGTGACGGCTTATCATAAACCGTTTGATAATAAATTTGAGAAATTTTCAGCCATTCTTTATTTAAATTTTGACTGATCGATAAGCTATCCAGCTGTCCCCAGTCAGCTCTAATAATAAATTGTAAAAACTTAATTAGCTCGCCGGAGATAGATACACTGGAAACATTTTGATGCTCTCTGCATATTATACCCCGACCTGGCATATATTTGCCAGCCTCACCGGCAGACAGGCCAGCCGACAAATCCTTTTGACAAATCACACAACTATCCAATTGCGGCCGCCAACCAGCTAAACTCAAATACTTCCACAAAAATATTCTAACTAAGATCAGCTTATGCTCTGTAGAAATTTCCTGATTATTTAAAAAAAACAAAATTTCTCCTAACAACTCAAATTCTTTAATTTTTTCTGCGCCTCCATCACTAGCTAAAAAAAGTTCAATCACTGATGAAGATAGGGAGAGCAGACGAAGATCACTTCTTAAATTAGCATAATCTATAACCACACTTGCCCCGGCTAAATGATCCAAGCGACCGCGGCCAATCATTACTTTGACTCGGCTAAAAGGCAAAAGGTGTCCGGCTAGCTTATTACCTGACTTGGCTGCTGATTTAACAATCACTTCAATTAACCCCTCCTGCGGTGTAAACAAACTGTAGAGCCGATCGGCATTTTTCCAAGGTCGGCTATGCAAAACAAAGGCTTCTGTTTTAAAAGACATTATTTTAAACCTAAAGTAATTTTCTCGCCGTTGATATCACACTCTTTGAAAATTTTGGGATTACTAGAGGATTCTTCTAAGCTGTCTGCTGAAGTGTTAGCTATTATTTCATCTTTAAAACTATTAATTATATCTTTCAAATAATCTGAATCTGTTTGATAAGTTTCTACTGGATTATCGCTTGGTTTTAAGCCAGCTTGTTTGCGTAAGCTATTTATAAAACGGACTATTTCTCTAACCACGCCCTTGTCTTTTAAATCAGTTGTGAGATTTGTATTTAAAGAAATCGCAAATCCAAAATCATCTACTACCCAACCTTTTTTCTCACTTACTTTATTTACTATCTCTATATTTTCTATATTTAATTCGCTTTTTAATATATTAATATAATCCTGCTCTAATTTAATTTTATCGCCAAGTTTTATTTCTAAACTAGCTAAAGGCTGTCTTACTTTTATGCCTGATTTGGCTCGTAAAGCGTGCGTTCTTTCTGCTACTTGTTTAATAACATCCATTTGATTCAAAATCTTTGTATCAACTAATTTGTTATTTAATTTTTTCCACTCTTCCAGATGCACTGATTCTGCCTGATTATCAAACTCTTGATAAATTATTTCCGCGCTCATTGGCGCAAAGGGAGCAATAATTTTTGCTAATTCTTTAAGCACAAATGCTAAAATTTCAATAGCTTGCTGATCTCCTGCTTTAAATCTATCACGAGATCTTCTGACATACCAAGTTGAAAGACTATCAATAAAATCAAAGATGGCTCGAGTTGGTTTTACTAAATTATAAGCTTCCATTTCAGTACCTACTTCATGCTGAAGTTTAACAAGCTTACTGACAATCCACTGATCAAGATTATGATCAATTTTCTTTGGTAATTCTCCTTTAAATTTCTTCTCGCCAGAAAATATCAAATAAAAATTCAGTACATTTTGTAGAATACCTGTGAAACGACGATAGATTGTATTAAGATCTTTTTCCACAAAAGAAAGATTTTCAGCCAGCATCACTGGCGAAGAAAGTAAATACATGCGCAAAGCATCAGCACCATATTTTTCCATTATTACATCTGGCTCTGGATAGTTTTGTAATTTCTTAGACATCTTCTTGCCATCTTCAGCCAAAACAATACCGTTGACGATCACATTTTTGTAGGCCACTTTATTTTTTATAGCTGTAGAAATGACATGTAGATAATAAAACCAAGCTCGGGTCTGATCTGATCCTTCGGCAATAAATTCAGCGGGAAATCTCTGGTCAAAAATTTCTTTGTTTTCAAAAGGATAATGAAAAGAAGCATAGGGCATAGAGCCAGATTCAAACCAACAGTCCAAAACATCAGGAATGCGCTTCATGGTGCCACCGCAAGAACAAACAAAGGTTATTTTATCTACCACATGTTTATGTAAATCACTCACTTTTTGATTGCTGGCTTTTTCTAAGTCAGCCACTGAACCAAAAACTTTTTTCTCTTCACACTTGTCACATTGCCAAATTGGAATAACCGAAGCCCAAAATCTTTGTCGAGAAATTGACCAATCACGAGCGCCTTCCAGCCATTTGCCAAAACGGCCTTTTTTAATATGAGCCGGCGACCAATTAATATCCTGAGCCAATTTCAAGGCCTGATCTTTAATTTTAGTTACGTTCACAAACCAAGATGAAGTGGCATAATTTAGCAAAGGCGTATCGCAACGCCAACAATGGGGATAGCTGTGCTGATATTTTTCTTTGGAAAATAATAAATTCTTTTTAGCCAAATATTGAATAATTTTAACATCAGTGGCTTGAGTATCGCCTTTTGGTTTTACATTTAACCCTGCAAACTCACCAGCATCTTCTTTAATACTGCCATCCATCTTAACATGCTGAACAAAAGGCAATTTTTTCTCTTTACCTAAATTCATATCATCTTCACCAAAAGCCGGCGCAATATGAACAATGCCCGTGCCTTCTTTAGTAGTCACAAAATCGCCATGGTAAATCTGCCAGCCATTTGTATGATTTTCTAATTTTTTATCTTTAGAATAATAATCAAATAATGGCTGATATTTCTGACCAATTAATTTATGGCCTTTGAATTCTTCTATAATCTCATATTTCTGATCTTTAAAAATTTGTTTAACTAAATCTTTGGCTAAAATAAAATTTTCGTTATTTAATTTTATTTTCACATAATCAATATCTTTGCCAATCGCCAAAGCAACATTACCAATCAAAGTCCAAGGCGTGGTGGTCCAAGCTAAAACATAAGTGCCTGGCTCGTCAACTAATTCGAATTTAGCGGTCAAAGACAAATCTTTAACATCCTGATAACCTTCGGTCACTTCAGACTGAGATAAAGTGGTTTCACAACGCGGACAAATATGCATGGAACGATAATCTTCATAAATTAATCCTTTATCCCAAAGCTCTTTAAAAACCCACCAGATAGATTCCATAAAATCCAAATCCATGGTTTTGTAGGCATTATCCATATCCACCCAGCGTCCCAAGCGCCGAATAACCATTTTCCAAGCATCAGCATATTCCAAAACTTTACTGCAACATTTCTGATTAAATTTATCTATACCTAAATTTTCAATTTCTTTTTTAGTGGTATACTTTAATTCTTTTTCTACAATATTTTCAATGGGCAAACCATGGCAGTCCCAGCCCCATCTTCTGGCTACCCGATAACCTTTCATGGTCCAAAAACGAGGCACCACATCTTTCATGATGCTGGCTACCAAATGACCGTAATGGGGTGTACCTGTAGCAAAAGGCGGACCATCATAAAAAAGATAGTCTCCTTGCGGGGCCTCCTTGTCCACTGATTTCTGAAAAATCTTTTCTTGATCCCAAAAATCCAATATTTTCTTTTCTTGATCCTTAAAATCGGGCATTTTGTTGACTTCAGTAATTAATAGTAAGTAAAAATTATTTTAACTTAAAAATCTCTCTTTGACAAATCCTTAATCAGACTAAAAAAATAAAGAATAAAGAATCTGCCACCAGTTTTTTTTCTTTCTTTGATCAGCTCTAGTACGACGATTCTTGTGCCAATAACTGGGCACTATAAAAATTTTGTCTAATTTCTTCTTCATCTCGTTAGAAATTTAATATTCATTTTACTTTTGTCCTATTAGAAATTAAGTGTTGCAATTTCTAACGGGACTCATATTTTTAAAATTTAAACCCTCTGGCTTCCAAGCATGATTAAAGTCAGAGGGTCTTTTTTATCTCCTTAATAGTTAACCTTTTTTTATTTTGCAAATCATTTATCTTATTTAAAATTTTTAGGGCCTTCTGAGGATCATAAAGCCGATAGCCGCCCTGACTAAAACCATCAGCCGGCAACAAACCTTCGCGAGTGTAAAAATTAATCGTTGACGGCAAAACCGAAAACATCCTGGCTAATTCACCAATTTTTACTAAATGGCTATCCTTTGGCTTCAATTGATAACTACTCCTCTTTTGCATAGATTGTTGTTATTATAAACCATAAACTAGAAAGTGTAAAGTAGTTATTATCACTTTATATTTAGAATAAATAAAAGGATTGAATTTCTGTTCAACCCTTTTATAAAGATTGTGTGATTAAGTTGGTAAGGCGGCAATTTCTACCTTAAATTCTTCTATGAGACGATCCAAGATTTCTATAGGATCATCCTCATAATTAACCACAAGCATCTCATTGCCTCTCATTAAATCCGGCGCAGTTAATTTGAGAGCTTCGATAATACGCTCTCTAAAACCTGGGCTTTTATCTCTTATCGCGATTAATGTTGCTTTCACATCACTGTTTGTTGGGTCATCTTCCAAAGCTTTACGGATATCAGTACAAGCTATCTCAAATACTTTATCGGTCAATAGCGACATATCTCCCTCCTTCAAGATAAATAATTTATTATTAAAATAACAGTTTAGATCTTTCTATCACTATTAATATTGTTTGTCAATAAAATAAAAACTCCCCCGCGTTGTGGGGGAATTTTCTAAAAAATTTTAATTACTGTTGACTAGCGGCCTGCTTAACCTTTTGAATCTCTTGATAAATCTCCGAATCTTGACCGATCTCATCTATAGCCACTACTTTATCTCGGTTGATCTGCAAATACCCTTGTGGCTGATGCCACTCTTGGCTGCGCGCCATCAAAACTGGCACATTAACCACCTGTGGCTCCTCGCCTTCTACTTCCGAAGGGACAGTTTGCTGTTGGGTTTGAATATAATAAACATCATCTAAATAAAGATTGAGAGAATCTTCCTTAACTATCTTGGCGTAATAGACTTGGCCGTTATCCATATAAACGACTTTGAATTTCAATTCTTTCTGTAAACTGGTGCTCTGCATCATAAAATAGACAATAGAAGCTAAAACAATAATCACCACAATCAAAGTGGCAAACAACCAACCCTTACCCCGATGGACCATAGGTTTTTGAGAAACAAATTGCTCAAAATCCAATAATTCTTCTTTGGATTCTACTTTATTAACTGGCTTTTTTGACCGACTAGCCAGAGAGGTTTTTTTAATAGGCATAAATCAATGATTAATTTTTATAGTAGATCTATTTTAGCAATTATTTTAAAGTAAGTAAATAGCTATCCTCCTTACACAATTTTACAAAAAACTCTCTCTATACTATTATAATAGTCAATAGATTATCCCGCCTTCGGACGGGACCCTTTGGCGGGGTGGTTAATTTAAAATTATATGAAAAGCGATTTAAATGAAAAACTACTTTTATTCTTTTTTTCCAAAATCAAGGGATTGGGTTCAGGCACACTCTGGTCATTGATAAAATCCTATGGCAGTTGCCAAGCTCTATACCAGGCAGCCCGAGAAAACGATCCTCTTTTAGGCAGTCGTCTGACTCAATTAATCCAGCAACCTCAGAGAAATAAAAACTTTCAAACTACAGTCAAAAAAGAATTTGATCAAATTCAGGAAAATTATCTTACTATTCTTGATGATGACTATCCACGATTATTGCAAAAAATCTATGATCCGCCTCTTTTCTTATTTTATCGAGGTCAGACAAAAATTCTTAAAAATCAATCTCTGACTGTGGTTGGTTCTCGGAAAATCACCAACTATCATCAATCCGCTACTGAAAAAATTATCCAACAATTAAGCCCGGCTCCTCTAACCATTGCTAGTGGCCTAGCCATCGGCATTGATGCTCTTAGTCATCAAGCTGCTTTGAAAAATAACTTGCCAACTGTTGCTGTGCTTGGCTCTGGCTTATCAGAAACAGTCTTATACCCCCAAACGAATATTCAATTAGCCAGAAAAATAATTGAAAATAACGGCTTATTGCTTTCTGAACATCCCAGCCACACCAGACCGGAACTGCATCATTTTCCCAGACGCAATCGTATTCTGGCTGGTTTATCTAAAATCACTATTGTTATTTCCGGTGCCTTAAAATCCGGCACCTTGATTACTGCTCAAGTAGCTCTGGATGAAAATCGTGAAGTTTATGCTCTGCCCGGCAACATTAATATGACTTTATCATTAGGGCCAAATTCTCTGATTGCCAATGGAGCTAATATACTTTTATCAGCCAATAGTATTTTGGAGGCCTACAATTTTAATAATAAAACATCTAGCCCTAAAATAAAATTTAACAATTTATTGGAGAAAAAAATATATGATCTGATTCAAATTGAGCCGCTGACCTTAGAACAGCTGTCACAAAAACTTAAATTATCCCTAATGGAAATCAATATTTCTATTTCTCAACTGGAGATTCAGGGAATTTTAAAGATTAATCAATTTAATCAGATTGAAATTATATGAAAATAAAATTATCACAAGAGCAAAAAATAAATCTCTTACAAACGGTTTTTATTGCTTTTATTATCCTAGCCAACTTAGTAGGAGCTAAGGTGATTAATCTCGGTCCAATTGATGTCTCAGTCGCTGTCTGGCTTATGCCTGTTTTATTTTTAATTACTGATATTTTAACAGAAATCAAAGGACCCCAATTTGTCCGCCAATTAATCTGGTCAACTTCTTTTGTTTTGATTATCAGCTTGGTTGTGATTCAAATCATGGTCCATCTCCAACCAGCTGAACGATTTATAAATAACGAATCCTATGTTACTACTTTTCAAAACAGCAGCCGGATGATTTTAGCTTCAGTGATTGCTTTTGTTATCTCTCAAATACATGATGTTTGGGCTTTTGATTTTTGGAAAAGAAAAACTCACGGCAAGCATCTCTGGCTGCGTAATAATTTATCAACTATTGTCAGCCAATTTATTGATACGGTTATCTTTATGTTTTTGGCTTTTTATTATTTGACCCCAAAATTTGACTTTGTTTATATCTGGCAATTGATTCTGCCCTATTATTTGCTAAAATTAATTCTGGCTCTGGGTGATACTCCTTTTGCTTATTTGGGTGTCCGCTGGCTTAGAAAAAAATAAATAAAATGAAAACCTACCAAAAAGATATTGCTTTTCTGGAGTCTCTGGCTAATCTACCACAAAAAAATTATTTATTGGGGCTAAAAGACCGTAGTATTTTTTTGATTCGTTTAAAAAACTTTTTAACCTTAGTTGGCAATCCCCAGAATAAATTAAAATTTATTCACATTGCCGGGACTAGTGGTAAAGGATCCACGGTTGGAATTTTACGCGAGTTGATGGCTAACGCCAGATTAAAAGTCGGCTCCTATACTTCACCTTTTGCAACAACCAGTTTGGAGAAGATACAAATTAACCAAAATTTAATTTCCCCAAAAGATTTACATCAAATTCTGGAACAGAAAATAAAGCCCGCTTTGAATAAATATATTTTAAAATTTCCCACTGAACCGATTTCCTATTTTGAAGCTTGGCTGGCCATTGGTCTCTTATATTATCAGCAGGCAGAATGCAACTGGGTAATTTTGGAAACCGGCCTAGGAGGCACTCATGACGCCACTAATGTCATTACTCACCCTAAAATCACAGCTATTACTAATATTGGTCTGGATCATACTCATATCTTGGGCCATACTAAAAAGAAAATCGCCCAAGATAAGGCCGGAATTATCAAAAAAGGCAGCCGATTTTTAACCACTGAAAAATCTCCCAAACTGATTAGTATTTTCAAATCTGTGACTAAAAAAAAGAAAGCTAAATTTATTGTTTTAAAAAATTTAACCAGACAATATGATGGAGGAACATATTTCAGTACCCCTCGGCAAAAAAATAATTTAAACTTGGCTTTAAATGTTCTGGATGTTTTAAAAATTAAACCGCGTCAAGTTCAAAAAATAATCAACAATTTTCAACTCATCTGCCGACAAGAAATTATCCAAAAAAATCCTCTGGTAATTTTAGACGGCGCCCATAATCCCGACAAACTATCTAATCTGGTTAATTTTATAAAACAACAAAAATATAAAAAACTACACCTAATTATCGGTCTGGCTGAAAATAAAGACTGCCGCCAAGCCCTGAAAAAAATACTGCCCCTAGCTGATTATCTTTATTTAACCCGTTTTTTAGTGATCCAACGCAAAACAGCTGCTTTAAGAAAACTATACCAACAAAGCCGGCGAATTTCTAAAATCCCCTGTCAATTATTTTTAGACCCACACCAAGCTTTAGAGGCCGCTTTCGCTCAAGCTAGACAGTCGGATTTAATCTTAATAACCGGATCATTCTTTTTAACAGGCGAGCTCCGCAAATATTGGATTACAGAAGAATATATTATTAAAAATTTAAAAACTTTTAAATAAAGATACTTGCCAAAAAATAAATTTTGTTATATAGTCCGAACTATATGTCTAAATTAGTCATTGTTGAATCACCAACTAAAGCCAAAACAATCAAGGGATTCTTAGGTAAAGAATATAAAGTAGAATCCTCTTTTGGCCACATTAGAGATCTGCCTAAAAGCAAGATTGGAGTTGATGTTGAAAATAATTTTGAACCTACTTATGTTATCCCCGCCAAAGCAAAAAAAAGAGTTAATGAGTTAAAAAAACTGGCGGAAAAAGCAGAGATGGTCTATTTTGCTACTGATGAAGATCGGGAAGGCGAAGCGATTAGCTGGCATCTTCAGAAAATTTTTCAGCTGCCCAAAGATAAGCAAAAACGAATTGCTTTTCATGAAATCACAAAAAAAGCTATTGATGCCGCCTTGGCTAATCCTCGCGATATCAATTCTGATTTGGTAGATGCCCAACAAGCCCGTCGTATCTTGGATCGCCTGGTCGGCTATAAATTGTCACCTTTGCTTTGGAAAAAAGTAGCCAAGGGGCTTTCCGCTGGACGAGTCCAATCAGCCGCTCTACGTTTAATAGTAGAAAGGGAAGAAGAGCGTAATAAATTTAAAGCAGAAGAGTATTGGACGGTAGAAGGTTTAGCTAATAAAAATTCCCAAAAATTTAAAGTTGCTCTTTACCAAGAAAATAAAAAAACTCTGGGTAAGTTTGATTTAGATAAAAATAAAGCTCAAACGGCCGTTAAGGATATTCAACTAGCTGAATTAATCGTCAGTAAGGTCGAGGCCAAGAAAACTAACAAAACCCCCCTCCCTCCTTTTACTACTTCTACCTTGCAGCAGGATGCTAACCGCCGTTTTGGCTATTCGGCCAAACAAACAATGATGCTGGCCCAACAGTTATATGAAGGAATCAAACTGAACGGACGAGGTACAGTTGGTTTAATCACTTATATGAGAACTGACTCTTTAAATTTATCAGATGATTTTATCGAGCAAGTCAATAATTATCTTAAAAATAACTTAGGTTCCGAATATACTGTCACTGGCGGCAGAAAGTTTAAGAAAAAATCAAAATTAGTTCAAGAAGCTCATGAGGCCATTCGACCGACTGATGTAGAAAATGAGCCATCGGAAATTAAATCATATTTGGACAAAAGACAATATAAAATTTACGAACTGATCTGGCAAAGAGCCGTAGCTTCGCAAATGGCTGAAGCGGTCATTGAAACTACTTCTGTGGTTATTGACGCCAAAAATACTCCTTGGAATCTTAAGGCAGTCGGCTCGGTTATGAAATTTTTGGGCTGGAAAAAAATCTACCAGAGCAACGGCGAAGACAACCAGTTGCCTGAATTAAAAAAAAACGACCAGATTAATTTAGAAAAACTTGAAGCTTTGCAACACTTTACTGTCCCCCCTGCCAGATATTCTGAAGCTGGTTTAGTCAAAGCTATGGAAAAATTAGGTATTGGTCGACCATCCACTTATGCCCCCACTATTGCTACTTTAATAACGCGTAAATATACTACTAAAGAAGAAAAACGCCTAGCACCAACTGAAATCGCCATCATCGTCAATAAACTACTAGTGGAACATTTCCCCGATGTAGTTGATTATGGCTTTACTGCGGAAATGGAAGATGATCTTGATCATATTGCCCACGGTCAAAAAGAGTGGCAACCGATTATCGCTGAATTTTATCAACCATTCATTAAAAATTTAAATATGAAAGAAAAAGAATTAAATAAAAAAGAGATCACTGAAACTGCTACTGATGAAATTTGTGAAAAATGTGGTAGTCCAATGGTGATAAAATTAGGCCGGTTCGGAAAATTTATGGCTTGCACTAATTATCCTGATTGTAAAAACACTAAACCTCTCAATGGCAACGGAGAAGTGGAAGAGCCAGAAAAAACTGATGAAAAATGTCCTACCTGCGGAGCAGCGATGATTATTAAAACAGGCCGATTCGGAAAATTTATGGCTTGCCAAAATTATCCTAAATGTAAAACCACTAAAAATCTATCTAAAAGCACTGGGGCAAAATGCACCAAATGTCAAAAGGGCGAAATGGTAGAGAAATACACTAAAACAGGGAAAATATTTTACAGCTGCGACCAATATCCAGACTGCAAACATGCTGTCTGGTCAAAACCAACCGGCGAGTACTGCCCGGAATGTAAACAATTATTGCTCCATGCCGCTAAAAATACCATTAAGTGCGAAGAATGCAGCTTTGAAAAAACTGAATAATTATTAATGACCCCTAAAACAAAAATGGCCAACTTATTTGGCCATTTTTTAGGTTAAACTATTTTTGTCTCCTCAATTTTGAAAAGGGGCAATTAACTCTCTGCCGCAAGAACATTGAACCACTGGACCTTCGTGAGTTTCATCAATCTTTTCCCAGCACTGATCACAATACTCTTTTTGGCAGTTAGGACATTTAACCTTAATGTTTCCAATTGTACTCCCACAATTCTGGCAACCAAATTGTCTGCTAACTCTGATAATTAAAGCCTGCATCCTGTCTGATGTTCCTCTTGGCATAAATGCCTCCTTTATTAATTTAAGACCTATAAAAAGTACACCTATAAACTTACTCCATACTACAATAACTAAATAAAAAAAACAAGTCTTAATATTATACTTGCCATTTTTAACAGTAAATACTAATATAGAGAGTATTAGATAAAAATATGATTACTTTTGAAGATTTAAAAAAGGTCTTATCTTTAAACTATACTGATGCGGACATGAAAACCGTCATTAAAGCTTTTCATTTTGCTTCGGAAGCTCATCGCGGCCAAAAGAGAAGAACCGGCGAAGATTATATCTATCATCCCTTGGCTGCCGCTTATTATCTAGCTAAAATGAAAATGGACATCACCAGCATCTCCGCCGCGCTGCTCCATGATGTGCCAGAGGATACTGATTTTACCTTTGAGGATATTAAACACAATTTTGGCAAAGAAATTTATTACTTGGTTCGAGGAGTAACTAAATTGGGCCATCTCAAATATCGAGGCATGGAAAGATATGCCGAAAATTTAAGAAAAATGTTTTTGGCTATGTCTAAAGACCTACGGATTATTATTATTAGATTAGCAGACCGTCGCCACAATATGGAAACACTTCAAGGTGTCCGTCCGGAAAAACGTCTAAGAATTGCCAAAGAAACTCTAGAAATCTATGCCCCTATTGCCAATCGTTTAGGTATGTTTAGAATGAAAACTACTTTAGAAGATCTGGCTTTCCCCTATGTTTATCCTGATGAATATAAATGGGTAACTGATTTAATCAAAGACCGCCTCAAAAATGAGTTTAAATATATTGAAAAAATAAAAAAGACCACCCAAAAGATTCTAGTGAAAAACAACATTGCTTATGTTCAAATACAAGGACGGGTAAAAAGTTTATTTAGTCTTTATATAAAATTATTACGTAAGGGAAAAGATTTAAATAAAATCTATGACCTAATTGCTCTAAGAATTATTGTTAAAGAAATAGCCGACTGCTACAGTGTTCTAGGCCTACTTCATAAAAAATGGTCCCCTCTCAAAGGACGAATTAAAGATTATATTGCTCAACCAAAGCCCAACGGCTATCAGTCACTTCATACCTCTGTTTTTACTGAATTTGGTAAAACAGCTGAATTCCAAATTAGAACCATCCAAATGGATGAAGAAGCTGAGTATGGTATCGCTGCTCATCACCGCTACAAAGAAATTGGCGTATTGGGTAAAAGAAAAAAATTACCGAGATGGCTAGAACATTTAGTTGAAATACAAAAAACCATTACTGACAACGCCGAGTTTATCAAACACATTAAAAACGACTTGTTTATAAACCAAATTTTTGTTTTTACCCCCAAAGGAGACGTCATTGAATTGCCAGACAACGCTACTCCCTTGGATTTTGCCTACTACATTCACACTGATATTGGCAATAAATGTGTGGGTGCTAAAATAAATAATCAAATGGCCCCTCTTGATGCTATTCTAAAATCAGGTGATGTAGTAGAAATAGTGACGGACAAAAACAGGACCGGACCAAATCCGGATTGGCTGGAAATAGTCGTTACCACTAATGCCAAAAATAAAATAAAAAGCAACTTAAAAAACCGCGAAGAATAGAAAAATCGCGGTTTTTAAAAATAATTTTTTAAGTCAACTTATCTAAAATATTTTTTAGCTCTTCATGGGAGAAAAACTTAATTTTAATCACTCCTTTTTCTCCTGTTTTGTCAATCTTGGCTTCCGCTCCCAGATTTTTGCTGATTTTATCTTCCCAGGAAACCAAGACCGGATCCGGCTCTTTCTCTTTAGATGAAAGTTTAGGAGACCTCTTGCCAACTATCTCGTAAAGCTGCTGAATAGTTAAATCGTTTTTTATAATTTTCTTAAAAATTTTAATCTGTTCTATCTTTGTCGGATAACTCAAGATAATTTTGGCGTGAGAAATATTAATTTTTCCTTCCCCTAGGGCCTCCTTAATCACGATCGGCAATTTTAAAAAACGAAGAGCGTTAGAAATAACAGCTACACTTTTGCCGACTTGCTCGGCAATCTCACTCTGACTCAATCCAAATTCTTCCATTAATCTCTTATAGCTGCCGGCCTCTTCTATTGGATTGAGATCCTGCCGCTGAATATTTTCTATAATTGAAAGTTCCAGCTTGTCCCGATCAGAAACATCTTTGATAATCACTGGCGCTTCTTTAAGTTGTAAAAGCTCTAGGGCACGCCAACGCCTTTCTCCGGCAATTAATTGATAATGTCCCCCCTCTTTAGTCACAATGAGCGGCTGTAACACTCCGTGCTTTTTAATGGATTCAGCTAATTCTTCCAGCTTATCCCGATCAAAATTAGTTCGCGGCTGCCAAGGATTAGCCACAATCACATCAAAAGGCACGTACTGAATTTTTTTGTCAGACGAATCCTCATTAGGATCCAGAGGCACCTCTGAACTAAAATTATCAGTTGGTTGTTTATTTTTGGTGGGAATGAGTGAACTCAATCCTCTGCCTAAAGCTGGCATATGTTTTTATTTTTATTTATTAAAACTACGAAAGTATAATCTCCTGGGCTAAACGTTTATAAGCTTTAGATCCTGGAGAATTAAAATCATATTCTCTAATCGGCTTGCCATGCGACGGAGCTTCGGCAATGCGGACATTACGAGGAATAACTGAGCGGAAAATCTTTTCCGGAAAATGCTGATACAATTCATTGAAAACAGCATTTGATAATTTGTTGCGACCATCATGCATGGTCATCACTGCTCCCAAAATTTTCAAATTTGGCTGAAGATGATCTCTAATTAAATTGATGGTATCTAAAAGCTGCGACAATCCTTCCAAAGCATAATACTCACACTGCACCGGAATCAATACCTCACGAGCCGCCACTAAACCATTAATAGTTAAAAGACCCAGAGAAGGCGGATTATCTATTAAAATAAAATCATAAAGATCAACAATATTTTTTAAATTCTCGTCCAGCTTAAATTCACGGTTTTCATGGCCAACTAAATCAATACCAGCTCCGGCCAAATCCGGATTGGCTGGTAAAATATGAAAATTTGGCTTATACGATTTAATGGCTTCGGTGATTTTGGTGTTTTCATCAACCAAAACATCATACATACCTTTGTTTAAATTTTTATAATCAATACCCAAACCAGCCGAAGCATTGCCCTGAGGGTCAATGTCAATCACTAAAACGCGGCGGCCAAACTCCACCAGCCAAGCCGCCAAATTGATGGTTGTGGTTGTTTTGCCAACTCCGCCTTTTTGATTAACGATAGAGATAATTCGTGTCATAGACAAAAATTCAAAAAACTATCCTTATTATACAAAATTTAGCGTAAAATAACAACTGATTTAATCTATAACAGTCCTTGACACAATCTAAAATATATGATATGTTGCTTTAATTATTTTAGTTATTTAAAACTTTTTGTTTTGGAGGAATTCATGAATAAGAATAACAAAGCCTCAGTGAAATTCGGATTAGCAGGATTTGGAATTATAGTCCTCGTAATTCTCCTTATGGCTCTTATGCTTACAATTGAGAGAAACACGCCCCTATCGTCAACCAATAAATCCACCGTGCTTCCTTTGCGAAACGGCTCCTGCTATTTTACCGGAGAAATTGATACTATCGGTAACAATTTGGCTCTGGTTAAAGTAATACAGCCGAACAACGACAGCACCTGGTATCATGTTTTGGTGGGACTACCATTTACAATTCCTGCCGACAGCTTAGTCAAGATAGGAACAGTGCAATATTTCTTCACTAAAGCATCTGTTCAAGAAAACTTTGTCTTTATCGGACTATAGCCAAGGTAAACACTCTTTACATTTGGAGGATAAATGAAACGATTTGTAGTGAAAATCATATCTTATTTTGCAGCCATAATACTTTTAGTGGTTGCAGTGGCTTTTATGACTCGCGATGGTGGAATTGTTTTAGCAATAGAAGATAATCAGCCCATTATTGCTAGAATAATTCCGATCGACAGTTATTTGCACCGTAGCGCCTTGAAAATTTTTCCAAACAAAAAACCGCCTCTTCGGAGGTGGTTTTAAATTTTAAAAAATATTTTAATCTTTGTCTGTATAAAAAAAGATACCAACAACCCAGCCTAAAAAATAGCCAACTACTCCGGCGGAAATAATAGCCAGTTTAGACCAGTCGTGAGCGTAAAAATAACAATAAAAAATGGCCCCAAGCAAACCAATAGTCAAGCCCTTGATACGATAGGATAAAGTCCAGTTATTGCGCTGGGAGTCTTTTTTATAATTCTTTGGCTGTTGAGGTATAATTGGCTGATTACTCATAAATTTAATTTTTTAACTGTTCTTGCCATTGAATAATGCTTTGTTTGAAATTGTCTAAATTTTCCGAAGCGACTGCTTTGTCCGAAGGCAAATCAACGGTCAGTGGATTTATTTTAGTACCATATTTAACCATTTCAAAATGAAGATGTGGACCGGTAGACAACCCCGTGGAACCAACGGCGCCGATAATTTCACCCTGCTCTACTTTTTCTCCATAACTGATATAAATCTTACTCAAATGAGCATAATTGGTAGTAAAAGTATCATTATGCCTGACGCTGACAAAATTACCATAAGAGCCGTTCCAACCAGCATAAACCACTTGCCCATCGCCCACTACTCTGACTGGCGTACCATAGCTGGCGGCATAATCAATAGCCCGATGACCAGTGGAAATATCAAAGGCCGAAATATATCTCAAACCAGTAGTATAGCCGGAGCTAATGTATTTAAAATCAACCGGATTTTTCAAAAATATTTTTTGCAAAGAAATGCCGTCAGGATCATAATAGCCGTCAATCAATTCTCCATCTTCATCTAGTCCTTCTTCAAAATAATAACCTTCAATGACTTTGCCGTCATTGACAAAACGAGCCGCCAGAATCTTTCCCGGCATAATATACTGACCATCCCGATAGCGCTCTTCAAAAATAAATTTATAAGTATCGCCAACCCGAATGCCCATGCCAAAATCAACGGTCCAGGCAAAAACATCCGCTAAAGCAATAATCGCCCGAATATCAACATTCTGCTCTACCGCTGACTGATATAAGGAAGAGTCAATAGTGCCGCTGATGGTTTTTAATCTGACTTCATAGTCTATTTGTTTGCATTCGGCCTGCCATAAATCTGCTCCATTTTTTTCTATAAACAATTCTTCTTCCGAATCTATCTGATAAACTAATTTTTTGAATTCCCCAGTCTGTCGATCAAAATAAAATTTGATCGGCTTACCGACTCGAACCGTCGATAAATCATATTCATCCTGCGAAGCTTCTAACAATTCATGCATTAAACTGTCCTCTAAACCAACCTGCTCGGTAATAGTGGAAAAAGTCATGCCAGATTCAATATTAACAACTTCTTCCCTATCTAAAATCTGGGCCTGGGCCTCCGGCAAAGTTACGGTCGGCTGATTATTATTAATAGAAAATTTGACTACCAGCAAAACAACCATAATCAATCCGCCTAATAAAGATAATTTTAATTTATTATTCACCCCGTTAGAAAATTATTATACTGTCATTCCGGGCTACGACCCGGAATCTACAAGCTTCTAGATTCCCGTTTTCACGGGAATGATGATTATTAAATTTTTATTTCTAAGCCGACCGGGCAATGGTCTGAACCTTTTACTTTATCCAAAATAAAAGCCCGCTTCACTTTTTTAGCTAAACGCTGACTGACCAAAAAATAATCAATCCGCCAGCCAATATTATTAACCCGGGTATTAAATCGATAACTCCACCAACTATATTGGACTTTCTGCGGATGCAAATAACGAAAACTATCAACAAATCCGCTCTTTAATAATTTTGTCATCCAGACCCTCTCTTCATCAGTAAATCCTGGATTACCGACATTATCCTTGGGACGAGCCAGATCTATTTCCTGATGAGCCACATTAAAATCACCGGTCAAAATCAAAGGCTTTATTTTATCTAATTTTTTAATATAACTTAAAAACGCTTGATTAAATTTTAACTTATAGGGCAATCTAGTCAACTCATGGTTAGAATGGGGGAAATAAGAATTTAATAAATAAAACTGACTATAATCCAACAGCTGCATCCTCCCCTCTTGGGATAAAATATTATTACCAAAATCAATCTTAACTTCTTTGGGCTTTAAACGGCTGTAAGTCAGCACGCCGCTGTAACCTTTTTTTTCAGTGGCACAGTTCCAAAAAGCATTATAACCTTTAAGTCTTAATATTTTTTCATCTAAAATCTCTGGATCATGAATTTTAGTTTCTTGAGCGCAAAAAATATCCGGCTTGGTTTTATTTAACCAAGTTAAAAGGCCTTTGCGAGTCGCCGCTCGAATTCCATTAACATTAAAAGATAAAATGGTTAATTTAGACACTTGTTTAGTTTTCATCTTTGTTAACTAAAATTGTTTGCGTAGGATAAGCAAACTCAATGCTCTCTTTATCAAACTGCTGATATATTTCCAGATTTATTCTATGTCGAGTTTTAAGATAATCTTCATAGTCAGGAGATTTAATATATAAAACAACTTCAAAGATCAAACTAAAATCCCCAAATTCCACAAAATAACAACGATCAAATCTAGCTAATTTTTCTGGCTGAATAATATTTTCTACCATTTTAGGTATAGCTACTAATTTAGTAGCGGAGGTGCCATAAATTACTCCTAAATTAAAAACTATTCTTCTTTCTTCCATTTTTCTAAAATTCTGCACTCGAGCACTGGTTAGTTCTCTATTGGAAATAACTAATTCCTCTCCCTGTAAAGTTCTAATGCGAGTTGTTTTTAAACCAATCTTTTCTACAACACCTCCATCGGAACCGACAACAATGTAATCACCAATTTGAAATATTTTATCCATATGAATAGCAAAAGAGCTAAAAACATCAGTCAGAATATTCTGTAGAGCTAAAGCCACGGCAATACCGCCAATACCTAAACTGGCAATAACAGAATTGACATTGACTCCTAAATTGGACAATAAAAGCATCAACCCAACTACCCATAAAATTATTCTAATAACCACCTGCAAGGTCTTCATCATTGCTTGAGAAGATTGTCTGGACTTAACATTATCTTTATTTGATTGAACTAAATAACCGCTAATAAAATAATTTAATAATTTTTCCGAAGCCCGAATTATTTCAAAAATAATAACTACCAAAAATAAAACATATAAAATTTTAAAAACAATTTCCGGCAAAGTTAAAACTTTAATGCCAAAATAAAGAGCTATCAGAAAATAAAAAGGCGGTCTGATTGTTTTAAAAATATTAATCAGAACATCATCAAAATCCGTCTTGGTTTTCTGGGCTAATTTATATAGACGAGTGAGAATAATGACCTGAAATATTTTTAAAATAACTAACAAACCAACAAAAATAATTATTGCGAGCACATAATCATAACCAGTATTGCCCCAAATAATAAAATTCTTTAAACTATCAATAAATTCCATAAAATTGTTAGATAATTCTTAATTTAATTATTTCTAATCATAGCAAAAACATCGCAAAAAAACAAACTTAAGCAACAGAAAAAGAGTCGGATAATTCCGACTCTTTTTATAACTCAACTAAGGATAATTGGTGCCGCCCAGCCATTTTGGTAGAAATCCATACCTAAAGTCACCAGTTGAACTTCTCGACGATCATGACTCCAGATCAAAACCGG
This sequence comes from Candidatus Komeilibacteria bacterium CG11_big_fil_rev_8_21_14_0_20_36_20, assembly GCA_002787405.1. Classification (GTDB taxonomy): domain Bacteria; phylum Patescibacteriota; class Patescibacteriia; order UBA1558; family GWA2-36-10; genus PCWQ01. The sequence continues at coordinate 215,145 of PCWQ01000007.1, forward strand.
AGTACGGGACCAATTGGCCTCATATTCAAGGCGGCATTCATAGCCAGGCAACCAAACATAAGGAACGTTGATACCATCCATAGACGTCAGCCATTCTCTGAAGTAAACAACTGCCCAAAGTATTTCCGAAGAAGGAGATAATTTTGGATATCTAATATCCTTTGGTCTGAGACCTCTCATCTTATCCCAATTGCCGGCTAAATTAAGCACTTTCCAACGCAAGCCGCGCAAATGATTCTTTTTTGGCATTAGCCGCAAATGATTAACATCAGTTTTGATAGCCGGCCAACGCCAGCTGTCGTAAAGACTACTGATGCATAACCAAGCTTCATCGAATGTTTCCTTAATGGTATTTAACCTGACATCCAAGACCGGCGTACAAAATTGACCATAAGGACAACTTGGATTATAATCCAACATGGAAAAATCAGTTTCACTGAATCCCCAGCCGCGTAGCTTATTTAAACGGCGAATCAGTTCTACTTGTTGTGAACAAGGCACAAACAATCCCGTCTGACTTTGAGTTAAATTCTGTAGCATAATCTGCCCCCCTACCTATAGGGAGCATTTTTAAAAACCAAGACATTTTGCCCCCTTGATTTAAAGTACGTGTTTTATTTTATTTGATATTATCTAATCATTTTTTATCTAGTTGGTCAAGAAATAAATATAACCCTAATGCCAAACGTTGGGGCCTGACGCAAAGGAAGATTAAGAAAGATAATCCTAATAAGATTGACATCCGCCCAATAATATAATAATCTATACTAATTAATCTTGTTCTTACTATCAATCAAGGAGGCCACATGTCAAAACAATTTAACCCCAGCCAGACAAACATTATCCTGATTATTGTTAGCTTAGTAGTCGTGTTTTTAGTGGGTCAATATTATAATCCAGAACCAGAATACAGCCGAAAAAATTTTTATCTGGTCTTTGGAGAAGAGCCGGCGGACAGTGTTGTTGCTCAAATAGCTGTAGACTATCAATTAAACAACCTAACTGAACAGATTTGCCAAATGGACTATCTGCTTCATGTTGCCCAGCTAGGCAATGATTCTTTGGAAATCATCTATCAATTAAACCTCAAAAAAATAGCCAACCAGATAAACCTGGCAAAACATTTCTGGTTTTCCGTGCCGGAAGAAGCAGAAAAGTTGACTATTGAACCACTTGGCCGTAAAAAAATAAAATACCCCGCCCTAAAATTAAGAAAGGCGGGGCTTTTTTAATAAAAATTTCAATTATTTAGCCAAACATCAGCCACTGATGTTTAAAAATTAATAGTATGCCGATAATCAGCATAATGATTCCGCCAATCAAACTGGAATAGCGAGAATACTTAGTGCTGATACCAGTCATGTGCAGAGTAATCATAGCAATAACAAACACCAACATATCGTCCAGCATGAAAAAGAAAATATAAATAGCAATATAACCATAACGCGCTAAAGTGGACAAATCATTTAGAACTAAAACTTGCGAATAAACTGCCGGTAATCCGGCTGAACAAATAAGTTCAACCATATTGACCGCGACAGCCAATAAAATAATACCCCCAAAAGCTAAGATAAAACTGCGACGACTGACTACTTCTTTAATTCGGTCAAATATGCGGCGTCTTTTTTCATCACCAGTCACTTTACAAGCCGCTTCTTTATTTTTAAAAAATTCCCGCAGATTTAAAGCCCCGCCGCCCAAGGCCACCAATCCGATCAAAATTCTTACCCAAACAATAAGGCCTAAAAATAAAATCAAATTTAGCCAAGCTGCCATAAATAAAAAATAAACTAAAGCTGAAGTAATAATAAAAGAACCGCCTAAAATCCACATCCGGCACCGGTCTTTCATGCCTAAAAGCATACTGATCAAAAAAAGCAAAACCCACATGGCACAAGGATTAAAGCCGTCCAGAATTCCCAAAAATACAGTTAAAACCGGTAAAGAAAAAGTTTTTAAATTTACTTGACCAAGCAGAGGAATCTTCACGTTTTCCAACCAAGTATTTTCTCCTGAATTTTGATTATTTTGCCCCGTTTGTTCCAGTAACGAAACTAAATAACTTTCAATAGCTGCTCCCGTAGTCTCCTCACTTAAAAAACCGGTAAAATGCTCCTCGCCAACCACCAAAAAAGGCACACCAGAAACATCAGTGTGCAGCTCTTTTCCAAATTCTACCAATAATCTGGCGTTGTCAGAATCGCGGCTGACTTCAAAGCTTTGTAAATTTATACCCTCTTTATATTTTGACTCCAGTTTATCTAAAAAAATTTCCTCTTTAGCACAATGAGGGCACCCTTCCGCCCAAAAGAAATAAATGTTGACTTTATTGTCTTCCTGAGCCAATCCAACCAAAGGAATAATTAGCACAAAAAAACAAAATAAAAAAAATGATATTTTCTTAAACATATATAATTAATTTATCTATTTATCTTTACTTTCTTTAATAATTTTAGTTAATTCTTTCTTGGAAACTTCACCAACTAATCTTAATAATTCCTGAGCCTGTTTGTCAAGAAAAATAAAAACCGGCAGCTTGTCACCAATTTTATATTCCTTTATTTTTTCCGAATCTTGATCATAATCATAATACTTGGTTTCTAACCAGGGATGTTCTTTTTCAATTTCAACCCAACGCGGTTTCATGACCAGACAGCCCGGACACCAAACTGCCCCGAATTTTAATACTTTCATATATTTATATCATTCTAAATTAATAATGTGCAATAACTTTACGGTTGCAAAATATCTTCGACCCGACCGTCAACGGAAATAATAACCTCATCAACACTGGAAAATTGCTTAAGTGTTTCTGTAATCTGCGCCCTAATAGCCCCTACTCGACATGAACCGCCAACGCCAGCTTCAAGCTGGTCGTTAAAATCAACTCTGGCCACGCCATCAATAATACTTAACTCCTGAATGGCCACATCGCTATTAATAGAAGTTATAAATCCCCCTTCCTTTTCTTTAGCTGTAGGCCCCTTGAGTAATTCCAATAAAGCAGCTAAAGCCACCGCCTTCGTTGTTTTAATCTGCCTGACAACCGGCGTAACTTCCTGGCAATCATAATCTGGCGGTCCGGCTGTCTCTGGTGTCCCAAAATATATTTCAATTGGCATTAAATCTTTTTCAAATAAAATCGGCAGTCGAAGTTCATCAGCATTTTCCGGCAAATCAGAAGGGTTATCTTTTTCCAAAACCAACCATCCTTTTTCTGCTAAAGGCATTTCAAACTCTAATTCAGCTTCAAAAGGCACAAAATCTTCAGTCATCCATTCTCCTTGAGCTTGGGCTATGCCGCTAACCAATAGCTTATTATTATCGTCAAATAATTTAAAGGGAAAATCTCCTTCAAAAAACCAATAGCCCCTAGCTTGCCCTTGGATAGTTAATGGACTAAAAATAGCTTGATTAGGTCGCGGATTATCTATTTTTATCAAATCCATTTTATCTAGTTCATTGCCAATCTCTTCAGTGAATGTTTCCCCATTAGGCATTTGACACCGTCGAGGATATATTTCTAAAATAGGATGCCCCGCTGCCACACATTCCTCAAAGTTAGTAGCCTGTTTTTCACCACATAATTCTGTCGGTTTCAACGCACTAGGACTGCCATGCTTAACCCACTGCCCGTTACTGCAAAGCCAAGTATCTTCTGGCCCACCGAACACAAAACGCAAAACAAAAACAGCAAAAATAGCCAGAACTAATATAAAAAATATTTTTAATACTTTGTTACTCATAATAAAATTATAACATTCCTTAGCGCAAAGTCCAACCTCCATCAACGATAATCGTCTGACCGGTAATATAATCTGATTTTTCAGAAGCTAAGAACGTCACGGCATTAGCTATATCTTGCGGCAACCCAAATCTGGACAAAGGAATCATAGCAATGGTCTGCTGTTTGGCTTCTTCGGTCAAACTCTTGCTGGCGCCCGGTGTTTCAATGGCTCCCGGAGCAATGGCATTGACGGTGATTTTTTGAGGGGCCAATTCCAAGGCCAAAACTCTAATCATACTGTTAATTGCTCCCTTGGAAGCACAATAATGAGTGAGGCCTTCAAAACCGACAAAAGCAGCAATTGAAGAAATGTTAATTATCCGAGAGGCCTTTGGCATTATCTTTAGGGCTGACTTAGTGCATAAAAAAATACCTTTTAAGTTAACGCTAATAACTTTGTCCCAATCAGCTTCGGTCATTTTTTCAAAAGGCACAGCCGGATAAATCCCGGCGTTGTTGACCAAAACATCCAATTTTTTAAACTTCTGCGATATCTTAGCCATTAAATTTTCAACTTCTGTTTTCTTGGAAACATCACACTTGACGGCCAGACAATCTGCTCCAATTTTTTTTATTTCTTGAGCGACTTTCTTGCAATCTGCCATTAAAACATCGCTAATCACTACATTATATTTTTCTTTAGCTAAAGCCAAAGCAATGCCCCGTCCTATGCCCCGAGCTGCCCCGGTGACTAGAGCTGTTTTATTTTTGATAGCCATATATTTTTGATTAGTTGATTATTCCTATAGTTAAATTATATCAAACCAAAATTCGTTGTCTATAAAATAAAATGAAAATAAAACAAGGTCGTTGAAAACCTTGCTTTAAATTTAGATATAAATTGACTCTTACCGATAAGCGAAGCCATCGGCTTCTGGATTAAATCTTTTAACGGCTACTGCGATTTTTTTAGGGGTCCTCCATGCTTTAACAGTCTCCCAAAAAGCTTCCCTGATATTTACTGCCAAACGACTTCTGACAGCATTTGTCCGTTCCGGTTTATCGAAAAGTAATTCCATAATTATATATACCGGAATGTCATTTGATGTAACCGTGGGGTCTTGAGGGAAAGAATATCCGATGTCATCTTCAGTTAATCCCAATTCTGAGACATACAGTATTTTTTTAGTGATAGCTTTTTCGATAGCACTAATTTTATCCTCATCCTTTAATTCATCTTGCGTCAAATTATAAATTACAATAAGTGGCATGAATGCCTCCTTTAATAAGTTTACAAGAACAATTAATCAGAGTAGATTATCATGCTTTAATAATATTGTCAATGATGCTCATCCTATCTGGCTCCGGGGGAGGGATTCGAACCCACGACCAATTGATTAACAGTCAACTGCTCTACCACTGAGCTACCCCGGAATGTATTTAAAATTTTTTATCAGTTTTTCTTTTTGTATCTTGCTCCAACTTTTTACCTGCACTTCTCTTTGCATGGCTTTTTTTCTAGTATTAAAAATTTCAAAATAAATTATTTTAATGGGCCTTCTATATTTGGTATATTTTGCTCCTCGTCCAATATTATGTCGCTGCTCCCTTCTTTTTATATTATTAGTATATCCAGAATATAATGTATTATCATTACAACGTGCTAAATAAAAATAATATTTTTGCATATCGCTTTCTTTAAGAAAATGTCCCTCGACTTTTATACAGAATCGAATGGTTGAAGCTCTGAATGAAATGAAGAACTGAAACCACGAGCGAGGAGGAACAAAGTGACGACGAGTCGAGTGGTAGCGGGGGCCGGACTCGAACCGGCGACCTCCAGGTTATGGGCCTGGCGAGCTGCCAACTGCTCTACCCCGCGTCGTTGAAAAATATTTGCTTATTGATTTTTATTTTTCTTCTTTTCCATGCTATCTAACAAAGCGTCAACCGCCGAAGTATATTGCCGCGGTGTTAAATACCAAGCATTATGCGTGTCAGCGATCTCTCCGGTTTTTTCACATCTCCTACGGAGAGAAAACCATCCACCATGTCTTTTTTGACCATGCGTTGCATTCTATCCATGGGGAAAGCTTTATCGCCAACGGGATGAATAATCACAATGCCTACTCCATGACGTTTCAATTCTTATAAATTATTCTGCAACTGCATTTCCGCTATCGCCTTCACTTCTTCCACCGATTTTTTTGGTCCTTGAGCCAATACTTTTAATGCTTCCTTGAATGCTGTATTTATTTTTGAGGTACGCTGAGGACTTTTCTGACGATCTTGATATTGCTGAAGCATATCCGAACTAAATCGTGCTGTTAAATTCCAAAACTTATCATCCCCAATCAAACCGGCCGGCGCAAAATAAATGATATTTCTAAATTTTTCCGGATTCTGTAAAGCGGCGATAGTGGTGAACAAAGCACCTTCTGAATGAGTAACCACATCCGTCTGGTCTAAACCTTTTTCTGCTATCACTCTCGTCACTGCCATGACCTTTCTCAATTCTGCAAGGGGAAATTCTCCCGGATCTTTTGTCTCCAATCCATGAGGGGTGCTAATGGTAATGCTCCTGCGAGCACATTCTCCCGATATGATTAAAGCGTTCTCTTTATGAACTTCAGCAGTAGCAGACCAGCCGGGAATAATCATGACCGGCGTATCTGTTTTTTTATCCGGAGGATCAATATCAACCACTTCTACTTTGCCTTTAGGAAATTATGCAAATTCCAACATTTCGGGATGTTTAAACGGCTCCTCTAAAAATGATTCTGAATATGGTAATTTTCTTTCAAACATCAATGATCCCACTAAACAATTAATTGGTCGGGGTGATCCCGCATAGCGGGACAACCTCATGCACCCCATGCATATCTTTACCCGCCAAAGCAATAGCGACGGCGGACTATGCGTACGCGCTAGACCAACTGCGCCACACCCCGCAAATTATCAAAAGTATAAAGGATAATAGCTTAATTGGCAAGATTTGGTAATATGGTGCCCTTCGATTCGCTACGCTCACTCAGGGCATTCGACTTCCTACTATATATAATCTAATAGTGAGTGGTCAAAGACCATGAGCGGAGACGAGCTAGGCTCGTCGGAGTCGAATGGTGGACTGTACAGGACTTGAACCTGCGACCTCTTCCATGCCATGGAAGCGCTCTAGCCAACTGAGCTAACAGCCCTCAATTAGTAAATGCCCTTCGGCTTCCTGCCTGCTCATTCAAGTCTGAGCCTGAGGGCTCATCCCTCAGAGTCGAAGACCGGTAGGCAGGCACTCAGGACACTCGAGTTCTTACCATATATATAGTGAGTGGTCGAAGACCATGAGCGGAGACGAGCTTAACTCGTCGGAGTCGAATGGTAGCAGGGGCGGGAATCGAACCCACGACCTCAGGCTTATGAGTCCTGCGCTCTAACCAACTGAGCTACCCTGCCGCGTAAAGTTGCTACGCAACCACGCGGTTTGCCTAGTTACATAGCTTTTATTTTTATTTACAATAAGTGGCGATGCCACGTAATCCCGCAAAGCGGAATTTTACGTGGTACCGAAGGAGGGACTCGAACCCTCATGGCTTGCGCCACACGATTTTGAGTCGTGCGTGTCTACCAGTTCCACCACTTCGGCCTAACAAACAAAGCTGATTTTACAATAAAACTAAGTTTAAGTCAACCTTAATTAACTAGCTTTAAACGACCCTGATCAAAGGTCAACCAATATACTTCTTGATTAATAATTTTATCTTTTAATTCTTCTTTTGGTATTAACCGAATGACATTAGCTGTATAATTTTGATAGTTATAATTCCACAATTCAAAATAAACCTCATTAAAGACAATGGAAGTTTGACCGGTGACCACATAACCGCCATTAATACTTTCGGCAAACCAACCTAAAGCATCCTGACGCCACTTGAGCAAAGAGGTGTTTATATTGTCTAAAGAAAGTTGAGTATAAACCGGCAAAGGTTTGATCTGCGGATGATTGGCAGGATAATAAAATTCTAGGGCTTGCTGAAGATTATTGCGAAAAACCTCAGCGCCGGATAAATTGTCAGGCAAGCCGACTGAAATCAACTCTTGACCGGCGGACAAATTTAAATCAGCGTAACTTTCCACTATTTGTTGGCTCAAACGACTGCTCTCTTGCCAGATACTAATCTTTTGCTGAATAATAATAAAACAACTAAAAAAGATAATGGCCATCAAAGCTAATTTTAATTTATCAGCCAACTTAATTCTAGCTAGCAGAAAAATCAGCCATAGAACAAAAAATACGGCTGGTAGATACAAATAACGTTCCCCGGAAAAAGTAAAACGGTGCAACATCAAAGCCATAACTGGACCTAAACTAAAAAAAAGACTGACCAGAAGAGTAAATTGAAACCATTTAAACTTGGTAAATAAATAGAAAAAATACAAAGACAAAATTGTCAAAAACATTATAACTACGGAATCCAAATAATAATACTCCAGTTTGAAGAATAGTCCCCGCCAATGTCCAACGCTCACCAATTCATTGATATAACCGGCCAAATTACCGATCCACCCAATAATTGATAATTCAAAATGAGCTTGAGCGTAATAGCCAAATAATAAACCAGTTGACTGGTAACGCCCGATCATAAAAAATAATAAAATTAGGAGATAAAAGAGAAAAAATTTCGGTTTTTTCTTGTCGCTCACCTGATTTCTTTGGGCCACAGAAAAAAAATAAATTTCCCAAATCAAAATAACCAACGGCAAGCTGATAGCTACTTCTTTAATGAGTAGAGCTATTATAAAAAATAATATTGATAAAACCAAAATCGGCCAGCGACGCATTTGATGAAAATAAAAATAAACCGTTAAAGAGCAAAGATAGAATAAAGTCATCCATAAATGAGGCCAAGCCGAAACCCAAGCCACAGACTCCACTTGAGTGGGCCAAATTAAAAATAAAAAACCGGCCAAAAAAGACCAATTCTTAAACTGCTTTAATTCAAAACTATGGAACAATTGACGAGCTAAAACATAAACTAAAAAAGCATTAGTGGCCTGTAAAACAATACTGGCCAGATGATAACAAAAATATTTCAAACCAAAACCAGCATAAAATATTTTAAAAATAACCAAGAGCAAAGGATTATAAGACCCGCCGAGATTACCTCCTTCATAATTAGTCAGAAAAAACCGCCAGCTCCATTGAGTCTCTTGAGACAACTGTAGCCAATGAAAATCATCCGACACAAAAAAATTTCCTAAAATTCGACCAAAAAAAATAAAAGCCACGGTTAAAAATATCAACCAGATAAAAATTAGCTGGTATTTAATTTTAGACTTTAAAAAAATCATTAATTAAAAACTGTTTTAATCATCGCTAAAGTAACCACTATTTGAAAAGGAACACCATAAACAAATGAATAACGAAATTTAATTATATTATGAATGCGTTGATGAAAAGTTAAATACCATGAAGAAAAATTAAACTTCAGTTGTTCCAAACTAATCCACAACATATCAGGTAACCAGGCGCCACTGACCGCACCAAGCAGAACGCTCTCCTTAAAATAAGGATATCGAGAGATAAAAAAATAAAGCAATGAAGATGCTAAAAGAAGATCAACGATGCTTATTCGTAATAGATAGAATAATTTTCCTCTTTTTGTTTTTTGATGTCTAGCAAAATCTTCATCTCCATGAGGGATAAAATCTAAAACAAAATGAGAAATTACACCTAAAACAAAAGCTAATAAAGGATTAGTTACTTTAGTAGTTATTAATAAAGCTAATGAAGTGTGGGGCGTTAAAAACATATTTCAAATTATCAGCCTATCGCCTAAAAGGCGCCCACCCCGTGAGTGGTATGTTCATAGTATCACAAAAAAACAACAAAAAAAAGGTAGTTTTAAATATTAAAACTACCCTTAATAAAAATAATAAATCAATTTAATAATCCCTTAATTTCCGCATGTCCTCATGTTTTTTAATTCTTTCCAAAGCTTTAGCTTCAATCTGACGAATACGCTCACGAGTGACCCCGAATTCCTGCCCTACTTCTTCTAAAGTATGAGCCACACCGTCAGCTAGACCAAAACGCATTTCTAATATTTTCTGCTCGCGGGGAGTTAAGTCGCTAATCACCTTTTTGACATGATCTTCTAATAATTTTAAAGAAGCTACTCTGTCTGGGCTGATATTTTTTTCATCTTCAATAAAATCACCCAAAGTACTATCTTCATCATCATCGCCGACCGATGCCTCCAAAGAAACTGTTTCCTGCGAAATTTTAATAATCTGCCTAATTTTGTCAATGTCTTCACCCATTTCGGCGGCAATTTCCTCAGGCAAGGGATCACGACCCAGCTCCTGTACCAAACGACGCTCTACTTGATTAAAACGATTAATTGTCTCCACCATATGCACGGGAATTCTAATAGTGCGAGATTGATCGGCTAAAGCTCGAGTAATGGCCTGACGAATCCACCAAGTGGCGTAAGTGGAAAACTTATAACCCCGACGATAATCAAATTTTTCCACTGCTCTAAATAAGCCAATATTGCCCTCCTGAATTAAATCTAATAAAGTCAGAGATCGACCGGTATATTTTTTGGCAATGGAAACAACTAAACGCAAATTTGATTCAATCAACTTTTTCTTGGCCTCAACATCATTTTTTTCTTTGCGCTTAGCATACATTACTTCTTCTTCCGAAGTCAGCAACGGCACCTTACCTATTTCTCTTAAATACATCTGAATAGAGTCAGCAGCAATATCAGTTAAATCACCACGCTTATCATCTCCTTTTAATCCTGAGGTGGATAAAATATCGCTGGTTTCAAGATATCTATCTAAAATACTTCCCTCGGTGGCGATCACTTGAACACCTAAATCAACTAACTTATCTAAGAAATTCTCCAAATCATAAATATAGTCTTCCAAACTAATAAAAACCCTTAAAATTTCATCTTCCGTAACAAAACAGCGAAAATGAGTTTTCTTCACTAAGTCATCTACTGCTCCCTTATCTAATTTAATTTTGGGCTCTCTGCTTTGGGTTTGCTTCTGAATAGCTTTCTTACGAGTGGCCACTTTGTTTCTAACAACTTTCTTAGTGGCTCTAATCTTTTTTCTCGTTATTAATTGCTTTCTACTCTGCTTTGGTTTTTTATTTTTATTTGTTCTGGTGTTGGTAGGACTTTTTTTCTTTTTATTCAATTTTCTAACGACTTTCTTCGAGTTAGACTTCCGACTAACAGTCGTTTTTTTCTTTTTAACAGGCATAATTTATCGCTGTAATTTATGAACCTCTTTATTTAATAGATTAATTTTATGAATTAAAACATCTTGTTGGGCAGTGTCCCTACTTAACTCAGCTTGGCGCAATTGCTGAATTAATTTTTGTCTCTCTTGACCCAAAAATCTATTTTTTATATTAAAAATAATATTTAGAAAATCAGTCTCCAGCTCGCGATCACTAGAATTGCTGTAATTACTCTCGCCGGACAATGATAACTTAATCCAATCCGACCTCTCTTCATCATTCAATTCAGGATAATCTATAAAATGAGTTAAATGCTGATGCTTAGTATAATAAATTATAACCTTACTGTAAAGGGGCTGCAAGCTAGGAGAAATTATTTCTGGCTCAATTTCAGCAATGGCTTTGATTAAATAAACTGGCGAATAAAAAATAAGGGCTAATAAATGTTCGCTAGCCAAACACAGAGGATCCTTCTTTTCTTCGGTGGTTTTAATGAATTCAGATTCTCGGTTATCTAAAAACGATTTTGCCCCTATCAAGTCCTGTTGTAAAATCTCCAAAGGAAGTTGTAATTTGTCAGCCAATAATTTCAAATAATGCGCTTGCTCTACCTTGCTTTTTAAAAATTTGATAATGGGCAATAATTTTCTGACCGCAATTTTCTTATGGTCAGAGCGTGATAGGTCTACCCCAAACATAATTCGACGAAAATAATAATCCATGACCGGAATTGAATTTTTAATGGCCTCTCGCCAACTTGGCTGGTCTTCTTTAATTATATCAGCCGGATCTTTACCTTTGGGTAAAACTAAAATCTTTAAATTTAAATCTTCTTTCCAACCAAGAGCAATACTTCTAAAAACAGCCTGGGAACCAGCTGCATCGCCGTCAAAGGCCAAAATGACATTTTCAGTATATCGCTTAATCAATTTAACGTGCTGACTGGTTAAAGCTGTTCCGGAAACAGCCACCACATTTTTGGTGCCAGCTTGAAAAGCGGCGATAGCGTCCATGTTGCCTTCCACAATAATCAAATATTTTTTCTGCCGAATGGCTGTTCTAGCTAAATGCCAGCCATAAAGAACTTTGCTCTTATCATAAATAACCGTCTGCGGACTATTGATATACTTACCGCCAAAATCCTCCTCGTCATAAGCAATGCCGGTCAGAGTGCGGGAAGTAAAAGCCACTATTCGCCCCTGTAAATCACCAATAGGGAACATCAGTCGCTTACGAAAACGATCAATATAACCGGAACCCTCCTTCTTTTTCAAAATTAAACCGGCCTGAAAAATTTCTTCATCTTTAAACCCTTGCTTAAGTAAATAATGATACAACTCGTCCCAACCCTCTCCGGAAAGACCAAGCTGCCAAATATTAATGCTCTCGGCAATAATTTTTCTCTTACTTAAATAATCAAAAACTTTGCGAGTCACTTCATTCTTTTGCTGCAACTTGTTTTGATAAAACTGAACAGCCGCTTTATTAACTTCATACAAACGGCTGTAATCTTCCCTGGGTGAAGATTGATAACCACTCAAAGTAACATTAGCTTTTGAAGCCAGCAATCTCAAAGTTTCCGCAAAACTGATACCCTCATGCTCTTGTACAAAACTAATTAAATCCCCTCCCTTACTGCAACCAAAACAATGCCAAATCTGCTTTTCCCGAGAAACCATAAAGCTGGGTGTTTTTTCATTATGAAAAGGGCAGCGAGCTTTAAAATTTCCCCCTGTTTGTTTTAACGGCAGATAACCAGAAATAACATCCACGATATCTAATTTACTTTTGATTTCCTCAATGTTATCCATGTAGATATCTTAAGTTAAATTTGCTTATTAGTCAAAAAGAAAAACCCCGCTAGTTTTTCTCTAAATAACATTGCTGTTATAAGATTAAACTTACGCGGGGTATAGATTGTGGTTGTTGTCAACAACCTAAATTAGATGAGCTATTTAGAGAGGCCCGGGTTGAGATAGGAATTTCCTTTTTTCGTGGGAAAGCACTACCCGTAAATTAAACCCTGCGGGAAGGATTGTTGTTCTATGCGCATAGAACAACCCTGATTGTTAAGCACAATCAAACTGTTATTAAGTATCCGCACTCAATCCTCTGATTTTCGCTATGCCGATTCGCTACTCATAAGAAAAGATTCTACCCGTTACCTTCGGACTCTAAATAGCTCAAAATTTTATTATAAAGATCAACGTTTACACATCTTATTATACTTTTAAAATTCTGTCAATAGAATAAAAATTAGCTAATATTAGCTAATTTTCTTTCATGCTCTATTAACCACTTTTTTCTCCACAGGCCACCAGCATAACCAATTAACTGACCATTACTACCAATAACCCGATGGCAAGGGATAATAATGGGCAGTTTATTTTTATTTACTGCTTGACCAACTGCCCGACCGGCCTTGAATTGGCCAATGGCTGTAGCTAAATCCTGATAAGCCATGATACTACTATAAGGCACTCTTAATAAGTTCTGCCAGACTTTTTGCTGAAAGTTTGTGCCTTGAATTTGAAAATTAATATTAAACTTCTGACGCCGGCCTTGAAAATACTCCGTCAATTGCTGGCAACATTTTTTAAGTAAAGAATTAACTCTGACCGCCGCCTTCTTCTGCTTAACAAAATTAATAGCTATAATATTTTTATCTATAGCTATAATTTCCAACCAACCAATTGGTGATTGGTAATATATTTTGTAATTTGGCATTGGCTTATAAAAATCCCAACAATTTATAAACCAAAATGGCTGGCCAGACTATGGCTTTTAAGACGCCTAAAACTCCCACCCAAAAACTATCAGCGTGCTGAATGTAGTAAACTACTGCCCCAATAAAACCAAAGCCATAAACTGCTCCTCCGGTAGCGTTATTGCACTTTTTACTCATCTGTTTTGTTTTAATTAAATTATATTCCAACTATGTAGTTTATCCCTTTCTTCAAACCAACGATCTCCAATATCTTTACGATAATACATGTTAGGAATTAAAATATTTTGTATTCTGGAATAGACCTGCTTCTGCGCCTCACTCATTGTCAGTCCTGTCCCTACTATAATTAAAGCCACTCCAGCTGAACCGGTGACCACCCATTCTCCATGAAGTATTTTTACATCTTCAATATGCACTCCCTCCAAATTATTCAATGTTTTAAAGACAATGGTCGCCCCTTTTGAATAAGAATTAAATGTCTTTTTATCACGGAACGGATAAGGTGGAACAACGATTCGCACCCCTACTTGAAATCCTTTTTTCACTCTCAAAGGAGAATCCATGCCATTAGCTAAAGCATAAAAAAATTCGCTAATTGGAGTAATCATGCCGTCTTTCTGCACACTGATAGTCGGATAACCAAAACGAGCGGTAAATTCCAAAGGGTAAATTCCTTGCCCATTAACAATACAATTAATATCAATGTAGCCGACATATTTCTCTCTAGCTAAAGTGGACTCCATTTTCTGCAGAGTCTCATTAAATAATTTATTTGGCCCTGACCAAAACATACTCGTCCCCATTTCACCAGTGGCCGGACCAAGATTGCCAGGAAATAATTTTTTATGCTCAAAATTAATATTAATAGGATAAATAAAATTATGCCCATTAAAAAAAGCACCGACCGCTACTTCTACACCATTAACTCTTTTTTGTAGTTGAAAAACTTTGACTTCATCACTCCAGACTCTTTTATAAGAAGTGAGTACTCTAATAACATCACTGCCATCTTTTTCCATACCCACAAATAAAAGCCGCTTGATGTTTTGAGCTTCGCCGCTCGGCTTAATAACATATTCGTCTGGATGCTCCCTAACAAAAGCAATCGCTTTGTCAAAGTCAGAAAATTCCCAAAAAGGAATTATTTTTACACCATGAGTTTTTAGTTCATATTGTCCAAAAGAACGATCGTCTTCTAAACGGTCCGTGTAAGGAGTCCCCCCAATAACTTTTTTCCCTTGTTGGCGCAATTGATGAGCAATTGTGCCCTGACCTAAAACATCATCAAAAACAATGACATCCGCCCAATCAACTTCTTGACGCCAGTCTTTCGTTTTAGAAATAAAACCATTAGCAATATCATCTTCGTTTTTGTCTTCTATACAAAATTTAACTTCGTGGCCTTCTTTGGCAATTTGCCAAGCAATATCACTAATTAAAGCGTCTTTGGAAACAAACAAAAATTTATAAGGCATGTTTTTAAATTAATTACTTTAAATTACGCCATTATTATAAGGAATTTTAAAGTTTTTGTCTAATTTTTTAATAACTATTGATTCTAACAACCTTAAATTGTATAATATACGATCAAAATAGAGATTTTAGAAAACTCCTTGCGCAATTTTAAAGACTGTGCTATCTTATACAAGATAAATATTAGCAGTCCAGCAGAATAGGAGGGTATGCGGGAACGTTGCCTCTTTTTTATATGAAAATTTCCTTACTAGTGCCTTGTTATAATGAGGAGAAATCTCTGGAGCAATGTATCCGCTCCTGCTTGAATCAAACTAGAAAATTTGATCAGATGATCTTTGTAGATGATGCTTCAAACGATCAAACTCCACATATTTTAGCCAAGTACTATAGACAAATCAAAGCTGTAAGAACACCCCATAATACTGGCAATAAAAGTAGCGCTCAAGAATTTGGGTTGGCTTATATTACGGGCGATATTTTTGTTACTGGTGGGTACCCATTTCTTTAGACAATCTGTCTATACTCTAATTGG